>CAZEDO010000022.1:0-35911 GCA_964511085.1 uncultured Lentimicrobiaceae bacterium
CTCATGAGAACGCTTCGCTAAGTTGCGAGAAATGAAAAGTTACCGGAGTATTGTTACTGCAAAGTATAGGCAAAAAGAACTTTTTATTGGTACTTGTTAATGCATAGTATGAGCAAAAAGGACAATACATCTGTTCGGGTAAATTTAGGGTTATGTGGTTTAACGATTCGGGTAATTCCTGTATTCTCTTACCGGGCATTGATCAGTAGCTTTACAAGGCGCTGTTCATACCTGAGAGCCTTCGCACCGCACCGTAAAAATGTTTTTCGTCAAAACATGAAGTTAGCTTGCATATTTTCATTATTTTGACTACTTTAGCGTAATTTATTTCACGGATTATTAACTCAATCCAATTATGTGAATTCTTGAGAATTACATTGTGCCGCCACTTGAAGGCATTGTGGTATGAAAAGATTCGCAGGTTCGTTTTTATGAGAGCCACGCGAACAGCCTCATTCAGGCCGCAACAAACGGGCCCCCGTTTACCGACCTGATCTCACCAACCCAAACCGCGTTGGCCAACCTCAAACTGAGTTGGAGGTAAATGAGAAATAAACGTCAAAATGGCGTTTACACTCGCGTGAGACTGGCAAAAACACAAATAGGCCAAAAAGAGCCGACAACCTTAAGTGGGAAAAGAAAGATTTTTAAAAAGTGGAGTCCAGGAACCACTTCAAAAACGGGGCGGTATTGAAAAGCCATACGAGTAGAAAATAAAAAAAATAAGATGAAAAAAATAGTGACAATTTTTACTGCTATAATAATAGCGGCAAATGTGTTTGCACAATCCGTTAACTACAATCTTCCACAGAACTGGATGTGTCATCCTGTTTTGAAACATACGGATATAGCCCGGCAGCAAAATTTAACATTGACCGTTAAGAATCCGGACCTTACCATTGATACTGTAATTCATTACGTGCCCTATGCCGATACGTTGGTTGATATCTTTTATGTATATCCTACAATTAGCATGGAT
Source organism: uncultured Lentimicrobiaceae bacterium (assembly GCA_964511085.1). Taxonomy (GTDB): domain Bacteria; phylum Bacteroidota; class Bacteroidia; order Bacteroidales; family DASVHX01; genus DASVHX01. Next base: position 980 of record CAZEDO010000022.1, read on the forward strand.
TTCCGTCTTGGCAACGTAGCAATGAATGACATTGACACCATTACTGCAAAATTTGTATACAGTGAGCAGGTGGGTATTTATGCGCAGTTCGGCAGAGTGTTTGTTCCCTATTACCGACAAGCGAAAATCGGTGTTTTTATACACGATACAACACAGTCGTTATTGGCCGGCTATATGGAGATAGCATACAACGATATTGATTCGGCCTTTAGTAATTACCTTAAATATTACAACCACGGGCATAAAATTATCCTGATGGGACATTCGCAGGGAGCAGATCATGTCATGTTTTTGTTGCGGAAAAAATTTGATACTAACCCCCAGCTTCAGTCACAGTTGGTAGTTGCGCTTTGTGCCGGGGAGCCCAATTATGCTTCTGTAGATGGTAGCAGAACCGGTGGGGCTTTGCAAAACATAAAAGCCTGCCCTCCACGGGGCTCTGAGCCCGAATGCGGATGCATGATGAACTGGAGGACATGGAACAGGGCATACCCGGTAGAAGGTCTTGCGAGTTTTTCCTTTTTCTTCAACCCTTATTTTGTGAGTAAAGGATTGCTTTATCAAACCTACGATACTGTAAATCATAGTCATCAGGAAGCTAATTATGATTTTGGTTATACAACGCATAAGCCCATAGCCCGTTATATTTCGATTGATAACAGTGGTACTGATTATGTTGGATTTGATAATATGTTCAGAGCTGAAGCTACGCAGGTTGATACAGTTCCCGGCAGCGCGCACATATTGATTGATACGATCTTTACTTTCAAGGACCAGAGAGTAATAGATTCTTTCCCTGACGGAATACCCGGACAGTTACATTCTGTAATACCAGTACCTTTAGACCAGCCGCACAGCAATTACCACATCTGGGACTGGCAATTTGTTCAGAATGATGTTTTGCAACTCTTACCGAAATTGATTGAAATAACCTCTCCATCAGGTGTTCCTGAAGAAAATCACCAGGAAAATACTGTAATTATTTATCCAAATCCATCCAATGGAAATGTTCATTTAAGCATGCACAACCAAAAAATAAAATGCATCAGGCTTTACAATTCACAAGGAGAGTTGATTGAAGAATTTTTTAAGAATGATTTTTCAGTTTCAAATCTTACAGCCGGAATATACTATATTTACACTCAAACTGATAAATCAACTTTCACCAATAAACTTATTAAACAATAATACAGAAACAACTTAATAACCTGGTATGGCAAAAAACAAAGAAACGCTGACAAAGTGTATATGCCATAAAGATTTTAGAGGGTGCCCGGGCATTGTGACCTGCTCAAACTTTTGAGTAAGTATAATGCATCAGCAATCCTCTACGGTTATCAGTACCAACCATATGATCAGGAATGAGAGCAGGCAGGCTGCAGGAGCCGGCTTGCTTACTATGTGATATAGCAAAAAGGAAATGTAAAAAGGAGGAAACCGGAACCCATATTGAAACCATAGCTAACCAACAAAATCAAATAATCAAGGAAATAAATATCAGTAAAATGAAAAACATTATCATAACTCTGATTCTTGTAACCGGAATTACAGTAACAGCAAAAAGCCAGGTGATTAGTCAGCTAATTATCAGGCCGGAAAGCCCAACAGAAAAAGACACTATAAGTGTAATTTCTAATTTTACACTTTATGGAAATTGTTCATTTGGCCTGGTGGATTACAATACGCATCTTGATGGTTCAACCATACAGATTACACCATTTTATTGTGGGTATGCTGACCCAACGCTTTGTAATAGCGTTGATACTTTCAAATTAGGCCCCTTCCCGACGGGTCTTTATAATATTAATATTGAATATCACCAGGGCAGTATCTGCCCGATAAGTGACTTCGATCAAATAATTTCCCAATATGACACTTCTGTAATAATTGGCACATCAAATATTTGGGGTAATCCTCATGTTAATAATCATATTAAAATATATCCAAACCCTACTGATAATAATCTTGTTATTGATTTAAGGAACATTCCGCAAAGGCCTGACTGTCTTTTAAAAATAGTCAATTTTACAGGAAAGGAGGTTCTTTTAAGATCAATAAATCAAAAACGAATTGATATTAGTCTATCAGATTGGGCCAGCGGGATATACTTTGTATCACTAAGTGACAGGCAAGGCAAAACGCTTGACTATAGAAAACTTGTAATAAAATAGACCTGCCTATCACGAGTTGTAAACCCCCGATGCTAGCTGATGTTAAAAAACAGATGAACTCCTCTACCGTGTAAAAGGAATAGAATTAGAAAACAGATGAACAAACTGCCGGCTATCACAATTTCATTTTGGATAATAAAAATATGTGCAACCACCCTGGGCGAAACCGCAGGTGACTTGCTTTCGATGACACTAAACGTAGGTTATGCTGTTAGTTCAGTTATCCTTCTAAGTTTTTTCTTTGGGACATTGTTAACCCAGCTTTCCATAAAAAAACACAACCCGGTTATTTACTGGGCTGTTATTCTTTCAACAAGCACAGCAGGTACAACTATATCGGACTACATGGACAGGACTTTAGGTTTAGGTTATGAAACAGGTTCTTTGATTTTAGTTGCACTTTTAATCACTACCCTAATAATTTGGAAGGCTACAGAAAAATCTTTGTCGGTGACAAATATCAAATCCCTACGTGGAGAAGTATTCTATTGGACAGCTATTTTATTTTCCAATACATTGGGAACTGCGTTAGGAGATTTTCTGGCCGATAATTCGGGTCTTGGATTTTCGGGCGGCGCGATCCTCATTGGCAGTTTGTTATTGCTAATTATTCTGGCTTATCTATTCACAAAAATATCGCATGTAATTTTGTTTTGGCTGGCCTTTGTTTTGACAAGACCATTCGGTGCGACTTTTGGTGACTTTCTGACAAAAACCCATGAGAAAGGCGGATTGAATTATGGAACAATAGGTTCATCACTGATCCTGTTTTCAATCCTGGTAGTTTTAATTTTTGTGGCAGTTAAGAAATTAAATTCAGCAGAGAAGAAAGAACTTGTTTAACAGGTATTCGGGAACAAAGAAACACGAACCGTTCATAGGGAAGTTTTTCAAGAAAACACTTTATACATATGTAATATTTTCTTACATTCACACGTTTATTTGGAATCTCGTCCGACTCGGCCTCTGTAAACCCTCTTTTCTTAATTTTTAAATAAACTTTTCATGAAAAAACTTTTCATTGCCCTGTTAATCACATTATTTGTTGTAAGCCAGAGTGCAATAGCGCAAACGAGTACTGATCAATCCGGCAACATACCTGTAAATTCTGATGTTAAAATTGGAACCCTTAAGAATGGGTTGAAGTATTACATCATGTACAATAAAAAACCTGAAAAGAAGGTCGAGCTTCGGTTAGCCGTAAATGCTGGTGCTATCCTTGAAGATGACAGCCAGCAAGGCCTGGCCCACTTTATGGAACACATGAATTTTAACGGGCTAAAACACTTCCCCCACAACGAATTGGTCCATTACCTTCAAAGTATAGGCGTGGGGTTTGGCAATGACCTGAATGCATATACCAGTTTTGATGAAACAGTATATATTTTGCCCGTTCCAGCTGGTGATCCCGGAAAACTGGATAGTGCTTTTATGGTTTTAGCTGATTGGAGTGGTGCTTCACTCCTGACCTCTGATGAGATTGATAAAGAGAGGGGCGTTATCCTGGCCGAAAGCAGAATAGGCAAAGGAGCAGACGACAGAATGATGAAAAAATGGATTCCCCAGCTGCTAAATGGCTCGAAGTATTCAAGTAGATTGCCAATAGGTAAAGATTCCATAATTGCAAACTTTGACCACGCGGTGTTGAAACAATTTCACCAGGACTGGTACCGTCCGGATTTACAGGCTGTAATTGTTGTAGGTGACATACCTGTGGCCGATGCAGAAAAATTGATTATAGCAAAATTCGGCGATTTTAAGAATCCGGCAAATCCCCGGGAAAGACCAAAATCATTTGAAGTAAAGCCCCGTACGAAAAGCAAGGCTATGGTAGTGAGCGACATGGAAGCAAACAGCACATCTATAACCCTGAGCGGAAATACTTATCCACGGAAACCCATAACAACAATAGCTGATTACCAGAAAAGAATGGTTGACAATTTGTGTTTCAATATGTTAAGAGCACGGTTTGATGAAGTGAGGCAATCGGGAAATCCACCTTTCGTTTACGCATACGCATACTTAGGCGGAGGATGGGCGCGCGGTTACGAGAGTTTTAACCTTGGTGCAATGTGCGGCAGCAATCAGATAAAACCGGCAGTGGAAGCACTTGTTACCGAGAGCATTCGGGTGAAAAAATACGGATTTACTGACGCCGAACTCAGCAGAGCAAAAGCTTCGATGCTTTCGGATTACGAAAAACAATACAACGAGCGCGACAAAACAGAATCAGGGCAATTAATATGGGAATATGTCACCAATTTCTTTGAAAAGGATGCCATTCCGGGAATAGCATGGGAATATAATTTTATAAAGGACAATGTCAATGCTGTATCTCTCAAAGACTTTGATAATATTCGCGGGCAAATTGATATTGACAAAAACTTTTTCGCGCTTGTAACATCCAAAACCCAGCCTGATCTGCCTACTGACGATCAGCTGAAAGCCTGGATTGACGCTGCATTATTAAAACCGGTTGTGCCATACGCAGAAAACAAAATCGCCGGGATGCTTCTGGAAAAGGAGCCTGTTCCTGGGAAAATAGTATATACCGAGAAAAACGAAAAACTCGGCACAACAACATTTACATTAAGCAACAAAGCAATAGTATGCATTAAGTCAACTGATTTCAAGAATGACGAAGTGCTTCTTAAAGGCTCACGCTTTGGTGGGTTTAGCCTTTATGAGGGAAAAGATTACAAGAGTGCAGAGTATTGTAACAATGTGCAGGAGGATATGGGTTATGGGAGATTCTCAGCACCTGATTTAACCAAGTTTCTTTCTGGTAAAAACGTACGTGTTTTCCCTACAGTAATTGAATATACCGAATTTATAGAGGGTGCCAGCAGCACAAAAGATTTGGAAACCATGTTTCAGCTCCTGTATTTAAAATGCACTTCCCCACGAAAGGATGAAGCGGCCTTCCAATCTTTTATCAGCCGGTCCAAACAGGAATTGGAATCGTTAAAACAGGATCCGCAGACACTATTTATGGACACCGCATACAATACATATTATCAGGGCAACAAAAGGGCACACCAGATTGAAAGCGCTGCTAATTACGACATGATTAATATTGATAATGCCATTGCTTATTACAAACAACGTATCTGCAACCCTACAGGGATGTATTATAACATTGTAGGCAGTTTTACGGAAAAACAGATTACGCCGCTCATTTTAAAATACATTGGCGGACTTGTGCCTGCAGAGATCAATGCCCAATACAAGGATATTGGATTGTTTCCTAAACCGGGCAACAATAGTTTTACGCTGCACAAGGGATCAGAACCTCAGGCTATGCTAATGCACTATATTTCAGGCAAAATGCCTTTCAATGCAGACGATAACTTTATGTTGTCGCAATTGAATGAAGTCATAAACAACAAGGTTACAGACACCATTCGCGAGAAAATGAGCGCCATTTACGGCGGTGGGTGTTATGGCTCGCTTCAGAAATACCCGAGGGAAGAGTTTCGTATCCAATCTTATTTCCCATGTAGTCCTGATAATATAGAAAAAGTGAATACCGCATTTTTAGGGATAATTGAAAGCACAAAAGTTACAGGCGGAATCACAGAATACGACTGGAAGCAAGCAAGGGAACCGGCTATTGAGCAGAATAAAGTAAGCTTAAAGCAGAATGATTATTGGCTAAACGCGCTACAAACTGCCTTCCTCAATGGTACCGATCCGGAACGGATCCTTACAAAGGAGCTACGGCTCAAGGCAATTAAACCGGAACAACTGGTAGAAACAGCCAGAAAGTTTTACTCGAACTCATCTATTTTTAAAGCTGAATGGTTGCCGGCAACTTCAAAATAAAGACAGATAATCTTTTGAAATAGAGTTGTTTCAATTAAGCGTAGCCCTTTGGCTGCGCTTAATTTTTTAATAATGGTATCTTGTTAGTATGCTTAAGCAATCATTCATCAGAGAAATAAATACTATATAGTCTTCTCCCAAAAAACTGAGTAACATGAGAAATTTATCAAATAGCATTAACCATTACTGAATTAATCCGGCAAAATGGTAAATTTGTATTTGAGTAGCAACAAACAGCCTTTGTATTTCCACGATTAAAACAATGAACAACCTCTCCCATGCAAGACGCTATAACCGAAACCAATTTCACATTTCCCGGGCAGACAAACCTGTACAAAGGTAAAGTCCGCGATGTTTATAACATCAAAGACGAACTGCTTGTGATGGTCACCAGCGACCGTATTTCAGCATTCGATGTGGTATTGCCACGTGCAATTCCTTATAAGGGGCAGGTCCTTAACCAGATTGCTGCCAAATTTCTCGATGATACGGAAGATATTTTACCAAACTGGAAGATAGCTACGCCCGATCCCATGGTGACCGTTGGAAGGAAGTGCGAGCCTTTTAAAGTGGAAATGGTAATCAGGGGTTACCTCTCGGGCCATGCCTGGCGGGAATACAAGGCAGGCAAACGCTCTATCTGCGGTATAGCGATGCCGGAAGGAATGAAGGAAAATGAAAAATTCCCGGGACCAATTATTACGCCCACTACAAAGGCTGTTGCAGGCCACGACGAAGATATTACGCGCGAAGAAATTCTTGCTCAAGGGTTGGTTTCTGAAAAAGATTACACATTGCTGGAAGAATATACCCGTCGCATTTTTGAACGTGGGAGCGAGATTGCTACGAATATGGGACTAATCCTGGTTGACACAAAATACGAGTTTGGAACAGCGAACGGAATAATCTACCTCATTGATGAAATTCATACCCCGGATTCATCCCGCTATTTTTATCAGGATGGTTATGAAGAACGTCTTAGGGCCAGCCAGCCCCAGCGGCAGCTCTCCAAGGAATTTGTGCGCGAATGGCTCATGGATAATGGTTTCCAGGGACTCGAAGGGCAAAAAGTGCCTGAAATGGATGATGATTTTGTGAGCCTGGTTTCTGAGCGATACATTGAACTTTACGAAAGCATAACCGGGCAAATATTTGAGCGGGCAGATATAAGTAATGTCCTGAAACGTGTTGAGCAAAATACTCAACGATTTCTTGATGCTTATTACAGATAATAAGTGGTAAAAGTTTGGAGTTAAAAAACAAATGCAAATAACCCTTAGTTCTTTAAAAGACAGTTGAAATTTCTTTCAAAAGACAGTTGAACCCCTCTGGGGCTCTTGATTGATTATTATTTTTCACCTCCGGTTGCACCGGAGGTTATTGAAATTAAAGTCCTTCGGACTTTTCTATCTCAAAAACCCTGAAAGGGTTTATTTTTAATAACCGTGGGTGCAACCCGCCGAAAATGAAACAAATACGAATATAGCCCTGAAAGGGCGGAACATTTTAAACAGACTCTATATCCTCTTTACTTCAAACTTAATATACTCCAGATTATAAGTACTACAGGCACTCCAAACTCCAAACTTCTATGATCCCCTTTTCCCCTCCACATATCGACCAGTTAATTGTTGATGAAGTAACAGCCGCACTACGTTCAGGGTGGATCACCACCGGGCCGCGCACCAAACTCTTTGAGAAGAATCTTACAGCTTATGCCGGCCATAAAGCAACGCTCTGTGTCAATTCTGCTTCAGCGGGGCTGGAACTTATGTTGCGCTGGTATGGTGTGCAGCCAGGAGATGAAGTTATTATCCCGGCCTACACGTATGCAGCAACAGCCAATGTTGTGGTGCACACTGGCGCCACCCCTGTATTTGTTGATTCTGGTGACGATTTTAATCTCAATGTCCAACTTGTCCGTTCGGCAATAACATCACGCACCAAAGTTATCATCCCAGTTGATATTGCAGGATGGCCTTGCGACTACAATGAACTGAACGAAGTTGTTAAAGAAAGTGATGTAAAAAAACTCTTTAACCCGCAAAGCCCGGAACAGGAAAAACTGGGGCGTATCCTCGTCCTTTCTGACGCTGCACATTCAATAGGAGCAACCTATGAAGGAAACAAAACCGGCAAACTCACTGATGTGAGTGTTTATTCTTTTCATGCTGTAAAAAACCTTACAACAGCAGAAGGTGGAGCCGTGTGCCTTAATCTTCCTTCTCCTTTTGACAACGAAATTGAATACCGCCGATTGAACACAAAATCGCTTCATGGGCAAAATAAAGACGCACTTGCCAAAACGCAGCCCGGGAGTTGGCGCTACGATATTGAAGAAGCCGGTTACAAATACAATATGACCGATATCCAGGCAGCGATGGGCCTTGTGGAACTTGCCCGGTACGACGAATTAATCCTTCCGCGGCGAAGAAATATTTTCCAGCTCTATTCAGAAGCTTTCTCTGCCTGCAGTTGGGCCGAAACACCCGTTTTTGAAGATGCTCAAAAGAGCTCTTCTTACCACGTATATGCACTTAGAATTAAAAATATAAGCGAAAGCCAGCGCGATATTATAATCAGCAGGATCTTTGCGAGGGAAGTTTCAGTGAATGTACATTTTGTCCCTTTGCCCATGATGAGTTTCTATAAAAAAATGGGATATACGATTTCTGATTATCCGGTGGCATTCAACAACTATTCGCGGGAAATCAGCCTCCCTGTTTATTTTAATCTTACTGACGAGCAAGTAGAGCAGGTAGTTAAAGCAGTTGTTATTTCTGTAGAAGAACCCCTTGCATCATAGTCCCATGATTAAACGAAGTTTCGACATATTATTTTCTTCCCTTGGAATACTCTTGCTCTTGCCGGTTTTTCTGGTTATTGGTGCTTTAATTTCTTTTGATTCAAAAGGCGGGGTTATTTATAAGCAGCAGCGGGTTGGACTGGAAGGGAAATTATTCGGATTATTCAAATTCAGAACAATGCGCTCAGGATCAGATAAGCAGGGGTTGCTTACGATTGGGTCTGCTGATGACCGGATTACACCTATTGGCCTTTGGCTCCGCAAATACAAACTGGATGAATTTCTACAACTGATCAACATTTTTAAAGGAGATATGAGCTTTGTCGGCCCCCGCCCTGAAGTACCAAAGTACGTTTTACACTACACACTTGATCAGCGAAAAGTACTTACTGTAAAGCCAGGCCTCACCGACCCTGCTTCGCTTGCCTACCTCAACGAAAGCGACCTGCTTGCCCAGGCTAAGGATCCGGAGCAGTATTATATTCTATATATCATGCCTGCAAAGCTTGATCTGAATCTCAGTTATATAGAGCAACAGAATTTAGTTAAAGATATAAGTATTATCCTGAGGACAATTGGCAGAATCATGCAAAGGAGGTAAATTGCAGCATTGATTTAAAAGGGATTGTTATTAATCTAAGGCCTTCATTAATTGTTTGAATTCGTTTATCTTTTCTATTGCCCCATCTATGATATACAATTGCAGAACTTCATTCATCATTCGCCTGATAATCAAACGGTTGTTGCAGGGTAGGTAATGAGATGGCTGTTGAGTAATCTTCATCTCCCGCAGAAAGTATTCTATTTGCTTTAGTGTAAAAACAGCTCCATTGCTGTAAGGGTTTATATAGAAAAGCACATCTGAAGCTTCCAGCAAAGGTTTCTTTTCATCCGTCAGGGTTCGGGCATAAGCAACTATAAAGTGCTGCGGAAGATCAACACCATAAACCGGCAGCTCCAGGCTTTGCGCCAGTATAATATAGAGTGCGCCAAGCGAAACAGGGTATCCTTTGTGGCTCTCAAGTAGAATATTAATCAGATTTGACTGCGGGTTCCCTTCTTCCCTTTTAGATCCTTCAAATTTATATACCCCAAACAGGAAGTGATTTAATACCTTTATTTTTTCAAGTGACGTGAGGTCGTTATTAAGTTCGAGCCAAACATCTTTTTTTATCTTATTAATAGCATTGGTGAGTGTTTCCAGTTTAAGCGAAGGATATTGAAATCGTGCCACGAGGAAGCATCCCCGCAGCAGATCAGAATGTCCGAAATTTGACCAATTACTTAATTCGTGAAAAAGGGAAACCTGTTGAATGCGGTGGATAATATTTTCGATGCGCTCCTGAAGTGCAATATCAAAGGTATTCTCCCATGCGTGTTCAAGGGGAGGAATAGCTTCTTCGCCATAGGCCAGTAACTGATTGCTGACGAAACCAAGAGCACTGTTGTCCGGTTCATCCAGCAGGCTGATGAGCGCCTTTAGCTCTTGTTGCGTTTCAGAGGGTTTCATACAAAAGATTTATCCTCTAAAATACTACAATCGAATTATCATTCAGTAAGTTTTCTAAGAACAATTTGAACAAGTTTGTCAACAGCAAAATGAGCATCTTTGCTATATGTCCGGCTCACCCTGTTAGCAACTATGGCGCATACTGTAAGTGTTTCGTGTCCAAGCATACGTCCAAGACCATATAAGGCAGAAGTTTCCATTTCAAAATTTGCAATCCGTGTTCCCTGGTAGCGAAACGTTTCGATAAGTTCATTTAGTTGAGGATATGCCAGTGGCATTCGTAACACGCGCCCTTGCGGCCCATAAAAACCGGGAGCAGTCAGCGTCATTCCTTTAATAAAGTCATCGCCTATTTGTTGCATAAAACTTTCGGATGCTTTAACCGCATAGATTCCAGGGAGGTTTTTATTCCAGGAAGTATGCAGAACGAAGGCATCTCCCAGTCTTTTGTCCGTGACTTTTTCATTATCAGCATAGAAATACAGCAGCCCATCCATGCCAATGCCATAGGTTGACATAACGAATGAATCCACCGGGATGTCGGCTTGTAATGCACCTGAGGTCCCGAGCCTGATTATTTTAAGCGATTTATGTTCAGTAAGCGGTTCTCTGCGAACCAGATCAATATTAACAAGGGCATCCAGTTCATTCATAACAATGTCAAGATTGTCCGTTCCCATGCCTGTTGATAGAACTGTCAATCTGTGATTTCCAATCCTTCCGGTATGTGTTACAATTTCCCTGTTTTGGCGTTTCATTTCTATCTGGTCAAAATATTTTGAAATCTCAGGTACGCGACCAGGATCACCAACTACAATAATTACAGGAGCCAGTTCCTCTGGTTGAAGCCTCAGATGGTAAACGCTTCCATCCGCGTTAAGGATCAATTCCGATTCAGCAATTGGAGCCATATTTGTGAAAATTTGGATTAAACAACGAAATATCTACTTTTGTATTTGCGGGCAAATGTAGCGAATAAAAGGTATTAACATCGATGTAATTCAGCCCTTTTAGCAACAGGACATTGTCATTACTACGCCTGTTTCCTAAACGAATACAAGTATTTGATAAAATCATCTAACGGAATGAAGGCTGAAATTATTACTATTGGAGACGAATTATTAATTGGTCAGGTGGTTGACACAAACTCAGCCTGGATGGCTGATCAACTCAATTTATTGGGTATAAATATACATCAGATCACAAGTATCTCTGATAGCCGCGAACATATTCTAAGCACTTTGAACGAAGCAACGTTGCGGGCAGATATTATTTTGATAACCGGTGGGCTTGGACCTACTAACGACGATATAACCAAGCAAACTTTAAGTGAGTATTTTGATTCACCACTTGTATTTAACGAGGGGGCATACAAACAAATAGAACAACTCTTTGGACAGCGTGGATTCCCTGTAACTCCTCTCAACCGTTTACAAGCCATGCTACCGGGTAGTTGCACTCCACTCCCAAATGAATGTGGCACAGCTGCAGGCATGTGGTTTGAAAAGGACAATACAATCTATATTTCGATGCCTGGTGTGCCTTTCGAAATGAAATCTATCATGACTCAGGAAGTACTACCCAGGCTTGCTTCCTTAAACAACGAAGTAATTGTTCATAAAACCATACTAACACAGGGAGTTGGAGAGTCCTTTCTTGCTGCCACTATTGCTGATTGGGAAAACCGGCTACCGGCTCATATAAAGCTCGCCTACCTTCCTCAGCCAGGCCTTGTAAGGCTCAGACTCTCAGCCTCCGGTTCTGATTTTGATAAACTTCATTCTCAAATTTCGCAGATTACATTGGAACTAGCAAACCTGATCCCTGAATATATCTTTGGTTACGATAATGATACACTGGAAGAAGTGATTGGGAAACAACTTCTTTCACTTAAATTGACTTTGGCAACTGCCGAAAGTTGCACCGGAGGCTATACTGCTCACCTGATCACCAGTATTTCGGGCAGTTCTGAGTATTTTAAAGGGTCGATCGTTGCATATTCCAATGAAATAAAGGAAAATCTTCTTGGCGTGAAACATGACACAATTGTTAAGAGTGGAGCCGTAAGCGAAGAAACTGTAAAAGAAATGGCAGTAGGAGCGCGGATAAAGCTGGACACTTATTGTGCCATTGCAATTTCAGGAATCGCAGGTCCGTCAGGAGGGACTGATGAAAAACCAGTAGGGACAACATGGATTGCTATCAGTTCACCTGCTGGACTTGTTGCCGAAAAATTCCTGTTGGGCGAACACCGCGGTCGAAATATTCGTAAAGCGGGAATTGCAGCATTAAATATGCTACGAAAAGAGCTGGATAAAATTCAACAATGACAAAGTAATTTCTCGCAATAGTCTGAATTTGTGAATAATACATCGTGTTTTTGTATTTGAAAGGTTCAATTACAATAAAATATTTAGAAGAAGATTTGAATATTGGAAAAATAATCCGACCTTTGCACTCCGATTTTAGAAATAATCACCTGAAAATCAAATAAAGATGTCACGAGTTTGCGAACTAACAGGCAAGGGAATGATGGTTGGAAACAGTGTTTCTCACTCCAACATCAAGACCAAACGTAGATTTTATCCAAATCTGCAAACCAAGAGGTTTTATATCCCTGAAGAAGATAAATGGATCACATTGAAGGTTTCAGCCGAAGCCATTAAAAATGTTACCAAGAATGGAATCACTGCCTGCCTTAAAGAAGCAAGAGTAAAAGGGTTCCTTAAGAAATAAACTTCTGTTAACTTTCATGGAAAGCTGTTACTGTATAAAGGTGACAGCTTTTTCTGTTTATCCTGTTTTATGTTAACATTCGTTAAATTTACCGCTTCAAAGCACTTAAAAAGTAATTTTACCGATACATGAGGCCTTGCCTGAATATAATCCTGCTTTTCACACTGTGCTGCAGTGCTTTTCAGGCTACAGCACAAAATCACGAAAATGACCTGGTGCAATTTTCAGGTGTTGTTATTACCTCAGACAGCCTGCAGCCTATTCCTTTTACAAATGTTATAATTAAGCGAACCCATAGGGGCACAACTGCAGACTATTTTGGTTTTTTCTCTATCGTGGCCAACAAGACAGATATCATTCAATTCTCAGCTACGGGATATAAAAAAGTTGAATTCCGGATACCTGATACTTTGACTGAAAACAGGTATTCTCTTATTCAGGTATTGAGTTCTGATACCATTGAGTTGGCCGAAACTGTGATCTACCCCTGGCCTTCGCGCGAGCAATTTAAGCAGGCTTTTATCACCCTTCATATTCCTGACGACGACATAGTAATTGCGCAAAAAAATATTAACTACATGGAGATGCGCGAACTAGCCAAAAACACCGATAAATATGGCATGGATGGCGCCATGAACTACACCAATAATCTGAACAAGCAGGTAGACAAGCTCTATTATTACGGACAAGCACAGCCTATCTCCATTTTCAATCCTTTTGCATGGGCTAAGTTTATTAAAGCCTGGAAAAATGGCGATTTTAAGAATAAAAAGAAATAAACTGCTGTCTTTCCAGTTATTATGAAGCACAAATACTCCTTACAAATCGCCCGGATGCAACAACGTTTGCGCTTCTTTTTAATTCTCCCGGCCTTGCTGCTATTTTCTGCCAGCCTTCAAGCTCAGGAAAAAGGCAAAGTATCCGGCAAGATAACGGGAACTAATGGAAAGCCTATTGAATTTGTAAGTATTTCCATGCTTGGCTCTGTGGGCGGTGCAACAACAGATGCCCAGGGCGATTTTGAGATAATTGTCCCATGCAACCAGAATATTATAATTGTTATTTCTTCGATAGGATACATTAAAGAAACAATCAACATGCGGCTTGCACCGCATGAAAAGAAGTTACTCAACATAAGTTTGCGTGAATCGACCACGATCCTGCCGGACGTAATAGTGGAGGACCGTCAGTTGCGAACGACAAATCTTAGCCGCATCGATCCTAAAAATGCTGCCAGTATTCCCAGTATTTCAGGAGGTATTGAAGCAATGATTAAAACGCTTCCAGGTGTGTCGTCAAACAATGAACTCAGTTCGCAATACTCTGTTCGTGGTGGCAATTATGACGAAAATCTGGTTTATGTGAATGATATCGAAATCAACCGCCCTTTTCTGGTTCGATCAGGGCAACAGGAAGGGCTAAGTTTTCTGAATTCCGACCTGATTTCGTCGATACTCTTTTCGGCCGGTGGTTTCGATGCACGTTATGGTGATAAAATGTCCAGTGTTCTTGATATTCAATATAAGCGTCCAAAGTCGTTTGGTGGTTCCTTTTCGGCCAGTCTGCTTGGTGCATCTGCCCATGTGGAAGGCATATCCAAAAGTAACAGGTTTACATATCTGATAGGAATAAGGCAGAAATCGAGCCAATACCTGCTCAAAAATCTGGATACAAAAGGTGACTATAAAACTTCGTTTACTGATGTTCAAGGCATGCTTTCCTTCGATATCAATGAGCAGCTTGAGCTATCATTCCTCGGTAACTATGCTCGTAATGCATATAACCTTACTCCTGCCACCCGCGATACAAAGTTTGGCACGCTGGACACACCACTTCGGTTATTTGTTGTTTTCGACGGACTTGAAGCCGATCAGTTTAATAATTATATGGGAGCGCTCTCCCTTATTTATAAACCAAACAAGAATGCCCGTCTCAAATGGACTGTTAGTGCTTTTCAGTCGCACGAAAGTGAAACCTATGATATTCAAGGACAATATTGGATAGCTCTCCTTGGTAACAGCGGGGATAGTATTGAAGTAATAGAAACAAAGGGAGTAGGCGCTTACCTTAACCATGCCCGCAATTTTCTGGATGCCACGGTTATTAATGCCGAACACAGGGGCTCTTTGTCACTTGAATCTAATTACCTTCAATGGGGAATAAAATACCAACACGAGATTATAAACGATAAATTGAATGAATGGAAGATGATAGATTCTACCGGTTATTCCATTCCCTATTCTACTGGTATTCCAGGCCAGTTAAATACTATCGGGGATCTTAGCCTTTACGAATCCTACCGTGCAAGCAACGCACTATCAAGTAATAGATTAACAGGATTTGTTCAGAATATTTTTGATCTGGATGGCGATAGTACACGCGTTTCTTTAACAACAGGAATACGGGCAAATTACTGGGATATGAACAAGCAATTACTTATCAGCCCGCGTGTTTCCTTATCCTTCAAACCGAACTGGGAAAGAGATATTGTCTTTCGCTTATCAGCCGGATATTATTTTCAACCACCTTTTTATCGCGAACTACGTGATTTCCAAGGTAATATAAATGCATCCCTTAAGGCGCAGAAGTCCATACATTTTGTTGCCGGAAGCGACTGGAATTTCATGGCATGGAACAGGCCCTTCAAATTCGTTACCGAGATTTACTATAAGTTCCTTAATAATATTGTGCCCTACGAAGTTGACAATGTCCGTATCCGTTATTATGCCAAAAACAATGCTCATGGATATGCTACCGGAATCGACACGAGAGTGAATGGTCAATTTGTGAAAGGCATTGAGTCCTGGGCAAGCCTTTCTATAATGGAAACCCGCGAGGACATAAAGGACGATTTTTATTATGACAAAGACAGCATAATTCATTATCCTGGCTACATCCCTCGCCCAACTGACCAAAGAGTTAACTTCGGATTATTTTTTCAGGATTACCTGCCAAATAACCCTTCCTACAAAATGCATATGACGCTCATGTTTGGAAGCAGGCTCCCTTTTGGGGCTCCTGGCTCCCAACGATACAAACAAACGCTGCGCATGCCTCCATACCGCAGGGTAGATATAGGCTTTTCAAAACAGATTAAAGGCGAAAACAGCAAACTGAGGCCAGGAAATTACCTGAACAATTTTAAATCAATATGGCTCAGTGCTGAGATATTCAATCTCCTGCAGATAAATAATACGGTTTCATATCTTTGGGTAACCGATTATCAAAACCTACAATATGCCGTGCCAAATTACCTCACATCCAGGCAGATTAACATTAAATTGCAGGTCGAATTCTGATTTCTTCTCTTCTATATTTAGCTTAAACACTTCCGATTTTTCTCCTCCGGCATGAACTTTTTATTAAGATCAATGTTATTGATGTACATTTTAAACTAATTTACAAATTGATTTAAATACTATAAAAAGGAGGAAAAGAAATGAAATTTGAATTCCCACAGTTACCATACGCTTTCGATGCACTTGAGCCCCATTTCGACAAAATGACAATGGAAATACATTATAGCAAGCATCATCGTACATATTTCGACAAGTTTACTGCAGCCATAGCAGGAACGGCCCTTGAGAACCAGACATTTGAAGAAATTTTCGCAACCATTAGCCAACAACCGGCTGCAGTGCGTAATCATGGAGGGGGCCTATTCAATCACAGCCTTTTCTGGGAAATTCTTTCGCCTGAAGGCGGTGGACTTCCCACTGGCAAACTTGCAGAAGATATTGATAAGAATTTTGGATCATTTGATGCATTCAAAGCGAAATTTAACGATGCAGCCGCAAATCGTTTCGGTAGCGGATGGGCATGGCTGTGCGTAAAAGCTGATGGAAGTCTGTGTGTTTGCTCTTCAGCAAACCAGGATAATCCACTGATGGATATTCACGACTGCCCGGGTAAACCAATCATGTGTCTTGATGTTTGGGAACATGCCTATTATCTGAAATATCAGAATCGCCGCCCCGATTATATAAATGCATTCTGGAATGTGATAAACTGGGAGAAGATTGGCAGTAATTATACAAAAGCATTGGGTTTATGATGGGTTCACCCGATTTTCGAATTGGATAATTTGGTTTATGATTCGGACGGCAGCCGCGCTCAACTGCGGCTGTCTTATTTAAATCTTACAACAACTTGCGCTACTGTTTGTTATACTAAATATGATTTTTATTAACCTTAAAACTTCCTGATAATGAAAAAGAAATCACTATTAATGCTGTTCGGCACAGTCATTTTACTTTCGGGCAGCATGTTTGCACTAAGTTTACATACGTCAACGCCTGTTAAAGAAAATTCTTTCTACACCAGAGGATCGGACGGAGCCCAGAACGGTTTCGCTTTCCCTGTGCTTCCTTACAGTTATGACGCTCTGGAACCCTACATCGACAAGTTAACCGTTGAGATTCATTACGACCGTCACCACCGCAATTACTTCAACAAATTTGTTACTGCCACAAAAGGAACTGAGATGGAAAAAATGTCGTTGGAGGCAATTTTTGCTAACATGAGTAAATACCCTGAAACCGTTCGCAACAACGGTGGTGGATTTTACAACCATACACTTTACTGGGAAAATATGGCACCAAATGCAGGTGGCTTACCAACAGGAACGCTTGCCGCGGCAATTGACAAATCGTTCGGATCGTTCGAAAAATTTAAAGAGCAATTTGGAAATCTCGGGAAATCCAAATTTGGTAGCGGCTGGGCATGGCTAATTGTTGAAAAAACTGGTGCTTTGAAGGTCTCAACAACTTCCAATCAGGACAATCCCCTGATGGACAATATTGCACCTCATGGCATTCCGCTCCTTGCTCTTGATGTATGGGAGCATGCCTATTACCTGAAATATCAGAACAAACGTGCTGATTATGTTGATGCATTCTGGAACCTGATCAACTGGCCCGAAGTTCAGAAAAGGTACGACAAAGCAACTCTTAAAAAATAGCACTATTTGACAATCACAAAAAAGCCGGGTCGAAAGCCCGGCTTTTTTTTGGATTAACTGTTTTTATTCGAAAGAAACAATAGATTCAATAATTATCCGGATAGCATCGCGTAGCTGCGTTTCGGTAATAACCAATGGCGGTGCAAACCGAATAATATGCTGATGTGTCGGTTTGGCAAGTACCCCATTGTCACGCATTTTCATGCATACATCCCATGCCTCTTTACCGTTTTTCGGGCGGATTACAACTGCATTGAGCAATCCTTTTCCGCGAACGAGCTCTATCATATCAGATTTTACAGCAGCCATCTCGCTCCTAAAGATTTTTCCCAGGTATTCAGCTCTTTCGGCTAATTTTTCATCTTTAACAACTTCGAGAGCTGCTATAGCAACCTGGGCAGCCAATGGGTTTCCTCCAAAAGTGGATCCATGTTCGCCAGGTTTTATTGTAAGCATTATTTCATCGTCGGCCAATACTGCGGAGATGGGCATTACACCTCCCGAGAGGGCTTTTCCTAAAATAAGAATATCAGGACGAACATTTTCATGATCGCATGCAAGCAATTTACCAGTACGTGCAATACCTGTCTGAACTTCATCAGCAATAAAAAGAACATTCTTTGCTTTGCACATGGCACTGGCTTTCGTCAGATATCCATCAGCAGGAACATAAACCCCTGCCTCACCCTGAATAGGTTCAACA
The DNA here is from genome assembly GCA_964511085.1 of uncultured Lentimicrobiaceae bacterium. Taxonomy (GTDB): domain Bacteria; phylum Bacteroidota; class Bacteroidia; order Bacteroidales; family DASVHX01; genus DASVHX01. Next base: position 19,691 of record CAZEDO010000022.1, read on the forward strand.
AGGAAACCGGCAACGGTTGGATCAGCCAGCGCATTTTCCAAAGCCGGAAGGTCATTATACGGAATAGTAATGAATCCTGGCGTATATGGGCCATATCCCGTGTAAGCATCAGGATCTGTTGACATGGAAATAATAGTAATTGTACGGCCATGGAAATTCCCTTCGCAAACAATAATTTTCGCCTCATTTTCAGGAACACCCTTTTTTAAATAAGCCCATTTGCGGCATAATTTTAAAGCGGTTTCGTCGGCTTCAGCTCCTGAATTCATTGGCAATACTTTATCATAACCAAAATATTCAGTCATGTACTTTTCATAAACTCCAAGTTTGTCATTATAAAAAGCACGTGAAGTAAGCGTAAGCGTGCGCGCCTGCTCTACCATGGCATCAATAATTCGTGGGTGGCAATGACCCTGGTTTACAGCGGAATATGCCGAAAGAAAGTCATAATATTGTTTTCCGTTAACATCCCACACAAGTGCACCTTCGCCTTTGGCGAGTACCACAGGAAGTGGATGATAGTTATGCGCCCCATACTTTTCTTCGAGTTGGATAATTTCTTCTGAAGTCAGTTTCTCAGTGGTTTCGGTGATCATAAAAGATTGATTAAAGGTTAAATATGGCGCAAAGGTATTTATTTTGGACATGATTCACCATGAAGTAAAAAAATATAAGCTTCAATCCGGGCTGCTGACCCGGGCGCCACCAGGTAATGTCAAAGCTCTATAACGTAGGGAAGGGGAAGGAATCAGAACTCCCAGACCAAGACAATCCCATTTGGCATCGATTGCTTTAATAGTATCTACATCCATAGTAAGCACATTAGGCCATTCACGTTTAAACCCATCTAGTTTATCGGTTTTACGGGTGCCGTCAATGACTAATTGTTGGAACGTGTCGGTATTATCAGAAAGAGTGATAAAACAATCGCGCTGGGGGTCGCAATTATTTGCCACCAGCCACGCTACATCAGCCATGTTGAAAACATCTACCTGTTTGTCAACATAAACAACAAACCGTATCCCCTTTGAAATATCCTTTTTGCTTAGTATGGAATGAAATTTATTGATTTGCTTAGCTATCGCTTTATCAACCGCCAAAATAAGAAGTCCATGATTGATATAACTTGTGTTTATATGAGTAATTCCTTCACAATCAATAAACTCCTGCTTTGAGATATTGGAATTTGATGGAAAAAGTGAACCAGCTTTTCTTTCGACCGGAAGTTTATCCGTAGCATCAACTCCTAATTTTCCTGCAAAAGCAAACTGAGCACTTGAGTGATCGAGAACGTCCGAAGGGCCTTTACTTAATAGAATATCTGCGGATGGGTCAACTGTTTCTCCTATCACTTCCAATACCCGGGTATAATCAGTAAGTGAAATATCCCGGTCCAGGACAATAAGAATTTTATTAAACATCATCTGACCGGCTCCCCATAATGCATTCATCACTTTAGTTGCCTGGCCTGCATACGTTTTATTTATACGGGCAAGGACGATGTTATGAAAAACACCTTCGCGTGGCATATGCAAATCGATCAATTCTGGAATCATACTAAGGCGAATAGGGGCAAGAAAGATGCGTTCAGTAGCAAGTCCCATAAATGCATCTTCCTGTGGAGGGATTCCAACAATTGTTGCAGGATAAATTGCATCGCGGCGATGCGTGATACATGTTACATGAAAACGCGGGTAGTAGTCGGCAAGGGAATAGAATCCGGTATGGTCACCAAAAGGGCCTTCGAGGATCAGATCTTCGGATGGATCAACATAGCCTTCGATAACAAAATCGGCCTCGGCAGGCACTTCCAGGTCGCATGTGAGGCATTTTACAAGTTTCACTTTTTTCTTCCGTAGAAATCCGGCTAACATATATTCGTCAATATTATCAGGCAAAGGAGCAGAGGCGGAATAAGTGCAGGATGGATCGCCTCCCAAAGCTACTGCAACTGGCATTCGCAATCCAAGTTGCTTATATTCATTGTAATGCCGTGCCGAATTTTTATGCAAGTGCCAATGCATGCCTGTAAGTTCATTGTTAAAAACCTGCATCCTGTACATCCCAAGGTTGCGGATTCCTGTCAACGGATCTTTGGTATGAACGGCTGGCAGTGTGATAAAAGGCCCGCCATCGTGAGGCCAGCATGTGAGTACAGGCAACTTCGAGAGATCAGGAGCTGGCATAACAACTTGCTGACAAGCTCCTCTGCCTTTAATTACTTTGGGCATCCAGGAAGCAATTTTACCCAAAGTTGGCAATATGCGCAATTTACCCATCAGGCCACCCGAGTTATTCATCATTCCGGCAAAGAGATCGCTTATTTCTTCAGCAGCCTGATCCAAAGACTTTACTCCCAAAGCAAGGCACATCCTCTTCTCGGAACCCATAGAATTGATTAACAAAGGGAACTCAGTTCCATTGTTCGTAAAGAGCAATGCCTTACCACCTTGCTTGCTAACACGGTCAGTTATTTCACTTATTTCAAGATGGGGAGAAACAAATTCGTCAATAATAACCAGCTCTTGTGCTTGCTGAAGTGTATGTACAAAATGCTGAAGTGTTTTATAGGCCATAGATTGTGGATTTCAACCGGGATAAGTATTATCTCTATTAGTAGCACAAAAATAACCATTACCGAAAAATATAGGCAGATAATTAAAAATATCCTACTTTTGAAGTCCTAAGTTCAACTAATAAGTGCAATTAAAATCCTGACAAAATGAAAAATATTCTTTTTTTTGCTACAATAGCATTAATTATTTCAGCCTGCTCAAACCAGAATAGCAAAAAGACGGAAGGCAATAAGACGGAAAACAGTGTTTCTTTTTCCAACGATATGGAAAATGCATCAGCTCAGATTCCATCCTGGATAAATGAAGTAAATGTAAATGAAGGGATCGCGCATTCAGGAAAATTTTCCTGCATGATGGACGAAACACGCGAATATAGTTATGCCTTCCAGGAAATATTAAGCAATATCAATAAGGAATTACCCAAAATAATTATTGTAAAAGCCTGGGTTTATTCTACTGTTCCTTCCCCGGATGCTTCTTTTATAGCCAATATCTTTGAAGGTGGAAAATCGATCTGGTGGAACTCAGGTGTAATGAGAGACCGTGTACCTAAAGCAAATGAGTGGACTGAAATAGTGTGCTACTTTAAAGTTGACAAACCAGTTTTCCCAACAAGCCAGATTAGGATATTCGTATGGAATCAAAACAAATTGAAGTTTTACATTGATGACATGGATGTAACCTTCCAATATTAGAAACAAAGCGAAGTTTATGACTTCACCTTCGTAAACTCCTTTGAACCGAAAGATTCCGGCTTTTTATTGTTATTGTATTTGGAAGGGCATTTCAAAAGCAAACTACTTGCTTTGAAGGTTTCACCCTCCATTTTACCCATCACCACAACCTGTTCCGATTTTTCAAAATCCTGTGGCTTCGTACCTTTATATACAACTTGTTTGATAAGGCCTTTTTCATCGCTCATAAAAAATGTGAAACGGTTGGCATCAACTTTTGAATCATAGACGATGGGCTTATCCTTGCTCAGTTTTCCGATGATGTGGAATTCCTTGCCAGGATATTTGCCGGCATCTCCAAAATTGGAATACGTGCTCGTATCTGTTAAGGTGCTGATGATCACACCTATGGCCATTACGATGATAACAATGAGTACGATATGATATGTTTTCATTTTAGTCTTGTTTGTCTTTAATTTGTTTTTCAAGCTTACTTATTTTCCTATCCAGCGAAAAAAGATAGATGATAAGACCTGCAAATATGGTCACCAGCGAAGCTATTACGATAAATAATTTATTTTCAATCATTGTTTAACGGTTTATTAGAAGTTAAAAAAAGCAATCTATAGTATCAGATATTCATTTTTTATTTTTTCATGATCATTCTAACACTAACAGGCGTTCATATCCGCCTCCTGTTTCAACCGGATATAACGCACCCTGATATTTAGAATCCATGTCCCTATGAGGATCCAGCCAATTATTGCAGGATAGAACACAAGCCGCATGACATTGTCTAAAGTAGCAACAGTCGAAGGGCTTCCGCCAGCTCCGGGATGAAGTGATCCGGAAGACATTTTTGGCAATATCCCTACAAAAATAACCAGCAGCACAAATGCGAAAATGTTATATACAGCTGCTACTTTCGCGCGCTTATGATCTTCATCCATAGAGTGTCGCAACACAGTGTAAGCAAAATAAGCTAAAATACTCACTGCGGCACCGTTAAGTTGCGGATCATTAACCCAGGGAGCTCCCCATGTAAAATTGGCCCATTCCATTCCGGTAACTATGCCCAGCAAACCAAATAACAAACCCACGTTAACGGCCTGCGCTGCCAAAATATCCTGCCGGATATCGAACCCGGAAAGATAGCGGATACTGTAGGCCAGTGACACTGTGAAGATGGCCATCATGGCAAACCACATGCAAACGTGAAAGAATAAATTGCGGATGGACTGGTCAATGACTCTTAACTCAGGAACAGGGACTAGAAACCCTGCAATTATTGAATACAATACCAGCGTTACGCCAAGGATTTTCCACCAGTCTTTGGATAATGTCATCGTGAGGTTTGTTTGCGTGAGGTTTGAAATAAAAACGAAATAATTTCCCGGTTATTATTAACAGATTTTGTTATCCTCATGTTCATTCAATTACAATTAATCTTTCCATAAATAAGGAAACAGAAGAAAAGCCAATGTAACAACAACCAGATTGATTAGCATTAACACAAGTATAAACTGATAATTCCCATCCCAGGAATTGGATTCCAGCGCCTGTTTAGAAACTTTCATCAATGTAATTAGCAATGGCATCATTATCGGGAAACTCAGGATAGCCATCAATGCAAAGTTATTGTTTGTACGCGACGAAATGGCTGATATCATAGTGAGCACCGATGCAAATCCAAAGCTGCCGAGCAGAAGCGACAGTACAAAAAGTGGCATGTTCCGGATAAAGTTTCCCATAAGTGCTGCAAAAACAATAAGGCTAAGCAGCGAAAGCACACCCATTAAAAGAATGTTATAGATTATCTTGGAGAGGATGACAGCCTGCGGGCTCGACAACGTGTAGTAATATAACTGCCGCCCCTGGCTCTCCTGCACAAAACTTTTACTTACGGCATTAACAGATGCGAAAAGCATGATAATCCAAAACAGTGAATTCCATGTAGGAGCATCAATAATGTGGGTAAACGAAAGGTAGCAAACGAAAATAGTGGAAACCACATAAAGCAGTATGCCGTTCAAAGCGTATTTCTGCTTGAGTTCAAGCCTCACATCTTTAACGATCAGGTGTTTTATTTCCGCTACCAGCATTCAATTTTCTTTGGTGCAAAGATATAAAATACTACATATATAAAAGATTGAAACATGTAGTAGCCTCAAGATAATACTGAAAAAGCAGCAATGAGGGAAAAACCGGAGATAAATTATTTTACTCAACCGAAAATCTGGTCAGGCCAGTTTTTATATTTCAGTTTTTATTCTGAATCCTTGCTCATCATTGGAGATTCCCGGAGCTGTGTGGATATAAATATACTGAATATCATTAAACCAATTATTACAATCAAAGGATTGGTCATAGAACCTGATATTGAGGACTTAAAACTATCCATGCCAAAAATGAATGCAATGCCTGAAATCTGACCCATAAGCAGAAGAATCCCATTAGACGTGCCTTCAGAAGCCGGATAAGTTATTTCAGCACCATACTGGAACCCGATGGGGCCTGAACTAAGAAGGAAGAATCCTAAAGCTGCCCCGGAAGCAAGAACAGCCCAATAACTTGTAGCAAAAGTAATCACCGCAAGGCCTAAAGTAGCTCCAGTTAATGCAATGATAATGAATGGAGTTCTTTTCCTATAATGATCCGAAAGCATTGGAATAATAAGTGCACCAACAATACCACCAAAAATCATCATTCCACCGGTAACTCCTGCTTGTGTGGCCGAAAAACCTCTTGGCCTGAGAATATCCTCAATCCAGGTTGTAACACTATTAAAAACTCCTAATCCGATGAAGAAAATCAGCATCAGCCAGTTAAAATCCCGTGTCCGCAATGTACTCTTAAAGCCATCAATAACGAGGGAGCGCTCCTCCTGATCCGGACGACAAGGGGCTGTTGGAGGACCTTCTTTCGCTAAGACTATAAATACAACTGCTCCAAGAACTGCTATAACTCCGTATATGAAGAGCATAACACTAATACCGTAACCTAAGGTAAGAAAAGGGGTTAACGTCATGCCGGCCAGAATACCGATATACATAGCAAGCGTGCCCAAACCAGAAGCAGTGGCTCTCTCATTAATTGGGAACCATCGGGCTGCAAATTTTGTAATAGCGTTTAAAAGAAATGGTTGACCAAGCGCTATGCCGATTTGCGACAACAGAAGCAAATCGTAGTTTTGAGTAACCATTCCACGCATCATTCCAAAAACAGCGGTCAGGACTACCCCTATTCCAACTCCGATACGAATTCCATATGTGTCGATAATCCATGACGCCGGTATTGAAACTACGATGTAAACCACCATAAAACTCATCGAAAGGATTCCTATCCAAAGATCAGAAACACCATAGTAATTGGTTGCAGCACTGGTAATCGGGGCAAAGGTGATCCAAAGAAGCTGGTTTATAGCCACCACCAACATATACACACTTAACATAACCCATCGATACCCGTAAACTTTAAAATTTGTCGAAATCATAATTCAAATCCTTGAGTTTACTTATATTTAAGATGTTAGCATTGTTCTTATTAAAATATTTCCATTCGGGATTTACAATTCCTCAATTAAACGTGAAAGGGAATATCAATCTTTAGCTCCATCAGCGAATTTAATTAAAAAATGCAAATACATAATTCTAACTTGAGAAAACCAAGAATTTAACTCCTGTCAGATAATAAACTACCCCGCCATAGAGCAAAGGGGTTTCAGAATCCAGAATCCAGAAGAGTTTTCAAATTCTGACTTCTGTATTCTGTCTTCTCCTTTGTAATAAAGTAAAAAAACGCAGCAAACAACGGGGAATCAAACCCAAAGAAAGATTAATAAACGTTAATACCAAAATCATTCTTTTGCCTTTAGAAATTCAGCTGATAGGCCAGACTTGTCGCTAAATGTGGCTCAGAAGAAATACTCCTCGCCAGGAAGGAGAACAATGGAAATGTTATGTTTAGGTTAATTATCAATATAATTAAACAAAGCCAGATGGATTATGTTAATTTTGTTGTCAAACTCCGCTGTTATGAAGAGATTGTATCTTGTTAGACATGCGAAATCATCATGGAGCAGTCCTGGCATGGAAGACCTGGATCGTCCTTTACTCGAAAAAGGACTGAAGCGCACACGGTTAATGATTGATTATTTGAAGAATCACAATGTTACCCTGGATCTAATTCTATGCAGCCATGCTGTGCGTGCTTTTGAAACAGCCAAACTTTTTGCGTGGGCACTTGATGTTGCTGACGAAGAGTTGCGGGTGGAAAGGACTATTTATGCAGCCAGTCAGGATAGCCTTGCCGACCTGTTTTTCGACCTCCCCGACAAAGTTAATTCACTGATGCTGGTGGGTCACAATCCTGGGATTACTGATTTTGCAAATCAGTTCCTTACGTCAAAGATTGATATGATGCCTACTTCGGGAATCGCGGGGATTGAATTCGACAGCGACAATTGGGCGGAAATTTTTAATTGTAAATCAAAAAAGTTATTTTATGTGTTTCCTCGAATGATGGATTAATGCCTGATCTATTTCAATATCAGATAAGTTCATTTGCTTAAATTTTAGTTCTGCTTAAACTGATATAATATTTCGCGAACTATGAAGATATGCCTTAATATTTGTATCCCTGGCAAATACCTTATTATAAAATTACTGAGAATCTATGCCTTTAGAGCCTGTACATTTAATAAACCGTGAGATCAGCTGGCTGCATTTCAATGCCAGGGTGCTACAGGAAGCGGACGACACGTCAGTGCCCCTTGTTGAGCGGGTTAAGTTCCTTGGCATTTATTCTAATAATCTCGACGAATTTTTTCGTATCCGTGTGGCTACACTCAACCGCATGTTAGGTGTGAACAAAAAAATGATCGCCGATATTGATTCAAATCCAAAAAAGACACTCAAAGAAATTGCAAAAATTGTTGCTTTACAACAGAAAGAATTCATACGGATATTCAAAGGCCTTGTAGAAGAGCTGGAAAGAGACAATATTTTTATTATTGACGAGAGAGAGCTTTCACAATCACATGGGCAATTTGTACGGACTTATTTCAGAGAAAATGTGCGTTCGAATCTGTTCCCGATTATGCTCAATAACCTGAAAGCCGCCTCTCTGAAAGATAAGTCTCTCTATCTTTCCGTCCATTTGAAAGTTAAAAAGCAACCATTACTTAACAGATACGCGCTTATCAAGGTTCCGGTTTCTCAACTTGGACGTTTTCTGATATTACCTTCGGAAGGTTCTAAGAGATTTATAATTCTTATGGAAGATGTAATCAGGTATTGTCTCGACGATATTTTTGCAATTTTCGGGTTCAATCAATATCAATCCTACACCGTTAAATTTACACGTGATGCCGAGCTGGATATTGACAATGATATATCCAAAAGTTTTGTAGAGATCATGACCGAAAGCCTGAAACAACGTACTATAGCACCACCTGTACGTTTAATCTACGACAAGGACATGCCTGAAGATTTGCTTAATGCCCTTGCCGAAAAACTCAGGATAACCGAACGTGATACACTGGTCAGAAGTAGTATTTATCAGAATTTCAGAGACTTTATGGACTTCCCCAACGTGGGAAATCCAACCCTTGAATACCAGCAAATGCACCCATTAGAGCATCGCCGGCTCCCAATGAATGAAAGCATAATTGCAAAAATCAGGGAACACGACTTTATGCTTCACTACCCATATCAATCGTTCAATTATCTTATCGACCTGCTCCGTGAAGCCTCTATCGACCCTCAGGTTAAAGCGATCAAAATGACACTTTACCGCGTTGCCCGCGATTCCAGCGTTGTAAATGCATTGATTAACGCGGCACGAAACGGCAAAGAAGTTACTGTATTTCTTGAACTCCAGGCTCGTTTTGATGAAGAAGCAAATATATTTTGGTCGGAAAAAATGCAGGAAGAAGGTGTGCGCGTTATTCAGACCATAACCGGCTACAAGGTTCATTGCAAACTTCTGCTTATCCGGAGGAAGGAAGCCGAAAAAAACGTTTACTACGCCAGTATTGGTACAGGAAATTACAATGAAACAACGGCACGTGTATATGCTGATTGCAGCTTATTCACAGCCGATAAACAAATTGTTTCTGATGTAAACAGTATTTTCCACCTCTTCGAATCCAAGTACAACCTGCCAAAGTTCAAACAATTGATTGTGGCTCCTTTCAATATGCGTAACTACTTTCTGAAATTGCTTAACACGGAAATTAAAAACGCCAAATCAAAGAAAGAAGCCTGGGTCATCTTAAAACTCAACAATCTGGTTGATCAGAAGATAGTGAAAAAACTTTATGAAGCATCACTGGCAGGAGTTAAAATAAAGCTTATCATCCGGGGAATTTGTGTCCTCGTCCCTGGTATTAAAGGACAAAGTGAAAACATAGAAGCGATAAGTATTGTGGATAAATATCTCGAACATTCGCGGATAATGGTCTTTTGCAATGGTGGAACTGAAAAGTATTTCATCACTTCAGCCGATTGGATGATAAGAAACTTCGACCACCGCATAGAAGTGGCATGCCCGATTTACGACAGGGAAATACAAAAGGAACTCCTCACTATGCTGCAGATACAACTCAAAGACAATACCAAAGCCAGGCGTATCAGCAACAAACAACCGAATCTGTATCGCGTTGATAGCAGGACTCTTAAAATCAGGTCTCAGGAAGAAACTTACCGCTATTTTAAAAATAAACTTTACTAAAAACAATCTACTATGCTATTTGCTTCCATTGATATTGGCTCTAATGCAGCACGACTGTTATTTGCCAACGTATTTGAGAACCGGAAACGGGCATCTGCCGATAAAGCATCACTCATCAGGATTCCACTCCGCCTTGGGCTCGATGTGTTTAATGAAGGCTTTATTTCGGAGGAAAAAGCTGACAACCTGGTGAAAACCATGCAGGCATTCAAACTGCTGCTGGAAGTGTATCAACCACAAGCATATACTGCCTGTGCTACTGCTGCAATGCGCGAAGCCACCAACAGTAAGGAGATATTAGAACGGGTGCTAAACGAGGCAGGGATTATTGTGCGTATTATTGATGGCGGGGAAGAAGCCGGGATCATCAGCGCGCTTAACAGTATCTCTATTAACAAACAGTTTGGAACTACAATGTATGTTGACGTAGGGGGAGGAAGTACTGAAATTTCGGTGATGGCAGGTGAACGGTTTATCAATTCGTCATCCTTTAACATTGGGACACTAAGGTTACTATGTGAAAAAACAGAGCAGTCGGAGTGGGATAAAATGCAGGAGTGGCTTAAACCATATCAGCTGAAGCCCGGACAAATCAACGTTGTTGGATCGGGAGGAAACATCAATAAATTAACAAAATTGTATGGCTCAACAGCCAATAACACTATAACCCTGAAAGAACTGGAATATGCTTTTGACCATCTTGGGAAAATGAGTATGCAGGAACGTATTGAGACGATGGGACTCCGCCCCGACCGCGCCGACGTTATAGTGCCGGCATCGGATATCTTTGTCAGGATACTGAAATGGGCACACCAGGATTATGTTATTGCACCTAAGATAGGGCTTGCCGATGGTCTTGTACTCAAGCTATTTAATGAGTATATGCTTACAGAAGTAGTTGGATAATCCTTTTTTGCCCCGGTTACTGATTGTTTATTGCTTTTTCCCATCCTGATATCGGTTGTATCGCTATTTTTGCGGTTGTTAATTCTAATCAATGATCACTTTTGAAGAAGCTACCGTTATTGTAGCAGGTGAGGCAAAACTGCTTTCGGTTGAATCAGTTAATCTTGCCGGATGCAATGGCAGAGTATTAGCTAACGATGTATTTTCGGATACAGATATGCCTCCTTTTAACAAATCTGCGGTAGATGGTTTCGCCTGTCGGCGACAGGATATTGAAAAACAGCTCCATATTGTTGAAACAATTGCTGCCGGACAGGTTCCTTTGATTGAGATCGGAGTAGATGAATGCTCGCGCATAATGACAGGCGCAATGCTTCCAAAAGGTGCTGATACGGTGCTGATGGTTGAACATACCGGAATGGCAGGCCCCGATCACATCCGGTTTGCAGGTAACGTCAGTGCTACAAATATTTGTTTCCTTGCTGAAGATATTCATAAAGGGGATAAAGTTCTTTCTGCGGGAACACGCATCAGGCCTCAGCATATAGCTGTCTTAGCTTCTGTTGGATGTTTCGCTCCGAAGGTTTATGCCAAACCTGTTGTCGGAATTATTTCCACAGGAAACGAACTCGTGGAGCCTGACGCAAAGGTGCCGGAAGGAAAAATCCGTAACAGTAATGCATGGCAACTTCTGGCCCAGGCGCAGGAAGCAGGTTGTGAAGCCCGCTATTTCGGTATTGCTGAAGACACACCCGAAAGCACCCTTGAAAAAATTGATCTGGCTGAAGTAGAATGCGATATAATAATCCTTACCGGTGGAGTCTCAATGGGGGATTATGATTATGTTCCCGGTGTAATTACGGAGGCCGGATTTAAAACTCTTTTTCAGAGCATTGCTGTTCAGCCAGGGAAACCAAGTGTTTTTGCGGTCAAAGACAATAAATACCTGTTTGGGTTGCCGGGAAATCCTGTCTCTTCATTTGTCCAGTTTGAATTACTCGTAAAAACTTTAATTAATAAAATAACAGGGTGCACTGATCCTCCCGTCATCGTAAGACTGCCGTTAGGGAAAGATTATACACGCCGCCGGACCGACCGTAAATCATTTCTGCCGGTAAAAATTATTCTGAACGAAGTATTTCCCCTGGAATATCATGGTTCGGCACATATTCATGCTTATGTTGAAGCCGATGGCATCATCGCTGTTAATATTGGCGAAACTGAAATCAAGAAAGGCACGCTGGCAGATGTTCGACAATTATAACAGGAAAATAAGCTACCTGAGGGTATCAGTTACGGACCGCTGCAACCTGCGTTGCACCTATTGCATGCCATGTGAAGGTGTAAAATTACTGAGCCATAACGATATTCTGTCACTGGAGGAAATAGCCACGGTAGTGGAAGCAGGTGTAAAAATGGGGATAGAACATGTCCGTCTCACTGGTGGTGAACCATTGGTGCGAAAAGGAATTGTTGACCTGGTTAAATTGATTTCCCGGATTGATGGAATAAATGATCTAAGCCTTACTACCAATGGACAACTCCTTGAAAATTTTGCCAAACCCCTTGCAGATGCCGGGTTGAAACGTGTTAATGTCAGCCTGGATACAATGGATAGCGATGTTTACAGGCTTATGACCAGGGGAGGTGAAATAGAACCGGTTCTGAGAGGTATTAAAGCAGCCCGCGAAGCAGGACTTCTACCAATAAAAATAAACTGCGTAATCAACGATTCTGCCGAAGAAAAAAACGCTGCCGAAGTTGCAGCCTATTGCAAAGCGGAGGGGCTCCGGATACGCTACATCCACCTAATGAACCTCGAAAAAGGCGAATTCTCAGTTGTGGAAGGTGGCGATGGAGGCAACTGTTCCAGCTGCAACCGCTTGCGCCTTACGGCCAATGGAATGATTAAACCATGCCTTTTTAATGATCAGGAATATAGTGTTCGTGAACTTGGCGCCAAAGAAGCAATTCAGATGGCGATTGGGAACAAACCTGCCTGTGGAACAAATAACATGACGGGAAAATTTTATAATATTGGGGGCTAGATTTTGGTGACTGGTGATTAGGTCAAAAAAATGAATTTTAATAGTTAAGGAATGACAAACAATAAACTCAGCCATACCAGCGAACAGGGAAAAGCCAGAATGGTAGATGTGAGCAACAAACCTAATCAGTTGCGTATTGCAAAAGCTGAAGGTTTTATAAAGCTACAGCCATCAACAATTCAACTGATAAGAGATAATCTTGTTAAGAAGGGCGATGTGCTTTCAATTGCTCAGATTGCCGGCATACAGGCTGCAAAGCAAACACCCTCGCTTATTCCATTATGCCATCCGCTGATGATTTCGCAGGTTGATGTACGCGCGGACTTAAAGCCGGAAGGAGTAATGGTAAAGAGTGAAGTGCGTTGTGTTGGTTCCACAGGCGTGGAGATGGAAGCTCTTACCGCTGTTTCTGTTGCGCTTCTTACTGTTTATGATATGTGCAAGGCCGTTGATAAGCAAATGGTTATAACGGATATTACATTGATTGAAAAAATCAAAACAGATTTATAAAATGAGTTTAACTTTACAGGCATGACTGTTCTTCTCGTTGCATTAGGACCAGCGCTTCTCATCCTGACCTATATTTATTTCAGGGACAAATACGAAAAGGAACCTGTCCTTCTATTGGTTCGCGGGTTTGCTGCCGGTGCTCTTATTCTTGTTCCAATACTCATTATCGAAGTACAGACCGGCAAACTTGCGGTCAACTTTCACCCTATACTCAAAGCTGCCTGGGATGGATTTATCGTTGCTTCGGCAACTGAAGAAATCCTGAAGTTTCTGGCTGTTTATTATCTATTCTGGAACAACCGGAACTTCAACGAAAAATTCGATGGAATTGTATATTCAGTGGCTGTGGCATTGGGTTTTGCAGCCGTAGAAAATTTCTTTTACGTCTACCAGGGAACACTGGGAACCGGCTTGCTGCGTGCATTTACTGCTGTGCCGGCCCATGCCATCTTTGGGATAATCATGGGGTATTACCTGGGTATGGCACGTTTCAGACCATTTCGCAAGTCCGGTTATATTTTCATGGCCATTTTCATGCCCTGGATTTTCCATGGGTTGTATGATTTTCTGCTTCTTTCCGGACACAGGGTGTTAGGGTCTCTGTTCATTCCTTTAATGGTAATACTTGTAGTTATTGGCTTCCGGGGCATGAAAGAACAGTCGGATGCTTCCGTATTCAAATATCAACCTCAACAAATTGATCAGGATGAGCCTCTGGCAAAAACTTAAACCCGGCGTGCCAAGACAGGTACTTGTTATTGTAGGTGCAGCTTTGTGGGGGTTCGCGGCATACCGCATCCTTAAACTGAGTTACATTGAAATAGGTCATAATGCCCGCCATGCCTGGATAAACTATCTTATCGGAAGTTTAGGCTTTTTACCATTTTATTGGTTTGTCTTCCGCAAAGTAAGTAAACGTTATATTTTGCGCATCATCAATCTCAAGCAGGACAAGCCTTGTGTTTTTGCCTTTTTTGATATCCGCGGATATGTGCTTATGAGTTTTATGATATCAATGGGAATTCTGATCAGCCACTGGCCGGTAATCCCTGAACTTTACAAAGGAACATTTTTTGTATCGCTGGGCCTTTCACTGCTGGCTTCTGCCATTTATTACCTGTACGCCGGCTTCCGGTATTACATACTTTTAAAATTACCTGACGAATGACCGATCAAGATATAACAGTAGTTTCCGTTAATGTTTCCAAAGAAAAAGGAACCATTAAAAAGCCGGTTCCTTCTATTAGCCTGAACAATCTGGGTGTTGAAGGAGATGCCCATTCAGGTCCATGGCACAGGCAGGTGAGCCTGCTGGCCGAAGAAAGCATCACAAAATTCTCAGGCGTAGCAGGACGAAAAATTAATTACGGTGAGTTTGCCGAAAACATAACTACCAAAGGAATAGCAGTCCATCTCACCAACCCGCTCGACCGGTTCACTATCGGCGATGTTGAGCTTGAGGTAACACAAATCGGGAAGACCTGCCACGGTACTTCCTGCAATATTTTTAAAGAAGTCGGAAATTGTGTGATGCCAAAGGAAGGCATCTTTTGCCGCGTTCTAAGTCCGGGAAAAATTAAGGCCGGAGATACCATTCAATATGCGCCACGGATATTCAAAGTTCTGGTAATTACCCTTAGCGACCGAGCCAGCGCAGGTGATTATGAGGATCGTAGCGGCCCTGTTATCGGCGACCGGGTACAGGACTATTTCGATTCACTGAAATGGAAGTACGCTATCAGCCGGCAACTTATTCCTGACGATGCCGACATGCTCCGCAAGATTATGGTTCAGGCAAAAGCCGGTAAAACCGATATCATTTTCACAACAGGAGGTACCGGAATCGGCCCGCGCGATTTTACACCCGATGTTGTGAAACCTTTGCTCGACAAGGAAATTCCCGGCATCATGGAACTTATACGCTTCAAGTATGGCCAGGAGAAACCCAATGCATTGCTAACACGCGCCATTGCCGGTGTGATGGGAAATTCACTGGTTTACACCTTGCCGGGAAGCATTAAAGCCGTTGAAGAATACACCACCGAAATTTTCAAAACCCTGAAGCATAGCATTTACATGCTGAACGGTCTGGATTTGCACGGGTAAATTCTTTAACTCTAAGTACTCTAAGTACTCTAAGTACTCTAGGCACTCTAAGTACTTTAGGCACTCTAAGTACTCTAGGCACTTTTAATAACTTTAAAATAGAAACACAACTATGTTACTCCCTCGACCCGACGCCCTTTCCCTATTGAAAACCCACATAAAGAACGACCGCATGCTTGCCCACAGCCTTGCTTCCGAAGCAGTTATGCGTGCACTCGCCCTTCATCTGGGGCAGGATGTTGAAAAATGGGGAATTGCCGGCCTGCTCCACGATATTGATGTTGAGGTCACCAATGCCGATCCTTACACACACGCTGTTGTTGGAGCAAAAATGCTTGAAGAAATGGGACTCGATGCCGATATTGTTGATGCCATCCGTATGCACAACGAAGTGGCAACCGGGAAGGAACGCACTACTCTCTTTCAGCATGCACTTGCCGCCGGCGAAACCATTACCGGTCTAATAACCGCTACCAGCCTCGTTTATCCCGACAAAAAAGTTGCTTCTGTTAAAGCCAAATCCGTAACCAAACGCATGAAGGAAAAAGCTTTTGCCGCTTCAGTTAAGCGTGAGAGCATACTGGAATGTGAACTAATTGGTGTAAGCCTTGACGAATTTGCTGCCTTATCCATTGCAGCAATGGTGACAATTGCTGATGAAATTGGGTT
>CAZEDO010000023.1:0-29808 GCA_964511085.1 uncultured Lentimicrobiaceae bacterium
CCCAGGCTGAGCGGAATTTGCAATTCCGCTCTGAATATTGCAGAATTTGTAATTCTGCATAAGCTCATTCAGCTAACTCACTCCATTTTATAACTGATACGCATTCAATCATAGAATCTTTTCAACATTCCTCTAAAACCAACGAAAAACGCCTGCTTTTAGTCAAACCTAAAAATCAAAATTGAAATTTAAGGACTATATTTGTCTATACACTTCGAGGATATGACACAGGAAACGGCAATTAAACTTTTTGAGCAAAAGCAAATCCGCAGCCATTGGGATGAGAAGGAAGAACAATGGTATTTTTCTATTATTGATGTGGTTGAGGTTTTGACCGGTAGCAGTAACCCAAGAGATTACTGGTTCAAAATGAAATTGAGGGTAAAATCAGAAGACGGGCTTGAACTGTCGACAATTTGTCGACAGTTCAGATTAAAAGCCGCCGATGGAAAAATGAGGGAAACTGATGTAGCCGATACCAAAACATTATTACGAATAATTCAATCAATACCCAGCCAAAAGGCTGAACCTTTTAAACAGTGGCTCGCCAAAGTTGGTTACGAGCGTATACAAGAAATATCCGACCCAGGTCAAAGTGTTGACCGTGCAAGAGAAAACTGGCAAAAGCTTGGTCGTAGCGAAAAATGGATTCAGCAACGTATGACCGGGCAAGAAACCCGTAACAAATTAACCGATTATTGGAAAGAGAGCGGAGTCGGAAAGTCAGATGAATTTGCATTACTTACAAACATTATACACCAGGAGTGGACAGGTTTAACGGTCAAAAAACATAAAGATTTGAAAGGATTGAAAACCCAAAACCTTCGCGACCACATGACCGAAGCCGAGCTGATTTTCACAGCCCTTGCCGAACTTTCCCCGACAAATTGCTGAAACCGATGAAGCAACAGGACTGATTGAAAACGCAAAAGCAAGTAAAAAAGGCGGAAAAATAGCGAAAGATGCACGATTAAAACTTGAAGAACAAACAGGTAAAAAAAATAGTTACAGGCGAAAATTATTTGCCGCCATCAAAAGACAAAAAGAAATTGAAATAATTACAGATCAAATCTGTGAATTATCCTGCAAATGCCAGTTTGTAACTGGTGTATATTCAATCAATAAATCTTTTCATCATTCCTCCAAAACCACTGAAAAATGCCTGCTTTTAGTCAAACCTAAAAATCAAAATTGAAAATTAAGGACTATTTTTGTCTATACACTTCGAGGATATGACACAGGAGACAGCAATACGGCTTTTTGAACAAAAACAGGTGCGTTCAATATGGAACAAGGAAGAAGAGAAATGGTACTTTTCGATAGTAGATATAGTAGCTATTCTGACCAGGAGTATTAGTCCACAGTCATATTGGCGCAAACTGAAACAGAGGCTGAAAGAAGAAGGAAATGAAACCGTGACGAATTGTCACGCTTTGAAAATGTCGGCAGCAGACGGTAAAATGAGACTTACAGATGTTGCCGATACCGAGCAATTATTTCGTCTGATACAATCAGTACCATCGCCAAAGGCTGAGCCATTCAAAATATGGATTGCAAAAGTTGCCCGTGAACGGATTGACGAAATTGAAGATCCCGAAAAAGGCATCGACCGCCTGATGGAAACTTATTTGCGGAAAGGATATTCAAAGGAATGGATTAACCAGAGACTTAAAAGCATTGAAGTCCGAAAAGAGCTAACCGATGAATGGGAAAACCGCGGGGTTAAAAAAGGGCAGGAATACGCAATCCTTACTGATGAGATAACTGAAGCCTGGAGCGGATTTACAACAAAACAATACAAGGACTTTAAAGACCTCAAAAAGGAAAATCTGCGCGACCATATGAGCAATCTGGAATTGGTGCTGAATATGCTTGCAGAAGCTTCAACCACGGAAATTTCAAAGGAGAAAAATCCAAAAACATTTACGGACAGCAAAAGAATTGCCAGGCAAGGTGGTACTATTGCTGGAAATACCCGCAAAGAGATAGAAGAGAAAACAGGAAAGAAAGTCGTAACCAGGCAAAACGCCAGACAAATAATTGGGAATAGAAATAGAGAAATCGAAAATAGGTAGCCTTTTCAATAGCTTCCCTATGGATGCATATACCTGACTTATGCCGGCAAAAGCTTAATATTTTCAGCAGTTATCAAAATTTATAAATATCTGGCATTTATAATAAAACCCAACTGAATGAAAACCATCACATCCTCACTAATATTCTTAACCATTATGGCAATAGCAAGTTGTTCAACAACAGGAGATATTCCCAAGACAGTCAGCAAAGTTGACATTCAGAAATATGCAGGGAAGTGGTACGAAATAGCCAAATTTCCCAACTCTTTTCAGAAAAATTGCTTCTGCTCAACTGCCGAATATTCGCTAACCGGTAAGGATTATATAAAAGTTTTTAATGCATGCCGGAAAGGAGCTTTGAATGGCAAAGTGTCCTCTATCACCGGCAAGGCATTCCCCGTTGCCGGATCTAACAACACGAAACTCCGCGTGCAGTTTTTCTGGCCTTTCAGGGCCGATTACTGGATTATTGGTCTGGCTGATGATTATTCCTGGGCTGCGGTTTCCGGGCCTTCCCGAAAATACCTCTGGATACTGAGCCGCACTCCGCAAATGGAAGAAGCTACTTACCAGCAGATTCTGGCGATGTTGCAGGGCAATGGTTTCGATTTATCATTCCTGGTGCAGACCGATCAAAAGTGTGAATAACTTTTGGAAATCTTTAATGCACTGCTTGCCGGATATGTTATATCAATCCTGTTCTTTGTAATATGCAGTAATCTGTCATCTTTTTCAGGTAATTGTTAGTGAAACGAAAAACCAAACTGCCATGTCAGGGAAAACTATTATTAAACCGCCTGTTGCCAAAAAGATCACTGTTAAATCCTCTGCATCCAAAAAGATATTTGTTATCGATACCAGCGTCATCCTTTATAGCCACGACGCCATAAACTGTTTCGACGATAACGATGTAGCCATTCCCATAACTGTTCTCGAAGAACTTGACGATTTCAAAAAAGGCAATGACACCATCAACTTCGAGGCACGTGAGTTCATACGCACCCTCGACAACCTTTCGGTAAACGGAACGCTTCAGGACTGGATTCCACTGCTAAAATCAAAAGGCGGTAAGTTTAAGGTTGTGATGAATGAAAAATCATTGATTGATGCCCGTGAAATCTTTGACGACAACAAACCCGACCACCGCATCCTTAATGCTGCACTTTCAATTATTCAGGAATACCCGGAGCGTAAGGTCACACTTGTTTCAAAAGATATTAACCTGCGCCTTAAAGCTAAATCCCTTAACATTCCCGCAGAGGATTTCCTCACAGGAAAAATTAAAAATGTATCTGAACTTTATACTGGGAAAACTACCATCGAGGGACTCAGCGGAAGTATTATCGACTCCATATACGAAAGGGGATTTTGTATGCCGAAGGAGATTGGCATAAAAGACCCGATTCCGAATCATTATTTTATTCTGAAGAATACAAAAACATCGGTACTCACATTTTATAATGCTGTTACGCGGTGCATTGAGAAAATCGAAAAACGGTCAGCTTATCGGATACTTCCCCGTAATGCCGAACAGGTATTTGCCTTGCATGCAATTTTAAATCCTGATGTAAAATTAGTCACACTGCAAGGGGTGGCAGGAACCGGAAAAACCCTGCTTGCGCTGGCTGGTGCCATGGAGCAAAGGCGGAACTTTAAACAGATTTATCTGGCGCGTCCCATCGTGCCATTGAGTAATAAAGAGATTGGTTTCCTTCCGGGTGATATAAAGTCGAAGATAAATCCATTTATGGAGCCGCTCTTCGACAATCTGAAGTTTATACAAAGCCAGTACGGTGAAAAAGATAAGGAGTATAAAAGTATAACTGATTCGCTGGAAAGTGAAAAACTCGTGGTAACACCTCTTGCCTATATCCGGGGCCGCAGTATCTCTAACGTTTGTTTTATCGTTGACGAAGCGCAAAACCTTACTCCCCACGAGGTTAAAACAATAATTACCCGTGCCGGGGAAGGAACCAAGATAATATTCACGGGCGACGTTTTCCAGATCGACACACCTTACCTGGATGCACAGAGTAACGGTCTGTCCTACCTTATCGACAAGATAAAGCACCATCCCATCTATGCACATGTTTTGCTCGAAAAAGGGGAACGCTCGGAACTGGCAAACCTGGCCAATGACTTGCTGTAGCTATTTCATGCCGAAAATAAGCGGGAATCCGAAGACTATCAGGAACGTATAAACTGCATATAATGGCAGGTATTTTGAAATTGTAAGTTCAACTTTCCCGGTGTCTGCTTTCCTGAAATTTACATTAAACAAATCAATCGTTATTAAAATAAGATTGATAAATATCAACAGGTTTGAACTAAATACAACCATCCTGTTCGGAGTTATTCCAAGCTCATACAGCCGGTAAAATATCGCTGATAATGCAACTGCGTCAATGATAAGTGTAACAATGGAAAGGATAAATAAGATCATTTCATTAAACCGCTGCTTTTTATTTTGAGAGGTTTCCGAAATCGAGAAAATAATTATTCCCATTACCCCAAGCAACATAAGATTAAAAATTAGTAATATGTCCCTGCTGGCATAGGGGCTTTTCCCTGATACTGGAATAGTAACCAGGTAAACTATAAGCGTTATTAAGACCAGTGGGCTGAAGATATTAGCTATTATCGGGGCAAGTTTGTTGGTAAGCGAAGGATAGTTTTGAATGATGTATGTTGCAACTATAGGGGCAGAAACCAGTCCGCAAATGGCAATATATTCCATGTAAAAGTGTTCTATATGGATATCAATTGCGGAAAATAATCCAATTGTAATTCCTGTAAGTATACCGCCTGCTATCAGGATTAAAGCTCCTAAAACGGCTATGTCGCCATTATACTTGATAAAATCAATTCGTTTGCGGTTATCCTTCACGTCGAGGTTAATGTAAACCAGGCCATAGATGCACCACATTAACAATGGCAGATGAATGAATGCTAAATTTAACGATTGGCTGTTACGGACGGATGGCAACAGGTTGATATATATGGCTGAAACTAAAAACGCCAGAACAATAAATATAATTTTCTTCGGACTGAAAATTTTATTTGTCCAAACTGCGAAAATGGATAGGCCGAACAGCACGATTAACCCGGCATTTCTCATGTAGTAATCCTCATTATAGAAGATGTTATTGTAAATTTCAGGAAATTTTATCAGGACACTTGTTATAAAACAGGCTACAATCAATACAACAATATCAGCCCACCGGAATGATTTTATTTTCCCTCCGGCTTTGTCAAAGGCTAAACGGATTTTCCAAAAATTAACCAGTTCACTCTTCTCAACTTCAGGATATATTTCTTCAAAGGCCGACCCGAACTGATTTTTATCTGAACGATACAAGCGTTCTAATTCTTCGGGCTGGTTTTTGTTTTCAATAATTTTATCTTTCATATACAACATAGTTTGAATGTGGCATCAGGCATTGTTAAATCAGCGAAAAAGGTCCTGAGAGTAAACGAGATTAATGGGGAAGCAGTGGTATAAATAACGCCTTAAAACCTGGCTTATTGTTATAAAAAAGTACAGATGGCAATATATATTATCCAGGCTCAACCGTGAATTCAGGGTGTTTCTTTTTATTTATCCTGCTTTACGCTATTGAATCAATAACTTCCTTACCAATGTCGATTTGGCAGTAATAACCTTAACAATAAAATTGCCTGAATTTACGAGGTCAATTTTATTTGATCCCGGATTTAATTGGGCAGCAGCCACTAATTGACCAGTAATAGAGTATATAAAAACAGTTCCTTGAAGTGTGTCATTCAAATTAACATATATGGTTTTATGATTGCTATATACTATTGCAACCGGATTCTCTAATTGGTTCGTAAAGGGCAGGTTAAAATGCAAAACAAATCGCTGTTCGTTCTCCTGCGGCATAAAATTGAAAGAATAAGAACCCTTTAGCAAATCAGTGAATATACCTGTTTTTGTGTCTTCAAGTGAAATTGAAGGCAGGTCGTTAACTTCGGTAGCGGCAATAGTGTAAACGCCTTCTTTGTTAGCCCGTAAACCTGCCGGAACAACATCTGTTTCCGGGAGTGTATTGATGGATAATGGCATGCTGCCAGGCGAATATAATTGGGCGGCCTCGTCAACATCACCAAAAAATTTGATCGCATCGAAGGCGGCATCGAATTCTGAAGTGGCATCTGGCAGGAATCTAACCACAGTTTCATCAGTATAGCCATTACCCGAAACCTGCAACCTTACGAGATTATTTATCGAACTTTTAAAGAAAGGGGCATTTTTATGAACCCTTACATCATTGTCCATGCTGAGTGTGCCAGAACTAAATCCATCGGCAACCTGAACAAAGAAACCCTGGCAGGGGGGAATGTATTGCGAGCCTCCATTAACTCCTACTCCCGAAATATAGGACGCCCATAAGCCAGCATTTTCAATATATATAGCATTATTGAGATTGGTCTTTGTCCACCCGGAAGTTGCTTCCCAGTTGATAGAGGATGGATATGGATTACCAACTAAGTTCCATCCTGAATTGAGCCCTGATCCTGATCTGGTAACATTGCCTGCCGATCCGTTAATCCCCGAATTAAGAGTGCCAACATACTGAGCTGAAAAATTTATTGCGCTATAAAGGGCGAAACCTTTAGCTGCAGTAAGAGGGACGCTTGTTGCCAGGATATCTGCATAGGTATTGGACGACTGGGTATGCAGTTGCAGATATTTGCCTGTGAACATACCGGAAACAGCATTGGAAACAGGCGATGAAATCAGATGCCATGCGCCGCCATCAAAGTTTCGTTTAACTGTGGTCAGTCCGTTTACAACTCCTTTGGTGATAAGGGAAGCACCAGATTCAACTATATTTCCCGTGTTTCCTGCGTTGTTATAAAGGTTATTATTCACTGTCAGGGCTTTGTCGGCTGCAATGGTAAGTATAGCACCCGATTCAATTGTAAGGTTTTTACACGCTGCAGGATTGCCCGCGTCCTGATTTACGATCGGGTCGTTCGCAACAACAGGAATGTTGACGTTATCCGAGGCTGTAGGAACTGTGTTAGTACTCCAGTTGCCTGCAGTGTTCCAGTCGGCACTAACAGTTCCGGTCCATGTCATCACGGCCTCTGCATAAACCTTCACACAAGGATCCCATTTAAATTCAGTTGTTGAATTCCCGATTAAATACCATGATCCAATAGCGGCATTATCGCTTATCCAGCATATATTGGATTCGATAACCGGATTTGCGTATCCTAAAATAGCGTATTCAACCGGAACAGGAAAATTGAAGTCGGGGGTCTGGTATCGCACACGGATATAAAAATCGTTGCCCTGTTCAATTGTAACAGGTGCAGGAAGATCAAACGTATAATACCCCGGCATTGCACAGGAAAGACCTGTTTGGTGGGATAACAGCCCGGAAGGAGTCCCTGTGACCGGATCGAAATTGTCGAAAATATCAACTTCTAATGTAGCGTTGGCAGCCATAGCATATGTACCAAATCTACTTAACAACTGCTTTCCGGAGGCGATAAATTTAACAAGCACATATCCAACTGGACCATCATAACCAAAAGAATCATAATTGCCAAGGTAATCGTATCCATAAACCTGGGTATTGGGAACATTATCAAAGCGGATCGGCCAATAAGCGTTATAATCGAGGACACTATGGTCGTTATAGGAAACATAGAAAAATCCTGCTTCTCCCCAGCCAATTCCATAGCTATTCTTACAAATCCAGGCACCGGTACCTCCGGCAGTTACTTTATTGTCGTCCCAGCCCACTATTGCAACACAATGATTCACTTCAAGATTACCACCGTAATAATAAGTATAGTTGATGGTGTTGAAGTATGCGCTGTTGTAATAAAGCATAGTATAAATTGCACCCTCATCAAGAAGAGACTGTTTAATGATATTGTTATCGTGAGGAAGGTAGCGGGCATCAGTAATATAAGCTACGGGTATTTTTCCAGTGGGGCATTGGCCGGGGCCGGGGCTTCCTCCTGTATTGGGATCATCTGCTTCGGTAAGCGGTCCGGAGCGCCTTGCAAAATAAGCCGTGGACATCCAGTGATTTCCATAATAACTTCTGCTATCATCAAATCCATGGCAATATTTCAGGTTATTTTCTGATAAGTCCCACGAACCAAGTCCCAGCTTAAGCCACCTCGATTCCACCGAGGCAATGGTAGCAAATGCCCAGCATCCGTTGGCTGTTTGTCCTCTTATAGGAGTGAGCAAACCATTTGTCCGCATATCGTAAACCGCATTAAAAGTGGTTGATTTCAGCGTATTGTTTTTCAGGTAGCCATCAAAACTAACCATGCCGGGAGGTGGCATGCCTCCAGTCCCGAATGTATCAATGCCGGGCAATGGACATTCTCCGTTTTTAAACTTTGCAGTAAATCTGACAAAATCGGGATTAAGCGGTGCCAACGACGGGGTATTCTGCGAAAAAATGCTGCCGCTCACTATTAGAAAGATGATCAGAGATAGCGAAAAAGATTTCATAGCATATCGGGTTAAAAGAGACCTGGAAGTAATTATTTACCATCATTAATAGATCATTCTGGCAAAATGAAATCTGTAATTTCTGAATCTCTTTGTATTGCAAAAATGATCTATATTGAACTTAATATCTAAAAGTATCTGATAAGCACGTCAGTTTGCGGGCAGGGATTTTTCTTTATTAAACTTTAAACTTTATTAACTTTCTGATTTTTATTTACATACTGTAATGGTAGAAAGGAAAAAAGCACCTACAACAGCTAACGTAAGCAACAAAAATTAAATTATATGTGCATTCCCAAATCCATCCATAAAGGTACAAATTTATTGATAGTGAGAAAAAAAATCGGAGAGAAACTGTTACTTTAAATCTTACTGAATCATCGCAGGTTAAAATCTCTGTGTTCGATAACTATGGCCGGCTGGTTGCTCAACCTGTAAATGCCTTTCAGCAAAAAGGAGAACAGAAAGTTATCTGGAATGCAGGAAACCTGCCTGCTGGAATTTACTTCTACCGAATCATAACCGATACCCGGCAGGCAACAGGAAGGATGATTTTGGTGAAATAGTCAACAAGCTTTTAATAACCCTCTCTGCAACCTGGCGGAGAGGGTTGACAAAAAAGGCAGGATTTAATATGAAAATAAACCAGATATGATTAGGAATGTCAGCTAATATGTTGTACTTTCACACCTTGCCATGCCTGCCAGGACATTCTCCTCGTGTTCTTCCCTTTTAAGTAATTAGCTTGGCTTTTACTCTTCCGGCAGTGCTTCCATTCGTGTGAAGTGAAAATATTTTTGCCGGTTATGATGATCATATTCCATATTCCATTCTTGTTTCCATTGTTATCGATTGCAATTTCAGTATTCATCCTTAAAATTCTATGTCATGAAAAAAATGTTACTTTTTTTCTGCGGCTTGTTTTTGGCTGCTTTGGTGCAGGGACAAATCATCCATGTTCCTGCTGATTATTCCACGATCCAGCTTGGGATCAACGCTGCAACACCCGGCGATACCGTACTGGTAGCCGAAGGTACGTATGACGAACAGATCAACTTCCTTGGCAAAAAGCCACTGGTGGTGGCAAGTCAGTTTCTTATGGATGGCAATACCAGTCATATTATCAACACGATTATTGATAGGAGCCAGCCGACCAATCCGGACAGTGCTTCGGTTGTGTATTTTGTTTCAGGTGAGGATACCACTTCCATCTTGTGCGGTTTTACTATCCGGAATGGGAAAGGCACATTGTATGCTGGTCCATCCAATACATACAGAGCAGGAGGTGGCGTATTTATTTCGTCTTCGGGCGCAAAGATTATTCATAACCATATTACAGAGAACAACCTGAACATTACGCTGCATGAAACTACCAATATTGCCGACGGTGGAGGAATTGGTTGCGAATGGAATACTGATAACCGTTGGGTTGTTGTAAGCGACAATCTAATTGATTATAATTCATGTACATCGGAAAATGTGGGAGCAAGCGGTGCCGGAATCAGTATCTGCTATAATTCGAGGATTACAGGAAATACCATATCCGATAATACCTGCACCGGAACAGGAACTGCCTATGCAGTAAGCGCAGGATTTGACTGTGAAAATTATTCTACATCTTTCAACCTGATTAATGTTTTAATTCAGCATAACATCATTAAAAGTAACCATGTAACAACTGAAACTTCATATGCCTCTGCTGCCGGAGGCATAATATCAGGCGCAAATGCGGTTTTCTCTGAGAACGAAATAATAAACAATGTTGTTAACACAGGGAGTACTTCTGGAGGGAATATTATCGGGTTTTATAATCCCCGTGCTGGTTGCATAGCCCGCAATAATGTTTTCCGGGAAAACACCACCAATCGTTTTGGAACCCTGGGCGCTGAAACAGATGAGGGACTGGCTATGAATATGATCCTGTTCGAAAACAATTATTTCATAGATAACAATGCTGTTTTTGGTGGCGCCATTTCTGTAATCAATGCACCTGCTATCATTCAGAACAATGTTTTCAGCGGAAATAATGCCACTCAAAAGGGAGGTGCTGTTTATATCCGACCTGGCAATGACATTAGCACAGAGCATATGGTTACTTTTATTAATAATAGTTTCTTCGGGAACAAATCCCCTCTGGGAGGAGCTATTTATGCATTTGGTTCAACCGATAAGCCATTGATCATTAATTCTATTTTCTGGGGGGATACAGCAACCGGTTCTGGTGCTGAAATTTACATGTCTTCCAGCGCCGACACAGTTGAAATAAGCTATTCCAATATCAATCCTGCCCTGATTTATGGACATTACCGCGATGGAGGAAATAATATCAATACAGATCCGCTTTTTACCGACCTGGTTACTTTAACGATATCTCCCCTGAGCCCTGTATTCAATACCGGAACAATATCGTACACCTGTGCCTGTGGGGATACACACACCTGTCCGCAATATGATATACTTGGAATGCCGCGCCCCTGGGATACAAGCCCGGTTGATATGGGTGCGTATGAGTGGAATAATGTCGGAATAGATGATTTAGGAATTCGAAATTCGGATTGTGGAATTGCGGCATATCCGAATCCTTTTTCAGGAACAATAACTTTTGATTATAAGCTTACAGAAGCCTCGCAGGTAAAGCTCTCTGTATATGACAACTTTGGTCAGCTGGTTGCCGAACCTGTAAATTCCTTTCAGCAAAAAGGTGAGCAGAAAGTTGAATGGAAAGCAGGTAACCTGCCTGCAGGAATTTACTTCTACCGCATCGTAACTGATACCCGGCAGGCAACCGGAAGGATGATTTTGGTGAAATAAGAAAGAAAGGGTTGTCTGAAACAACTTGCCTGCTCTCCAATTTTATCGTAGTTCTCTAAAGCAGGGAAGACCAATTTGTTGCATTTGATCACAAGCTCAAATCTGCACAAATCTGGTCTTCCTATCTGTCATTTACGGTACTAATGATTTTTGTCATTCTAAAAGGTACTTCTCAGCCGCAGTAAGTAATAGAAGGCATATAATACCCAATGAATCTGTTTCATGATTACCATGTTTTTAAAGTTTACCCCTTGCATTATTACAAGAAATACTAAAATTAGGATTGGATTTATTACAAAAAGCTTTAAATTTACCCCGTGATTTATTACAAACAGTATCATGTTTAAAAGAACTATTTCAGAAAAACTGTACCAATGGGCAGCAAAAGCAGATCGCAAACCATTGGTTTTAAGGGGAGCACGACAAGTTGGCAAGACTTCAGTTGTGAACCTGTTTTCGGAAAATTTTGATCAGTATGTTTGCTTAAACCTGGACAGACCGGAGGACAAAGCTCTCTTTGAAAATGATTATCCTTTTCAAAGCGTGCTGGATGCTATTTTTTTCCATAAAAACAAAGAAAAGAATGTCGGGAAAACATTGGTATTTATCGACGAAATTCAAAATTCCCCCCGGGCAGTAAGTCTGCTTCGCTACTTTTATGAAGATTCGCCGGAACTTTATGTGATTGCAGCCGGTTCATTATTGGAGTCGCTTATCGACAATCAGATCAGTTTTCCTGTTGGCAGAGTAGAATACCTTGCCTTACGTCCGTGTTCTTTTGAGGAATTCCTGGAGGCTACCGGTGATTTTAATGCGCTCGGAATGCTTGATCAAAATGTGGTTCCCGAATTTGCTCATGATAAGATGAAGAGCCTTTTTCATCAATACACTATCATTGGGGGTATGCCTGAAATAATCAAGAATTTTAGTGAAAACCGCGATCTGGTAAAACTCAAAACAATATACGATGGGCTGATTGCATCGTATCTGGACGATGTAGAAAAATATGCCCGAAATCCAACAATGACGCATGTTATACGACATATAATAAATACAGCATTCAGTGTTGCTGGCGAAAGGATAAAATTTGAAGGATTTGGCAATTCCAATTACCGGTCAAGGGAAATAGGTGATGCTTTCAGAACGCTTGAAAAAGCAATGTTACTCCAATTAGTTTATCCGGTAGTAAATTCAGGCTTACCGATGAATATCAAGTACAGAACGCCAAAACTTCAATTATTGGATACAGGATTGGTGAATCATATGGCCGGTATCCAGGGAGAATTGCTTGGATCAAAATCAATTGAAGATGCATTCAGGGGAAAGATTGCAGAGCATATCACCGGACAGGAATTATTTTCTACGGAAAATTCAGTCCTGTCGAAGTTGAATTATTGGGTGAGGGAATACAGGAACTCCCATGCAGAAGTAGATTTTGTTATCCCTTATAAAAGTATAATGATACCTGTGGAAGTTAAATCAGGTGCAAGCGGCAAACTGAGGTCATTACATTTGTTTGTGGATCAGGCGCCGCACTCCTGGGCTATTCGGGTGTTTTCAGGTAAAATGCAGATTGAAGAGTCCACAACACCTGCCGGCAAAAAGTTTTCATTAATCAATATTCCCTTTTATCTCACAGGTAGAATTTCCAAAGTTTTGGAAAGCATTATAAAATGATGAGAAAAGGTCCTGATTATCAGCTATAATGATCAAAGGAATGCTTTTGTAGAATATAGCTGAAGATCCCTTTTGATTACTGGTTTATTAAGACCGAAAAATATGTAGTACTCGTTTTGAAGGTTGAGACCAATCCTAAAAGTCTTTTTTTGCCACAAAGTCACCAAAACTCAAAGTTCCATTAAGAAATCCTGGCTGAATATCAATGCTTTGTGCTACCTGGTGTCTTAGTGTCTTAGTGGCATTTCTTTATTTTATAGTTTTCGGAGCCGTCTCAAGGTTTAAACTTTCAGAACAACTCCTGCCAGATTCTGGGAATTTGTAATTTTGCCCGGCAAAATCTCATTTACACTTCGGGTTTATAAGTTTGTTTCCGGTTGAAGTACTGTATGATGTATTACTTAGCCGTTAACCATCAATTAACCTATAATTCAAATTATCATTATGCAAAAGCTAAGCCTGAATTCATTACTTGTTGTTTTATCGTTTTTCCTGGTACAAAATTTATACGCACAAGGCAAAGGAGTCTCAACAGTCGATTCTTTGGATAAAAGTTACCTGAACTGGTATAACCTCGATCCGGTGAAAGACAAGACGGCAGGAGTTGCTGTTAACAGGGCGTATAGCGATCTCTTAAAAGATAAAACACCAAAGAAAAAAGTAATAGTTGCTGTGATTGATGCAGGAGTTGATATAGATCATCCTGACTTACAGGGCAAAATATGGGTTAATAGAGATGAGATACCGGGCAATGGGATTGATGATGATAACAACGGTTATGTTGATGATATTCATGGCTGGAGTTTTCTGGGAAATTCAAAAGGCGAGAACATAAATTATGAAAATCTTGAGCAGGTTAGGATTTTAAAAAATCTGAGACAACAATTTAAAGATAGTATATCTCCTGATGAAGTTCCATTGGCGCAGCAAGCCGATTATAAACTTTACCTGAAGTGTAAGAAAGTATATGACGAGGAATTGCAGGATTACCAGGATATGGCGAAAAGGGTTAATGATTTTGAAAAAAAGTTTAATGACGCTGAAATGGTCCTCAAAAATTATCTTAATAAGGACACTTTAAGTAAAGGTGATATTGAGCAAATTGCCGATACATCAGCCAAAGTGGTTAAAGCAAAGAATTACAGGCTTGGATTATACAAAAAGGATTTTTCGCCTAAATCGTTTACCGGTATGAAAGAGCGGGCTTCCTCATACCTTGATTATATCCTGAATTTTGATTTTGAACCACGCAAAATTATTGGGGACAATCCAGAAGATATCAATGATGTTAATTATGGGAATGCTGACGTTAAAGGTCCTGGGCCGGATCATGGGACATTTGTTGCTGGAATTATTGCAGCAAATAGAAATAATGCTGTCGGGATAGATGGGATTGCCGATAATGTTGAAATAATGGTTTTGAGGGCGGTTCCTAATGGTGATGAGCGCGATAAGGATGTGGCGCTGGCGATCCGTTATGCTGTGAATAATGGCGCAAATATTATCAATATGAGTTTTGGGAAAGATTTTTCGCCACAAAAATTATTTGTTGATGATGCTGCTAAATATGCTGATAAGCATAATGTGCTGTTATGCCACGCTGCCGGAAACGAATCTGATGATATTGATCAAATAGACCACTTCCCTACAGTGTATTTTTCTGATGGTGGTTTAGCAAAAGATTGGATTACGGTTGGGGCATCTTCCAAAATGCGCGATAAAACGCTGTGCGGCGGATTCTCTAATTTTGGCAAGAAAAATGTAGATTTATTTGCCCCCGGTGTAAAAATTATTTCCCTTTATCCCGGAAAAAAATATAGCCTGGCTGGCGGAACAAGCTTTTCGTGCCCTGTGGTAGCAGGAGTTGCAGCATTGGTATGGTCCTATTACCCCGAGCTCACGGCACTGGAATTAAAAGACATATTATTGAAATCAACCACGAATTATTCAAGGAAGAAAGTTTATTATCCGAATAATAAAACCCAGGATAAAACTATCACGCGTTTTTCTGCTTTGTCGCAAACAGGGGGCATTGTAAATGCTTACAAATCTTTGAAACTAGCTGAAAAAGTAGTTGGTAAAAAGCATTAAAGAACAACGGGATTTGGCCTCGTTGCAGTATAGATGCTGAAGCCTTTATAAGATAAAACCTACCTTATCGTTTACTTTTGCCTATCTTTCCAAAAATTCCCGTCGCCCGAAAGGCAACGATGTGTATTTTTGTATCTAACAACTAAGAGGAAAATAATTTGAAATTTAATGAATTTGGCTTCGATCCACGCCTGGTGGAAGGTATTGAAGCAATTGGTTACGAAAGCGCAACACCCATCCAGGAACAAGCTATTCCGTTCATTTTGGCTGGAAATGACCTTATTGGTTCGGCCCAGACCGGCACTGGCAAAACAGCGGCTTTCCTGCTGCCCATCATTAATAAAATTATCGCCCATAAATCCGACGAACATATAAAAGCCCTTATTATTGTTCCCACCCGTGAACTTGCCGTGCAGATAGACCAGCAAATGGAAGGCCTTTCGTATTATACACCGGTAAGCTCTATTGCAGTGTATGGAGGCACTGACGGCGCTTCATTTAACAAGGAAAAGCAGGCTTTATCAGAAGGTGCCGATGTTGTGATTTGTACTCCCGGCCGTATGATTGCCCATTTAAACATGGGATATGTGCAGGTGAAACAGTTGGAATACCTTATCCTCGACGAAGCCGACCGTATGCTCGATATGGGCTTTTACGATGATATTCTTAAAATCATATCCTACCTCCCCAAAAAAAGGCAGAACCTGTTGTTTGCGGCCACTATGCCATATAAAATAGGGGAACTGGCCCGTAAAATTCTTCACAACCCGAAAGAAATAACCTTAGCTCTATCCAAGCCTGCTGAAAAAATTAAACAACTGGCTTATGTGGTTCATGATGAGCAAAAGATACCCTTTATCAAGCAATTGCTTAAAGAGAAAAACCTCCGCAGTGTGCTTGTATTCTGTTCTACTAAAAGCAGTACCAAGCAACTGAGTGCAGCTTTAAAAAAGACTGGTTTATCGGTTGAAGAAATTCATTCCGATCTGGAACAGGTTACCCGTGAAACGGTTCTTCAACGCTTCAAAAGCAGGGATCTCAATATCCTTGTGGCTACTGATATCCTCTCGCGTGGCATTGACGTTGAAGACATTGACCTTGTCCTCAATTTTGATGTGCCTCACGACGGCGAGGATTATATTCATCGCATCGGACGTACCGCCCGTGCTGCAGCCGAAGGTTTGGCCATAACCTTCATCAATGTGAAGGATCAAAGCAAGTTTGCTGAGATTGAAAAGTTACTGGGTTACGCTGTGGAGAAAGCAACAGTGCCAGATGAATTTGGTGATACCCCCGCCTACAGCCCCAGGGAACACCGCGGGACAGGCAGACAAGGGAACTTCAGACGCAAAGGAACGGGAAAAGGTGGATCAAATAAGTCATCAAATGTTAGAAGGCATAAGTAAAAAGGCCAACCTTAAGAGGTCAGCCTTTCTATACAAGAAGAATTAATTCCCCAAACTGAAATTTCAGCCCTCCATTATTGCAGTTACACCCGGTAATTCTTTGCCTTCAATAAACTCAAGCATCGCACCACCACCGGTAGAAACATAACTAACCTTATCAGCAAGTTTAAACTTGTTTATTGCTGCTACCGAGTCGCCCCCGCCAATTAACGAGAAGGCTCCGTTACTAGTAGCTGTAGCAATAGATTTGGCTATGTTTTTTGTACCTGTTTGGAAAGTGCACATTTCGAAAACACCCATCGGGCCATTCCAGAGGATGGTTTTAGAGTTTTCGATAATACCGGAGAAAAGTGCTATAGACTCAGGTCCGATATCGAGACCCATCCAGCCATCAGGGATTTCACCAGCTTTACAGAGTTGTGTTTCTGCATTTTCCGCAAAAGCACTGGCTGCAACGGCATCAACAGGGAGTACCAGGTTAATGCCTCTCAGGCGTGCACCTTCAATGGTATTTGTTGCAAGTTCGAGCAGGTCGTTTTCTACCAGCGACCCACCAATTTTTCCACCCATGGCTTTAATAAATGTGAACATCATTCCACCACCTATAATCAGGTTGTCAACTTTATCCATCAGGTGGTTGATAATCTCAATTTTGCCTGATACCTTCGCACCACCCAATACGGCCGTAAATGGTTTCTGAGCTTCTTTGAGTACTTTGGTAATGCTGCGAACTTCTTTTTCCATGAGCAGTCCGAACATTTTATCGTTGGGGAAATGAGCTGCTATTAGGGTGGTTGAAGCATGGGCACGATGTGCTGTTCCGAAAGCATCGTTCATATATGCATCGCCCAGAGCTGCAATTTTGGCCGTGAATTCAAGATCGCCTTTTTCTTCTTCTTTGTAAAAGCGGAGGTTTTCGAGCATTAGTACCTGTCCGGGTTTGAGTTCTGTAGCCATTGTACGTGCTGATTCTCCTATACAGTCATCAGCAAACAGCACAGGAATTTCTAACTTTTCCGACAGGTAAGGAATAAGGTGCTTAAGGGATAATTTATTTTCGGGGCCGTTCTTAGGCCTGCCAAGGTGCGACATAAGAATTGCTGAACCTCCGCCACCAATTATTTTACGGATGGTGGGCAGCGTGGCGTCGATGCGGTTAGTGTCAGTAATTTTCTGGTTGTCGTCAAGGGGTACATTAAAATCAACACGCACCAATACGCGTTTATTTGCAAAATTATATGTGTCAATTGTTTTCATTCGAATTGCTTTTTAGGTTATTATAAATACGTGACGAAGATACAAAAATGTTTTTACCGGTTTTCAAGAAACGGCATCCCTTGCCCCTCGTCCCATGTCCCCCGTCCCTTTTTACTTTCACTTTTTGGTCTTCACATTTACTTTTTCCGTAAGTTTGGAGAATCCCATTCATAAACTATATGGAAAATAAAAGTGGCGCTATCCGCTCAAAACTTCCGCGCACAGGTGTGTCAATTTTTGCAGTAATGTCAGGTCTGGCTAACGAAACCGGAGCTATTAACCTTTCGCAGGGGTTCCCTGATTTTGAGATTTCCGAGGAACTTATCAACCTTGTAAACCAATACATGCGCAAGGGTAAAAATCAATATGCACCGATGCAGGGCGTCCTTCCGTTGCGAGAAGCCATTGCAGCAAAGGCATTGGCTACCTATGGCGTAACTTACGACCCTGAGACTGAAATAAATATAACTGCAGGAGCTACACAGGCAATATTTACAGCGGTTACGGCTATCATCCGCCCTGGAGATGAGGTGATTATTATTGAGCCTGCATACGATAGTTATGGTCCTGCAGTGAAACTTAACGGAGGAACAGTAAGGTATTGTTCGCTGCGCAGCCCGTCCTACAGTGTAAATTGGCTGGAAGTTAAGTCATTGGTGAATGCAAACACCCGGATGATTATTATCAACACGCCACATAACCCTACGGGCAGTGTTCTTTCAGCCAGCGACATGGGTGAACTCGATCGGATCACCCACCGTACAGGGATCATTGTGCTAAGTGATGAAGTTTATGAACATCTGATATTCGATGGGCTGAGGCACGAAAGCGTTTGTTATTATCCGGAACTGGCAGCAAGGAGTTTTGTGGTTGGATCGTTTGGGAAGACTTTCCATGCTACCGGATGGAAGACCGGCTATATAATGGCTCCGGCTGACCTGATGGCAGAATTCCGCAAATCCCATCAGTTTGTTGTCTTTGCCAGCAACACGCCTGTGCAGTATGCTCTTGCCGATTACCTTGCTGATAGCTCCAACTATGAAAGATTACCGGCGTTCTATCAGCAAAAGAGGGATTATTTTACCGGCTTGCTTTCTGCATCTCGATTCAGGATTATTCCATCCTACGGCACATATTTTCAATTGCTTGATTATAGCCGCATATCCGAGGAGAAGGAAAAGGATTTTGCCATTCGCGTTACCCGCGAATTTGGTGTGGCATCGGTACCGGTATCACCATTTTATCATGACGGGCAGGACCATAAAGTGCTGCGTTTCTGCTTTGCTAAAACAGAAGAAACTTTGGAAAAAGCCGCTGAAATATTATGCAGGATATAGCAATAACCCTTATACAGGCAGAATTGGCCTGGAAGGACAAAGAAAAAAACCTTTCCAAATTTTCCGGATGGATTGCTGATTTGACCACCAGGCCAGATCTGATTGTATTGCCGGAAATGTTTAACACAGGCTTTGTTGTTGAACCCGCAGGTGTTGCTGAATCAATGGATGGTATAGCAATGCAGTGGTTGGCGATGCAAGCCAAATCTGCAGGATGTGCAATTACAGGCAGCCTGGCAATTGCTGAAAACGGGAAGTATTATAATCGCCTGATTTGGATGCAACCTGATGGAAACTATGAATTCTACGACAAGCGTCACTTATTCCGGATGGGTAATGAACATGAGCGATTTGACCAAGGCAATAGCAGGTTAATAGTTGACCTTTGCGGATGGAAGATAATGCCACTTATTTGTTACGATCTGCGATTTCCTGTGTGGAGCAAAAACACGCTGGTGGAAGGAAAATATGCTTATGATTGCCTTATTTATATTGCTAACTGGCCTGCCAGCAGAAGCCTTGCATTCCGTTCGCTGCTGGTGGCTCGTGCTATCGAGAACCAGGTTTACCTCACAGGTGTTAACAGGACAGGGGAGGATGGAAATGGCGTGGCTCACAGTGGCGAATCTGCTATAATTGACTTTCGGGGAAACTATCTTGCTCAATGCCCGAAAGATAAAGAACACATTATTACTTTCACACTTTCGTGGCAAGCATTGGAAGAGCAGCGACGGCAGTTTGCTGTAGGATTAGACTGGGATAAGTTTACGATTGAATGAAATAGAAAGTTATCAGTTTCAAAAACCTTGAAATCAGAAACAACCACCTATAACGGTATCTGGCAAATTTCCTATCCCATTATCCTGAGTCTTGTGGCGCAGAATGTGGTTAATGTTACTGACACGGCATTCCTTGGAAGAGTTGGCGAGATAGAACTTGGGGCGTCAGCTATTGGCGGGCTATTTTATATTGCAATCTATATGCTTGGATTCGGGTTCGGGACCGGAGCTCAGATATTAATTGCACGCCGAAATGGTGAAAAGAACTTTGCTGACATTGGCCGTATATTCAACAATAGCTTGTACTTCCTGTTTGCACTTGCCTTGGTGCTTTTCCTGTTCATCTTTTATCTATCTCCTTTTGTACTTAAGCCTTTCATAAATTCGGAAGGGGTTTATAAGGCGAGCATTACTTTTCTGCATTACCGCATTTTTGGAATTTTCCTGGCATTTACAAATGTGGCTTTTCGGGCATTTTATGTGGGCATTGGAAAAACACGCCCTCTCAGCTACAGTTCGGCTGTGATGGCGGTTGTAAATGTAATATTAGGATATCTTTTGATATTTGGAAATTTCGGATTCCCTAAAATGGGGATTGCAGGTGCCGGCCTGGCATCAGTTATTGCTGAAGGATGTTCTACCGTGTATTTCATGATAGTTACTTTCCGGAGACAAAAACTCGGAATTTATGGGCTTTTCTCCAATATTGGGTTTGATGCAGGTATCGTCGTGAAAACGCTGAAAATATCTGTATTTATGATGATGCAATACTTCTTCTCGCTTGGAGGATGGTTCGTCTTTTTTATTATTATAGAGAAGATGGGCGAACGTTCTCTGGCTGTTTCCAATATCATTCGCAGTGCTTATATCCTGCTTATGGTGCCAGTGTGGGCTTTCAGTTCAGCAACTAATACGCTTGTGAGCAATGCTCTTGGCAGAGGGCAGCATCATGATGTACTTCCGATAACACGAAAAGTAATCACGCTTAGTGTGGCAAGCATCTTACCGGTTATTGCCTTTACGCTTCTTTTTCCACGTTTTATCCTTGCAATCTATACATCAGATTTAAACCTGATGGAAGCCACTTTGCCTTCTCTTTATATCATAACAGGAGCATTGTTCTTATTCTCTTTCATGAATATTATGTTCAATGCAGTTGTAGGAACCGCTAATACAAATATCTCCATGTTCATCGAGCTCTTTACCCTCATTGTTTACCTGATAGCCACCTGGCTGATTGGCATTGTTTTCAGGCAGCCAATTGCTATTGTTTGGACTTGCGAATATATTTATTTCGGGGCGCTGGGTTCGCTTTCCTTCTTTTACCTGAAGTATGGTAAATGGCATTTGAGGGTGGTTTAGTATATAAAGCAATGAATCTTTAATACTCCCGCAGCGGAAATATTTACAAATTTCTTTTTCCAGATAAAAATTCACAACTATTAAGCTGCAGATTATGAACACTATAGAAATATATATATAAATATGTTGTCAAAACTATAATAATAGTTGTATAACTAAGTTATTAGTTGTATATTTGTTGTGAATTAATCATAACTAAAATGGCTTCAAAAAAAGACATACAATCTATAAACTTATCGGAACTTACCAGAGCTGAAGAAGAAGTTATGCAAGTACTCTGGAAACTGGGGAAAGGTTTTGTCAATGATGTGCTTGAGCATTATTCTGAACCCCGCCCTGCTTATAACACAATTTCCACTATCATCCGTATCCTCGAAAAAAAAGGGTTTGTTGACCACCTGGCATACGGGAAAACTCATGAATACTTCCCATTGATAACCAAACAGGATTATACCCGGCAATTCATGGGGAATGTGTTCAAAGGCTATTTTGATAATTCCTTCAATAAAATGGTTTCTTTCTTTACAGGTGACGAAAGTATGACCATGAAAGAAATGGAAGAGATACGCAATATTATTGACGAGCAGATTGAACAGAAAAAAGCCAGGAACAATGAATGAAGTAGCATTATATCTCATAAAAAGCCTGTTGGCCGGAGCCTTGTTCTTTGGCTTTTACCAGGTTGCTATGCGCCGGGAGTCTTATTTCCGGCTTAGCAGGTATTATCTGCTTGGGGTTGCTGTACTGATGGTAGTTTTGCCGTTGTGTGGTAGTTTTATCCCATTGGAAATATTCTCTGGAAACGATCAGTCCAGGATTTCAGTTATTACTCTTCCTGAGGTTGTGATTTATTCCAATGGAACTATTTCTCCCATGCAGGAAGAGACATTTCTAAATTGGGGGTTTTGGGGCTATTTTGCAGTGACATTTGCCATGTTTGTAGGCCTGATGCTTAGTGTTTTCAAAATAGTCCGGTTTTACCAGGCTGCAAAGCGTGCTGAAAAAATTAATGATAATATTTACCTGGTTCCAGGACAGGGAAGCCCGTTTTCTTTTCTTGGCCGCATATTTATAAGCAGGCAATACATAGATCATCCAGGGCTAAAAAGCATACTTATTCATGAAAACGCCCATCTCAGACAATATCATGTTGTGGATCTGTTTTTTATGGAATTACTTTCAAGTTTGTTATGGTTTAACCCGTTTTTCTTCCTTATTAAAAAGGCAATACGTGAAGTTCATGAATATCTTGCCGACAGGGAAGTAATAAAGAACGGTACCGAACCCATCAATTATCAACAGTTGCTCTACAACGAGGTTTCCGGAAGCCCTCAATATATCATCGCAAACAACTTTAATTTACTCACAAAAAAACGAATTATCATGTTAATCAAAAAATCAGGCAAAATAGCAGCAATACGCATCGGTGCGTTGCTGCCGGTGATACTGGCCGCTGCCTTTATGATTACACTGCTGCAAAGTAACAGTTCCCAGGCACAAAGCACCAAACAATCAAAAAAAGCAACTACTGAAAGTGCAGTTAAGACTACGGATCAAAAAGTGCCGGTTCCACCGCCACCGCCACCACCACCACCTAAGGCAAAAGCAAAGCAGAAAACAGAGATCCATTACGCTCCTGTTCCGGGTAGTAATGAAAAAGAGCTGTTTACTGTAGTTGAAGAAATGCCAGCATATCCTGGTGGACAAGAAGCAATGACGACCTATATGGTTAATTCAATTAAGTATCCTGCTGAAGCTATGAAGAAAAAGATTGTGGGTACAGTTTACGTTTCCTTTATTGTAGAAGTTGATGGATCTGTATCGCACGTTAAAGTTCTCAGGGGGATTGGCGGAGGTTGTGACGAAGAATCTGTTAGGGTTATTAGCGGTATGCCCAACTGGACACCAGGTAAACAAAAAGGTAAACCTGTGAGATGCCAGTTTAATTTGCCGGTTAAATATGCACTGAATTAGAAAAAATCAGAAGAAGTCAGAAAAAAGCTGGTCTGATCTGAGATTCCTGAATTAAATGGAATAGGCTGAGGTTACGATTGTGATAAACCCTGTCAGAGTGAAAACCCTGACAGGGTTTTTTTATAAAATGAAATCAGGTGAGCTGATTTTTCAGGCATTTGTTACTTTTGCGTCTGAACAGAACACAATGGTTAGCATTTCAGTTGTAATTATTACCTTTAACGAGGAACGCAACATAGCTCGCTGTATAAAATCGGTGCAGGGTATTGCAGATGACATAGTTGTAGTTGATTCCTTTTCCACTGACAGGACAGCAGAAATTTGCAAGTCTTTAGGGGTCCGTTTTATTAAGCATAAATTTGAAGGCCATATCGAGCAAAAAAATCTGGCAATTACACATGCACAATTCCCTCATATCCTGTCGTTAGACGCTGATGAAGCACTGGATGAAACACTTCAAAAATCAATTGCCGAAATAAAAAAAACCTGGACGCATGATGGTTATTACATGAACAGGCTAACAAACTATTGTGGTAAATGGATTTATCATTGTGGCTGGTATCCCGATACTAAATTACGTTTGTGGGATTCCCGTAAAGGGAAGTGGGGAGGAGTAAACCCGCATGATAAGTACGAAATGACAGAAGGAGATGTAAATACAAGGCATATCAAAGGAGATATTTTGCATTACAGCTACTACAGCATCGATGATCATTATAAACAGGTAAGTTATTTCACAGATATATTAGCAAAATCGCAATTCGAGAAAGGGAAAAGGACAAACATCGTAACCCTTTATATGAGCCCGGTAGTAAAATTTAACCGCGATTATTTCTTAAAGTTGGGAATTTTAGATGGTGTGTCAGGGTTCACAATTTCCCGTATTTCTGCATATGCAACCTGGCTTAAATATAGTAAACTAAGGCAACTCCAGCTTGCCAAAAACAAAAACCGGTGAAAAAGAAGAACGATTTCAGGACGTTTATAATAAGCCGCACTGATAGCATAGGCGATGTGGTGCTTACCCTTCCTATGGCTGCCGTTCTTAAGAAAGAATTCCCCGGCTGCAAAATTTTGTTTTTAGGGAAATCCTACACAGCTGAGATTATTTGTAGTTGTATAAACGTTGACCGCTTCCTTAACTGGGACGAAATAAGTCTGCTTTCGCCGGAACAGCAGGTCGCTTTTGTGAAGGAAACAGGTGCTGATGTTGTTATACATGCATTGCCACGCCCGGCAATAGCCAAGTTGGCAAAAAAGGCAGGAATCAGGTGGAGGATCGGTGCATCAGGCAGGTTGTATCATTGGAATACATGCAACAGAATTGTTTTTCTCACCCGAAGGCGCTCTAAACTACACGAAGCCCAGCTAAACATAAAGTTGCTTGGCAGATTAGTAAGTGACACAACTTATTGTATGGACGATATTCCGGATATGTATGGAATTAATACTAAACGTGAGCTTCCGGCAGAATTTGAGCAATTGCTGAAACCGGATAAATTTAATCTTATTCTTCATCCAAAATCAAAAGGCAATGGGCGTGAGTGGGGATTAAATAATTATAAACGCTTGGTGGAGATATTACCGGAAGATAAATTCAGGATTTTCATTACAGGTACTACAGATGAAGGGCTGATGATTTTTACAGAGTCCGGCTTGGGAAAAAGTTGCAAAGTTATTGACCTGACAGGAAAACTGCAGCTTGGGGAACTTATCACATTTATTGATCATGCCGACGGATTGGTAGCAGCCGGTACAGGGCCATTGCACCTTGCAGCTGCTCTAGGAAAAGTGGCAATAGGAATTTATCCGCCTATGCGGCCAATTCACCCGGGGCGATGGGCGCCATTGGGTAAAAAAGCTTCTTATTTTGTAAAGGAGGGCTCCTGTTCACTATGTCGAAAAGGAGGATCCTGCTCATGTATGTCCTCAGTTGATCCTGCTTCAGTAGCACAAAGGCTTCTAACACTTATCCCATGACAAATGAAGAATGGTTTGTAATTGTAAACCCAAATGCCGGCAGGCGAAAGGGTGAAAAAGACTGGTTGGAAATTGCTGGTCATCTAACTAAAGCAGGAATAAAGTTTACAAATGTATTTACAGAACACAAGAACCATGCGGTTAATTTAACTCGTAAATACATTGAAGCAGGTTATAAAAATATAATCGTTGTAGGTGGTGATGGCACACTGAACGAGGTGGTGAATGCTGTTTTTCTTCAAAAACAATATAGCAGCACCGATATCACACTGGCCATGATTCCAGTGGGAACAGGTAATGATTGGTGCCGCATGTTCGGAATACCACTAAACTATAAGCAGGCTATTGGTTTCATTACGCGTGGAAAGACTTTTGTCCAGGATGCCGGTAAAGTGACGTTCCATTCATCTGATGACTTGCTAAAAACGCGCTATTTTATCAATATGGCGGGTATGGGATACGATGCACTGGTAGCAAAGAAGACTAATTTGCTCAAGGAGCAAGGGAAAATACGTCCTTTCTCTTACCTGGTAAACATGCTTACAAGCCTGTTTTCTTACCATGTGGCTGACTCAAATATTAAATTTGATGGGAAATCCATCGATTTTTCAATTTTCAGTATGAGCGTGGGCATTTGTCAATACAACGGAGGCGGAATGAAACAGGCACCTAATGCGATCCCTGACGACGGTCTTTTCGACCTGACAATCATTACCAAAGTGACTAAATTCGAGGTTTTTAAAAATATCAAGAAGCTCTTTGACGGTACTTTTATCAATCTGCCGCAGGTTTCAGTATATACAGCCGCCAAAATAGATATAGAATCTGTTCCTCCTTTATATCTTGAAGTGGATGGAGAATCACTTGGCCATTCTCCGTTTCATTAC
Organism: uncultured Lentimicrobiaceae bacterium; assembly: GCA_964511085.1. Classification (GTDB taxonomy): domain Bacteria; phylum Bacteroidota; class Bacteroidia; order Bacteroidales; family DASVHX01; genus DASVHX01. The sequence goes on from CAZEDO010000023.1 coordinate 26,142, forward strand.
GAAGTAGTCCCACTGAGTATTCGTGTTATAACAGGAAAATAACCTGACGAAAAGGCTCAGATAGTTGGCTCTTTCCAATCGCCGTATTCCTTAAGTAATGAAATGAGCGCATCAACTGCTTCAGCCTGCGCGATATTTTTACAGATGAGGTTTCGGCCTTTATAAAGAGAAATCCTTCCATTGCCTGCTCCAACGTAACCATAGTCGGCATCTGCCATTTCACCAGGACCATTAACGATGCAGCCCATCACAGCAATTTTAAGCCCTGTAAGGTGCCCTGTACTGGATTTTATTTCTTGCAGGGTTTCCTGAATTTTGAATTGTGTGCGGCCACATGATGGACATGCGATGAATTCTGTTCGTGTAATTCGCGTTCGGGTTGCCTGTAATATGGCAAATGCTGTACTGGAAATAGTTTCGTGGCTTATTCCATTTCCAGCCACCAGCCACAAGCCATTACCAATTCCATCAAGGAGCAGCGATCCGCAGTCAATAGAACTGTCCAGCTGAAATTTTAAACAATCGTTTGTAGAATAGAATTTCTTTAGGACTATTGGCCTTGTGTCTTTATCAATATCCATTTGAGCAACAAGTTGCCTTATTTCATGTATATCACCTTCGGCAATTCTTACCTGAATATTGTCAGACAAACACTCTTCTTTGCCATGCTCATCAACAATTACAGGCCCTTTAGGAGTTGACAGTATTACAATGGGAGGCCGATTACCACCTATGCTATTTATTTCTGTCGAATAACGCTTTTGATAACTGAAAGGGTCGAAGCCAAAAACCGACTGATTATTAATTTGCTGCTCTGAAGGTTTTGATGGTATCCGCATAAAGTATCGTTCAAGAATGCCCTTTGCAACAGGCATCTCCAGTTCAGGGTCTTCTGTTAGCGATACCCGGATAGTATCGCCAATTCCGTCTTCAAGAAGAGCACCTATTCCTGCTGCCGATTTTATCCGTCCATCAATACCATCGCCGGCTTCAGTTACTCCGAGGTGAACAGGATAATTCATCCCCAGATCAAGCATTCTGCTTACAAGAAGTCGGGTAGCATGCACCATAACACGCACATTACTCGATTTCATTGAAAGAACAAGGTTGTGAAACCCGCAGTTGGCACAAATATGAATAAATTCAAGAGCCGATTGCACCATGCCTTCAGGGGTGTCTCCATAACGGCTCAATATACGTTCAGAAAGAGAACCATGATTAACACCAATACGCAAAGCAGTCCCATATTCATTGCAAATACCAAGTAGCGGGTTAATTCGCGCACTTATACGCTCTATTTCCTGTGTATATTCTGATTCGGTAAAACTACTTTCCGGTTTTTTATTGCGATCGGCATAATTTCCAGGATTTATGCGGACTTTTTCAACTATGCGGGCGGCCACTTCAGCAGCAGCAGGATTGAAATGAATATCAGCAATAATGGGGGTACGATAGCCTTTTTGTAAAAGACGGTTTTTTATTACAGCCAGATTTTCAGCTTCGCGGATACCAGGTGCTGTGATTCTTACGTACTCACAACCCGCTTCAATCATTCGGATGGCTTGCTCCACGGTGGCTTGTGTGTCCATTGTATTCGTGCTGGTCATGGACTGGATACGAATGGGATAATTACCTCCCATGGGTAAATCACCAATTTGAACTACCCGGGTTGTTATTCTGGAATAGGACAGGGATGGATTTGAATAATGTTTTAAGAATTGGTTCACTGAAGAAATTCCTGGAATGCAAAAGTAACTAATCTGCATACGTGAATGCTGGTCGGTCTATTAGGAAATGAGATCGTGAAGGCGGGGATCTGTTTCGATAAGTTTTTTGAGTGATTCCTTGCAGAGGTACTTCTTTGTTTTGGCGTAGTCCTCCGATTTGTAGCCCATTTCTTCTGCAATTTCCCTCAAAGGCATCCTTGAAAGGAAAAGTTTCATCAGCCGCTGGCAATCAGGGCTCATCTTATCAAAGTATTCCTGAAAAAGTTTGTACTTTTCGTGCTCCTCATAATGCGCATCCACGCTTGTTTCACGGCCAGAAAGGTAACGCTCCAGATCATCCTGGTTCTGATAAGCCTGGCGTTTGCGCTTAAGTCGTTGTAGCCATAGATTCCTGCTGATGGAATAAAGGTAAGTGAGAAAAGAAGAGCTAAGTTCAAATTCGTCGTCCTGTAATTTTTTCAAAACAATAAAAAGTGCTTCCTGAAAAATATCTTCAGCATCCTCGTCATATCCTGTATTGCTTTTTACGAGGAAACGTATTGTAGGGAAGAATTCTTTATAAACGTACTTGATAATGAAATCACTATTCAGGCGCAACCCTTCAACAATAGCATGGTCCGAATAATGAATCGATGTCATGGAAGCAATTTGAGTAGTTACTATAGAATAGAGCTAGTGAAAAATTTCAGTTAGCCCGGCATTTCATAATGCAAACTTAAAAAATAAGATCGAGATAAATAAATTTATCTGTATTTGATACTGATTATTAGCTCTCTGTCAGCCTGAAAATGTCAGCCGAATAGTTTTTAAATTTTTTGTAAGTTTGCGTATTCTCTAACCAAAATATTGATATGCCTGTTCTTTCCGTCATAATTCCTGCTTACAACGAAGGGTTATCCATCCACCATATTCTTAACAGAGTAAAAGAGGTGAAACTGATCGAGAACATCCAGATGGAAGTGGTTGTAATTAACGATTGCTCTACTGATGACACAGAAGAAGCTGTTTTTAGGTTTCAAAAGGAAACGCCGGATCTCTCAATCTGTTATTTCAAACATAGCGTAAACCAGGGAAAAGGTGCAGCTATCCACACTGGCATAAAGCAAGCCACCGGCGATTATATCATTATCCAGGATGCCGACCTTGAATATGATCCTAACGAATTCAACGACCTGCTTAAGCCAATTTTAAGGGAAAATGCTGATGTGGTTTATGGTTCCCGCTTCATTGGAGGGAAACCTCATCGTATCCTTTTCTTTTGGCATACAATAGGTAACCGATTACTGACATTCCTTAGCAACATGTTCTCCAACCTTAATCTTACTGATATGGAGACTTGCTATAAACTATTCAAAGCAGATGTTATTAAAAAAATAGTGTTGGAGGAGAACCGTTTCGGATTTGAACCGGAAGTAACTCAGAAATTGTCCCGGATTCCAAATATTAAAATCTATGAAGTTGGGATTTCTTATTATGGCAGAACATATAATGAAGGGAAAAAGATTGGTTGGAAAGATGGTTTCAGGGCGTTATACTGCATTGGCAAGTATGGAATAAGGAAACCGAAATGGCTGCCGGGTAAAAAAACAACAACATTACTCCTGATAGTGTTGATTGGGTTGCTGTTCGTAAGGCTTAACTTTTATATAGGGCACCAGATGAGGCCTGAAGGATATAAATATATTGTTTGGGCTGATGCAATAGGCTATTACCAGTACTTGCCTTCATTGTTTGCCGGGGGCGATTTTATTCATCATCCGTATGGATTCATCATGCCAGATGGTTCTGTCTTTAATAAATATACATGTGGTGTGGCCTATTTACAGATGCCGTTTTTCTTTCTGGCACATGCTTATAGTTATATCATGGGCCTGCCAACAACCGGTTATACGAACGATTATGGTTTTGCCTTGCTTTTAGCGGCAATAGTTTATTGCTTT
>CAZEDO010000023.1:29908-35838 GCA_964511085.1 uncultured Lentimicrobiaceae bacterium
AAGTTCGATACATGTTGGAACGGAAAGACCTGGCACTGGTCCAACTATGGGAAAGTACTCAATAAAGTATTCTATATCTGGCCGAAAGACCGAAGCTTTAAATGACAGCAAAATATTTTGCTTTGGTGTTTCAGTGCAAACAATAATTGTTGCTCCTTTGAGTTTATTGTAGGTTAGGTAATTACATTAGGCAATTCCCTTTAATTCAAGGATAATAAATAGCCATGAGAAAATTTTCAGATTAACCGAAAAACGATATCATGGTTTGTGAGCTAGCCTTTTGCGGGACTAATCACCTGGAAAGAGGATCAGGTTATGCAACCCTAAATACTTAATCTATATCGCATGAAACGTTACACATTCCTAGTTATCTTCATTCTGCTGTTTAGCCCGTTTTCCCAAATAATTGCCCAAGGTGTGGGCGTAGGAGAATGGCAAGATCATTTGCCCTATAGCAATTGCATAGCTGTGGCCGATGCCGGGGATTTATTGTATTGTGCCACTCCTTACAGCCTTTTTTCAGTAAACAAATCAGATAAAACCATTGATAGACTCAATAAGATTACAGGATTATCCGATGTAGGAATCAGTGCTATAAGCTATAGTGCAGAATATAAAACCCTGATTATTGCTTATACGAACACTAATATCGACCTTATAAAAAATGGCAGTATAATCAATATTTCCGATATCAAGCGCAAATCAATATTAGGAAACAAGACAATAAATAAAATATTGTTTATTGGCAAATATGCTTACCTCTCTTGTGGCTTCGGCATCGTTGTGTTAGATGTGGACCGCGAAGAAATTCACGATACATATTATATCGGGCCTGATGGCGAGCAGCTGAATGTGCTCGACTTAACCTTTAACCCCATCGACAGCCAGTTTTATGCTGCTACCGAAAATGGTATTTACAGGGCTAATGCCAGCGATTACCTGGCGTTCTATAGCTCGTGGAAGCAGGATACCAGTTTACCTGCCCCTAACGGGAAATACAACCTTATAACAGCTTTTGCCGGTAGAGTTTATACCAATATTACTCCTAAGACAGAGAATCCATACGACCAGGATACCATGTTTGTTTACTCAAATGGTGCCTGGAATTATTTTCAATCAGGAGACCATTCCAATAAATCCTGCCTGCGGACTTCTCAGGGGAAATTGATTATTTGTGCATACCTGTATGTTGATGCTCTTGATGAGCAGGAGAACAGACTTTTTAGAATTTATGATTATACTTCAGATGACAGTCCTGGAACTGTTTTGTCCAATGATGCACTTATTGATTCACATAATGATGTATGGATTGCTGATAAGGAATCTGGCCTTATGCGGAATTACAGTACATGGTATTATGAGAAGTTTCTCCTTGACGGCCCGGTCTCGTCAAGTGTTTTTGCTATGGATGCCAGAGGAACAGATGTTTGGGTAGCTCCCGGAGGCCGCAATGGTGCCTTTGGAAATCAATATGTCGCGGGGGCATTTTATTCATTTACCGGGGGCAAATGGAATTCCTACAACCGGCTTAACACACCTTTTCTAGATTCTATCCGCGATGTGCTTGCAGTAGTTGTAGATCCACGCAACCCAAAACATGTTTTTCTGGGAACATGGGGCTTTAGGTTGTTCGAATACCTGAACGGAGCGCTGGTGAAAATATATGATTCTTCAAACAGTACACTTCAGTATTCGCAGTATCAACCAGGTTGGCTGGCTATAGGTGGAATGTGTTACGACACAGATAATAACCTGTGGATTGTGAATTCTTCTGCACCTCGTCTTCTTTCTGTTCTGCGCAACAATAACACGTGGAAGTCTTTTGATCTTGGTGCTACAGTTGATGCAGGTTCACTTGCAATTGATAAAACCGGGCAGAAATGGATATTACAGCGCGACCATACCATGCTTGTTTTCAGCGATAATAATACAATAGATAATACTACTGACGATAAAGTGAAGCGGCTTACCGGTAATGCAGGCAGTGGAGCTTTGCCAGGGCAATTTGTGCAAAGCCTGGCTGTGGATCAGCAAGGCGAAATGTGGATAGGTACCGACGAAGGAATAGCTGTATTCTATAATCCTGAAAATGTATTTTCGGGGAACAATTTCGATGCACAGAGAATTGTTGTAAAACAAGGGAATAACTATGGAAACCTGCTCGAAACTGAATCCATTACTGCAATTGTGGTGAATGGGGACAACCAGAAATGGATCGGCACCGACCGCGCGGGAGCTTTCCTTATGTCATATGACGGACAGAGAGAAATTTATCATTTTACAGAGGAAAACAGTCCTTTACTTTCTAACTCTATTACCAGCATCGCTATTGATGTCAAAGGCAATGTGTTTTTCGGAACCGCTAAAGGGATAATCTCATTCAGGGATCTGTCAACACCTCCTACTACAACACTCAATGATTCAGTATTTGCCTATCCAAATCCTGTGAGGGAGGATTATACAGGTGAAATTAAAATTACTAACATTGTAAAAAATGCTGATGTAAAAATCACGGATATCAACGGGAACTTTGTTGCCAAGGCAGAAAATAGAGATCCCGAAAATCCCGAAAAAGGAGGGACGCAAATTTGGCGGGGAACGATTGGAAATATTATAGGAGGACGTAGGGTAAATACGGGTGTCTATCTGGTATTTATCTCTAACGAAGACGGATCCGAAACCCTGGTTTCTAAAATATTATTTATCAAATAAGCTAACATTTGATTTACAGATTATGCATGTTAGAAAATTGCTCCCTGGTTCACAAAGCAAAATCGTTGCATACACATGATAATTAACACGAGCGGAATTGTATTTCATCATCTCAACTATTCCGAGTCAGGTATCATTGCTAAAATCTATACCGAACGCTTTGGCCTCCAATCATTCATGGTAAAAGGTGTGCGCCGGAAAAAATCGCGTATGCGGATGAACCTTTTTGGTCCACTTTCATTGGTGGACATTGTAATGGATTACAAAGAAAAATATACACTGCATCACCTCAGGGATATAAGTTCTGCTTATCCATTTACAGGAATAACAACAGATATCCGGCGCTCATCATTAGCCATTTTCATCAACGAGTTACTTAATAAATCGATACAGGGAGAGGAACCTGACCCGGCTTTATTCACTTATATCGTTGATACTGTAAAATATCTCGATTCAACAACCGACCGGCTTGGGAGTTTTCATCTCCAAGTTGCAATGGAACTCACGCATTTTCTGGGCTTCAGGCCACATGATAATTTTTCTTCTTCCTGTCGTTTTTTCGATCTGCAGGAAGGTGCTTTCATTTCATCAATCCCATTGCATCCCTACTGCCTTGATGAGACACTATCAGGTTATTGGCATCAGTTGTTGCTGCAATCAGCTTTTCAGCCTGACACAGAGGAATGGAGCGCAACCTTGCGCGATACTTTACTCAATAAAGTACTTGATTATTACCGGCTGCACCTTCCCGGATTCAGGGAAATGAAATCGCCTGAAGTACTTAAGGAAGTTTTGCATTAATTGGCTTTTTCCTCTTTGCCGGCTTCTCAGTAATTTTCCTCAAACAGTTCGAAGTAAGCTTGTGGATGAAGGCAGGCCGGGCAATTCTCCAAGGCCTTTTCGCCTTCGTGAACGAACCCGCAATTGCTGCAAACCCATTTTACTTTTTCTCCTTTTTTGAAAACTGTTCCGTCTTCAATATTTTTCAAGAGTTTCAGATACCTTTTTTCATGCTCAGCCTCAACCTTGCCAATCATTTTAAAGGCTGCAGCAACCTGAGGGAATCCTTCTTTTAGTGCTATTTCTGCAAAACCGGGATAAAGAAGTGTCCATTCCTCATTTTCGCCCATAGCTGCTGCTTTCAGGTTTTCGGCTGTTGTTCCTATTTTGCCTGCGGGGTATGTGGCTGTTATCTCTGTATCGCCGCCTTCAAGGAATTTGAAGAAACGTTTTGCATGTTGTTTCTCCTGGTCGGCAGTTTTCTGAAAAATGTTGGAGATTTGTTTGTACCCCTCTTCAGCAGCAACCTTGGCAAAGAACTCATAACGGTTCCTGGCTTGTGATTCACCTGCAAATGCTTTAAGCAGGTTTTGCTCAGTTTGTGTTCCTTTTAAACTTTTTTCCATTACATTTTTTTTTAAAAGTTAATACTCTGTTTATTAATCTGAATAATTATTTAGGTGGCAGGCTATAAGCATATTAGCCTATAAGGCTATTAGCTTTTGCGAATGGCACGAATTAAGGCTGAAATTACTATTTCGGTTTCCTTGATCTTCATTTCACAAGATGAAGTGTCTGGTTCTTTAATATAACCCAGACGGTCGGCTAATCCATATTGATAATGCAATTCCCGTAAGGAACTAAATGCGATCTCGAGGAATCGGAGATACTCAACCTGGCTTTCACGGGCGCAACCTTCAACAATATTTGAAGGAACAGAAACTCCAGATCTTCTCATCTGCGAAGTCAATCCATAAATTTCTTCTTTCGGGAATTGAATAGTTATTCTATAAATTAGAACTGCTACTTCATCTGCAAGCACAAATGCCCTAAGTTTTGTATGGTCGCGCATATCAGCTTTTTTACTAATAGTCTAATAGTCTAACAGCCTATATGTTAATAATTCTAAATATCTGAGCCAAACAGACTCCAAAATCAAAATCAGGATATTTTAATAAAATCCGCTTTTTCAGCTCCGCATAAAGGGCAAATCCAGTCAACCGGCAAATCACTAAACTTTGTGCGGGGAGGAATGCCAGCTTCGGGTTCTCCTATTTCTTCATCATAAATATGACCGCAAACAGTACATTCATATTTATCATACAACCCGGTAGTAATTTCGTGTACTTTATCTTTCAACTTTTCCGGGTCAATAAAAGTAGGTGCATTTTTAGGAGCTTTACCATTCCGTGATCCGCGATAGTAAGCATAAGTTAATGGTTCACCTGAGGTATCCAACAGGTCACCATCAATCACTTTTCCGATGATCAGCAGATGAGTGCCAACATCTATCATCTGAACCACTTCGCATTCGAACCAGGCCAGCGTATCTTCAATAAGAATGGGAGCACCGGTTATGCCGGTTTTATAGTTGAATTTTAAAAACTTGTCATGCTCTTTTCCTGACTTGAATCCGAAAGTACCAATAAGGTCAGCACTCGTGTCCTTCCGCAAAGCCGATATAGAAAACACCTTGCTTTTTTGGATCATTCCAGTTGTGAAATTATTTTTGCTGCATGCTATTGCAAATTGAGCTGGTTCGGCAGTAACCTGGAACACAGTATTAGAAATATAACCATTCAGTTTATTACCATCTACAGAACTTACAACGTAAAGTCCATATGTAATTTTATAATACGCTTCTATATTCATGAGGGTTTCTTGAATTCTAATCAGTAAAGGTTATTGGATTCTCAAATGATTTTTTTATTTCAAGAGTAAACAAGTCCTGAGTATTTTGTTAGCCCGAAGCCTTAAAGAGTAAGGCTTAAAGATACTTATAAAGAACTCATATCCCACCAATATATTCACATAATCCGTAAATAAATGAGCCAAAACTTTTCAATTAAAACGTTTATTTACAAAATCAGCGAAGCTTGTATAAGTCAAATTCATCATTCCCCCAAATGTGTTTTAACAGGTTTTCGTTCACCTGAATATAGCGAATGAATGATTCGTCGGATTGGGTTTTACTCGCGAGTAGATAGGTTACTCCGGCATTCAAAAAATCTGTGTTCATTATTCCAATATCCTGGTTCTTTGGATTGCTGAAACCATTGCGATCAGTGTAAAAAGCCAGAGCGCGTGGTTTGGCAAAAGCAATAACGGCATCGCTTGGTGTATTCACCTTTATCCATGCAAAAGCCTCCTGAGGCGCTTTTTCCTGCGGGCCCGGGAGTATTGCGTTTTGTGTTTTTATAATATTTAGTATACCAGGC
>CAZEDO010000024.1:0-35531 GCA_964511085.1 uncultured Lentimicrobiaceae bacterium
CAGGAAAAGCAAGGAAAACAAATTGTAAGCCTCCATCTGGGTGTTCTGCCAAATACGGTATGTGAATATTTTGTTATTTGTCATGGTACTTCGCGAACTCAGGTAGAGGCAATAGCAGATGCAGTTGAACATTATGTGAAAACCAATCTTGGTCAAAAAGTATGGCACCGTGAGGGTTTCGAAAATTCAGAATGGCTGTTGCTTGATTATTCAGATGTAGTAGTTCATATCTTTCAGGAACAAACGCGCGATTTCTACCGGCTGGAAAAGCTCTGGGCAGATGCTGACCGGACAGACTACGCGGCAGATTAAATCCTGAAATCAAAAATATTTTAATTCATCAAACCGAATGGCTGAAGAAAATAACAATAGAAAAAAACCAATTCTTACTGATAATTCACCAAAGGGCAAGTTTCCTAAAGTAAAGGTTAATTTTTACTGGCTTTATGGTGTTCTGGCCTTATTTTTTATTGGCTTGCAGATCATGAATTGGGGCGGAACAACAAAAGAAATTGGCTGGGGCGAGCTTAGACCCATGCTTGAAAATCAGGAAGTTGAAAAACTTGTTTTAGTTAACAAGGAAGTAGCTAAAGTATATATCAGGAAGGACAAACTGGCACTTGATAAGTTTAAAGCAGTAAGGCCGACAAAGACCATAGGAGAACCTGACCCTCAATATACTTATCCAATCGGTTCGCAGGAATCTTTTGAGAAAGATGTGGACGATGCACAACAAAATATTCCTGACCAGCAAAAGATATATATTAAAAACAGTACAGAAAAAAATTGGGGAGGCGAGATTTTAGGATGGGTTTTACCGGTAATAATACTTGTTGGCGTCTGGTTTTTCGTGATGCGTATGATGAACAAGGGTGCCGGTGGCGGTGGCCAGATATTTAATATCGGGAAATCGAAAGCCCAGCTCTTCGACCGGGATTCGATGGTAGCTATAAATTTCAGTGATGTTGCCGGCCTGGAAGAAGCCAAGGTAGAAGTCATGGAGATAGTTGAATTTCTTAAAAACCCGCAGAAATATACAAATCTGGGTGGAAAAATACCTAAAGGCGCATTACTTGTCGGGCCTCCGGGCACAGGTAAAACCTTATTGGCAAAAGCTGTAGCAGGTGAAGCAAAAGTTCCGTTCTTCTCGTTGTCGGGTTCTGACTTTGTGGAAATGTTTGTTGGTGTGGGAGCTTCACGTGTGCGGGATCTGTTCAAAACAGCTAAAGAAAAAGCTCCGTGTATAATTTTTATTGATGAAATAGATGCTGTTGGACGTGCACGGGGACGCAACCAGATAACCGGTGGCAACGATGAACGCGAAAACACACTCAACCAGTTACTCACCGAAATGGATGGCTTTGCCACAAATGCAGGGGTAATAATCCTGGCTGCCACCAACCGCGCAGATGTATTAGACCGCGCCTTGCTGAGAGCCGGCAGGTTCGACAGGCAGATTAATGTTGAATTGCCTGACCTGGAAGAACGCAAGGCTATCTTTAAAGTTCACATGAAAAACTTAAAGATGGATGTTGCAATAAATGTTGATTTTCTTGCGAAACAAACTCCGGGTTTTTCTGGTGCCGATATTGCCAATGTGTGCAATGAATCAGCATTGATAGCTGCCCGAACCGACAAAAAGCAGATAGAAAAGCAGGATTTCCTTGATGCCATCGATCGTATTGTTGGTGGCCTTGAGAAGCGGAATAAAATAATTTCTCCAAATGAGAAGAAGGTTATTGCCTTCCACGAAGCAGGCCATGCTACTGTTAGCTGGTTGCTGGAACACGCTCATCCTTTGGTTAAAGTAACGATAGTCCCACGTGGGAAGGCTCTTGGCGCAGCCTGGTATTTGCCGGAAGAAAGGCAGATCACAACATTCGAGCAGATGTTCGATGAAATGACCTCAGCCTTGGGAGGCCGGGCTTCTGAGGAAATCATTTTTGGAAAAATATCAACAGGGGCGCTTAATGATCTTGAGAAAGTAACCAAACAGGCTTATGCAATGGTTGTTTTTTACGGACTTAACGCGAAAATTGGCAATATAAGTTTCTATGATTCTTCAGGTCAGCAGGAATACTCATTTAACAAGCCTTTCAGCGAAAAAACTGCTGAGGTGATAGATGAAGAAATTAGTAAACTGGTAGAAGAAGGTTACCAGCGCGCAAAGAAAATATTACTCGAAAATCAGGATAAACTGGAACAACTTGCAACACAACTGCTTAAAAAGGAAGTGATTTTCAGGGAAGATCTGGAAGTAATTTTTGGACGAAGGCCATTTGATATTCCCACAGAAATGCTTGGAGATGCTGATAATGGGAACAATGGAAACACTGTAAAAGTAAGCGAAGAAGCAATTCCGGAAAAACCCGTTGCAACGGAACCAGGAATAACCGAATCTACCAGTTGATATTAGTCTCATGGAAGAGAGTACATCCAAAGAAAAAGTCCTGAAGAAAGTGCGTAACGCGCTTATCAATAAAACGGACAATCCATATCCAAACGTGGATTTCGACACGCTTGTTTACAAGGAAATGGAAGAGTCCCTTGATGTCAATTTTGCGCGTGAATTCACCAAAGTAGCCGGGAAGTTCGTTTACTGCGAAAATATGGAGGAGCTCGTTTCAAATCTATCTCAAATTTGCAGTGGAAATCAATGGGATGAAGTTTATTGCACTGATCCAATGTTTCAGGAATTGCTTGACAAAGCCGATATTCCTTTTAGTTCCGACGAAGAGAGCTTCCATTCGCTGAGGGTTAGTGTTACAGGTTGCGAATATTTAATAGCACGGCTTGGAAGCATTATGGTTTCCTCAGCGCAAATCTCAGGCAGACGTCTTAATGTTTATCCTGAAATTCATGTTGTAATCGCATTTTCGTCTCAGCTGGTATCTGACCTCAAACAAGCCCTGGCAGGTATCAAACAGAGATATAGCAACAGGATCCCCTCTCTTATTTCGGTAATCACAGGACCAAGCCGCACCGCTGACATTGAAAAAACTCTTGTGATGGGTGCTCACGGTCCCCGCGAACTATTTGTTTTCCTCATTGAAGATTCAATCTGAAGCCAGAAAATCAACATGCAAAACAATTGGGTTAACATTCATACTGTTTCTCAGGAATATGAGGCGGAAATAATCAAAAGTATCCTGGAAGAAAACGACATTGAGAGTGTAATTGTGAACAAGAAAGATTCAGCCTACCTTTTTGGTGATCTTGAAATATTTGTTGATGTTGAAAATGCCTTTATTGCCAAACAATTCATCCTGGATTTGAAAAGTGAATAACCTTAAAACACGAACATTAACCGGCATTGTTTTCATCGCACTGGTCGCAGGGGCTGTTATAATGGATGCTAGAATCTTTGCTGCCCTGTTTTTATTTGTTTCAATACTGGCGCAACTGGAATTCTACAAGATTCTGGAGAAACGGGGCCGGAAACCACAAACATATCTTGGCACTGGTATAGGTAGCTTCTTATACATCTCTCTTGCCGCAAATGCCCTGGGTGTTTTTGGGTTGTTAGGTAATATCCTTATCTTCATAAATATTTTTCTTATTGGTTTGATATTTATCGCTGAACTATTTGCACAGTCTGCTGATCCTTTCGGAAATATCGGGACTACACTTACAGGAGTGCTATATGTCTCTCTGCCATTTGGTTTACTGAATTATCTTTACCTACCGACTGTATTGCAGGATGACTATAATTATGGAATCCTATTGGGGTATTTCCTTATTCTTTGGATGAACGACACAGGTGCTTACCTTATTGGTTCGGCAATTGGTAAGCATCATCTGTTTGAGAGGATATCCCCGGGCAAAACCTGGGAAGGCAGCATTGGCGGGGCATTATTCGCAGTGTTATCCGCAGCACTGTTATCACAGTATTTTACTGGACTATCCCTTTGGAAGTGGACTGTAATAGCATTAATTATAGTTGTATTTGGAACATTGGGAGATCTGGTAGAATCGATGCTTAAGAGAAGCCTTGGAATAAAAGATTCTGGAAATTTATTGCCAGGACATGGAGGGCTGTTGGATCGTTTTGATGCAGTACTTCTTTCTGCACCAGTTGTTTTTGTTTTTATAACGATTTGTCGATAAAGTAAATATTATTATTGGGGAATGAAAATACACAAGGAAGGATATAAGATTATTAGTACTACTTTGGTGATCTGCGTGACCACAATTGTTGTTATAAATCTAATCTTTCCGGCACAGACGTATTTTCACTCTGCAATGTATCTGTCAATAGCAATTGTTATTGGTGTTGTAGTCAGGTTTTTTCGAATACCAAACCGTTCACTGCAAAGCGACTCCAATATTATATTATGTCCGGCAGATGGCACTATAGTAGCGATAGAAGAAGTGATGGAACAGGAATTTTTTAATGAAATGCGCCTTCAGGTATCTGTATTTATGTCGCCTAATAATGTTCACGTTAATCTTTATCCGGTTAGCGGAAAGATCATTTATACGAATTATAGCCCTGGGTCATTCCTTGTTGCCTGGCATCCAAAGTCTTCAGCGGAAAACGAGCGAAATACTGTTGTTATCCAAAAAGATGCTAATAACTCTGTAATGGTAAGGCAGATTGCCGGAGCCCTGGCACGCCGGATTGTATGCTATGCCAAATCTGGCGAACGCATTACCCAGGGATGCGAACTTGGCTTTATAAAATTTGGCAGCCGTGTTGATTTACTTCTGCCTCTTTCATCCAAAGTATTGGTTACACTTGAACAGAAAGTGAAAGGGGGACAGACCGCAATTGCCAGGTTCTTATAGGGTTTCCTTAAATACTGTAAACTTTAACATCTCCTTAACAATTTATTTGTTTGGTAAACCTCAAATTGATTTAATTTTGTCGCATAATCATAAAAACTATAACAAATGAAAAAAATCCTTGTATTGTTCTCATTGTTCACTTTTGTAACATTCCTTGCTACTACAGCAGTATCTGCTCAAAATGTTACTCAAAAGATTACAACCGAAAAAGTATCGACTGACAAAGCTGTTACTAAAGACGCTAAATGTGCTGACAAGCCAGCATCTTGCACAAAATCATGTGCAAAAAAATGTGGTGACGAAGCTAAGAAAGGTTGCTGCGCAGCAAAAGAAATGAAATCTGGCTGTGCAGGTAAAGATGCTTCTAAAGAAGACGCAAAACTTACTCCGGTTCCAAAAAAGTAATTTAAAAACTTTCTGGTTAAAAGAGGCTGTCAGATTCTGATAGCCTTTTTTGTTTAAAGAATCTCCATTATTTCTGATAGCGACATGACTTCGAATGTGAATGATTCCTTATGGATTTTTCCATGGTGGTTCACATACATCTGATCTAACCCGACGGATTTAGCCCCAAGCAGATCAATCTCTATTTCATCACCAATCATCAGGCTTTCGCTCGCCAATGCACATGCTTTGTTCAGTGCAAAAAGAAATATTTGTTCATTGGGTTTCATTGCACCAGCTTCTTCGGAAGTAATGACCTGATTAAAATACCGACCCATCCCTGTACGCTCTAACTTCTTAAACTGAACTTCCTCAAAGCCATTGGTAATAATGTGGAGCTTATATTGCCCATGCAGATATTCAAGCATTTCCATAGCAAAAGGAAATAGATTCGTCTTTAAGGGACTCATTTCCACATAGTCATCTGCCATTGAGTTTGCCAGCAAGGTGTCTGTTATGCCAAATGCCTCAAGCGTTAAATTAAAACGCTGTGTGTTTAATTTCTCTTTAATAATTTCTCCGTTCAGATACAAGTTCCATAACATTGTATTAATGCCGGAATATACACCCTTGAACATCTTAAGTGATGTAATTCCTTTTGACGCAAGGTCATATTTAATCAGGATATCATTAAGTGTCTCGTCAGAGTTGGTCTCAAAATCCCAGAGTGTGCGGTCGAGGTCGAAAAACAGGTGCTTGTAGTGTTTCATAGTATTTAACGTGAGGCAAAGATAAAATTTTCGCTCTCTTGTCGAAGAATAAAGTATTCGCGCTACGTGTAAACAAGGAGGTGATGGAAGCCCTGGAAAAATGTGCTGCAGATGAATTTCGCAGTGCAAACAGGCAACTGGAATGGATGATCGCGAAGGTTCTGATGGAAGAAGGCAGGTTAAAAATAAAATCACCATCTGATGATGAAAAGGAGAATAGCAAGTCGTAAAAACACAAAAGGCTCCCGAAAGAGCCTTTTGTGTTTAATTGAAGAAATAATATTTCTATCGAACCAGTATCTTGATCTGACCAACAGCACCTGCATCGCCTGATATCCGGCAAATGTAAATACCCGAAGGTAGATTGTCGCGCATGAGCTGGATAGTATTACCCGAAACTTCCTGCCTCACAGCAACAGGTTTCCCTGCCAGATCGTAGAGTGTAGCAACAGGATGTTTAGCTGCAACTTCAGCGCTAAGGCGAATAATAGTGTAAGTACTCATAGGGTTTGGAGAAACCACCAACACGTTTTTGTCAGTTTCCTGAATACCAACACCAAGCCCTGTAGTAATCAGGCGGAAATGGAAATCGCCGGTTTGGGCAGCCCATGCTCCTCCAATATATGCAAAGGATCTTCCACCTGTTCCCGGACTTGATTCTGTGCAAAATACGGTATCTGCCAGTGGTTTTAATCCAACATAAACATCGCCGGAAAACTCAGTAAGCTGATCAGCAAAAGGCCTCAGGTCAATACGTGTCATAGCTGATGTATTGGTTAGAGTAGCCTCTGGGGTAACAACAAATGGTGTTATAAGATCGGCATCAGGGCCAGTTGCCCCTGCAGTCCACAAATGGAACTCCTGATCGCCATTTGGATGCGATATATCCGTGTAGTTACGGATTAAGGCTGTAACCAGACGAGTTGGACCAGCTGGCGACATCGCCACAGCAGCACCTTCGGTAGGAGCAAATGCTATGTAAAAGTCCACTACACCTGAATCGTATTTGTAATATTCACCTGCTATATAAGATGCTATGCTTGTTTCTGCTGTGTTAGCAGCAGGAGATGCATCAATAGTTAAAATCTTATAATCAACCCATGCTCCAGGGTATTGTGCAGGAATAGTGAACGTATAATTATTGCCAGCTACATTTACACCATCCAGAGTATCGGCAGGAACCCCATCAACGGTATAGGCACATTTAACAAGAGAAAGACCTGATATATCGATTATTTCAGCTTCCACTACATATTCATTCAGAGAGCCTTCGTAGAACTCAGGAGGTGTTGTAATAATGAGAGGGGGAGCAAGATCTACATCGGAACTGGTGATGGTGAAATCGTCAATATACATTCCATCCAAAACATAACCCTGATCGCTGATGAAGCGGAAACGTACTTTTACATTGTCAAATCCAGGTCCTACAAATCCACCGAGTGAATAAGTGTAGTTTGTAAAAGTAAGGTCAGTACCATCGAAAGTGTGTACGTTGGTAAATGTTGCGAAGTTATCTTTCGAAGCATCGACATACATATAGTCGAAACCTGCTTCAATGTCATAACGGGCAAAGAAAGAAACATCAGCTGAAAGTGCGCCTGAGAGATTGATTCCGGTGGTCATAGTAGCATAGATTGTTTTGCTATTACCGTAATTTCCGGTTGGGCTTTCACTAAGGGAATGCGTAGGAGAGTATGCTTGTACTGTACTGAGACCCCAGGTGCCTGTTAAAGTCCAGTTTCCTGCCCCGGACTCGAAGTCATCGAAGAATTCAGTGGTCTGCGCATTGGCAGTCCAGCATAAAAGTGCTGTGATTACAGCAAAGAGTAAACTTTTTTTCATGGTTGTGAGGTTTTGGTTAGTATTAAAGTTTTATACCCATTAAATTATGATTTACAAATCTAATCATAATAATCATAAAACCTACCTACTATGATAGGAATAATTATTTACTTTGGTTTAATAATTTTTTCCCTGCCATGTATCCCGTCTTTCCAATTCATTTTCGATCATTACATTTACCTGGTCGGTACGGATTAGCCCCCAGGCTGGTGCAGCAAGGAAGCGTGGGGGTACTTCCCCCGAAAAGCGTTCAATAACAAACGATGGATTTAAGCATTCAATAAAGCGGATAACAAAATCGATATAGGCTTCAAGAGAGAACTTGTGGAAATCTCCCGGGTTTGAAACGAATTCGGCAGACATGGCTGTACTCTTAACAATCTGTAGCTGGTGGAGTTTGATGTTGCTCAGGGGCAGAAGGGAGATCATGGATGCTTCAGCAAGCATATCACTTTCCGATTCGCCTGGAAGGCCAAAGATGATGTGGGCCCCGGTTTTTATTCCGAAGGAAGCGGTGAGGCGGATGGCTTCTTCCGCCTGGGAATATGTGTGGCCGCGGTTGATGCGTTTAAGCGTTTGGTCGTAGCAGGATTCAATTCCGTATTCAAGAATGATATAATTGGTTTCGGAGAGGCTGGCAAAATAGTCCAGCTTTTCGTTGTCGATGCAATCGGGACGGGTTCCAACTACAAGACCGACAACTCCCGGAAAGCTTAATGCTTCATTATAAAGTTGCTTAAGTTTAGCTAATGGCGCATAGGTATTTGAATAGGCCTGGAAGTAAGCAAGGTAATTTGCAGCTCTTCGGTAGCGCACACGGTGGAATTCTGCGCCCTCTTCCATTTGTAATGTAATGGTTTTGCCGGGGGAACAATACGAAGGGTTAAACGCATTATTGTCGCAATAGGTGCAACCTCCGGAAGCTACTGTTCCGTCGCGGTTTGGGCAGGTGAATCCTGCATCGATGGAAATTTTCTGAACACGGTGGCCAAACTGTTTCCGGAAATATTCAGCATAGGAATTATAACGCCTGTTGTGCCCCCAAGGATAGCTGGAACTCTCCATGGCTAATGAAGTATCTTGAAAACAAGTTCCCTCAAAAGTTCGCCCTGATTGGTAGAGTCGTTATCAATGCCTTTGGATTTTCCGTCGTACTCGCGAAGCAGGCCTACAACTTTACGCAATTTTGCCGGAGTATAGTTTTGTGCTGCATCCATGTATTCGCCTACAAAAGAGGGGCTTATGCTTAATGATCTGATGAGGGAATCGCGGGATTTATCCTTCAGGTAATGATATTGAATTAGTTTGGAGAAGTATCCGAAAAGAATGGGAATGGTCTTCAAAATAGGGTTTTCCTTTGGGTTGAGGCCAAAATGGATAGCAATACGATTGGCTTTGAGAATATCGCGTTTACCAAGGGCTTTCTGTAATTCGAATGTGTTGTAATCCTTACTTATGCCAATGTTTTGTTCGATATGAACTTCTGTTATCTGTGTTCCGGAAGGAATATTAATAACAAGTTTACCAAGTTCGTTAACGATTCGTGACAGGTCAACACCAAGGTAATCATTAAGTAATTGAGCTGCTATAGGTGTAAGCGTGTAGCCTTGCTTTTTGAGGAAACCAGTAATCCAGGCCGGAACCTGATTGTCATAAAGTTTTGCCGATTCAAAAATAGCACCGTTTTTATCTAAAAGTTTATAGATAGCCCGCCGTTTATCCAGTTTTTTGTATTTGTAACAGATAACAAGGATGGTTGTAGGAACTGGTTTTTCGATATAAAGTTCGAGCGGTGATTTCCTCGTGTCCGTGTTTTTAATAGCAGGTGTATCCTCGTCGTCATCTTTGTCGGACGAACCCGGAACAAGGTTGCGGATTTCCTGAGCTTCCTTCACCACCACCACCTGATAATCCGACATCATAGGGAAACGCTTTGCATTATCCACAATTGTGCCTGCATCCACATCCTTCCCATAAAGCACGGCCTGGTTGAATTCCTTCTCGTCAGCCGTCAGGACATTATCGATGATATAGTCAGAAATGATATCGATAAAATAAGGTTCTTCGCCCATGAGAAAATAAACAGGACGGTATTTCTTATTCTTTAATTCGGTTAGAATTTGCTCGTAGGTCATGGTGAATTATTGATGGAGCAATCAATATTAATAATGTGATAATGAGAAAATGAGACTATACGATTATGGATTTACTCCTGAGGCTGGCTAAAACCGAAGGTGTTTAACCGTCAAACCTTCATTAATAAGTTGTTTGAGTGAATCTATCCCGATCCGTAGATGCTCGTCCATAAAGTTTTCGGATACTTTCTGATCGCTCTTATCAGTCTTGATTCCAGCGTAAATCATTGGTTGATCACTAACGAGGAGTAGCGCTCCTGTAGGGATTTCGTTGGCAAATCCGACAAGGAATATGGTTGCAGTTTCGAGGTCGATTGCCATTGCCCGCGTTGTGCGCAGATATTCTTTAAACTGTTCATCATGCTCCCAAACCCTCCGGTTGGTAGTATAAACAGTCCCTGTCCAGTAATCACGTTTATAATCACGTATTGTGGTAGAGATAGCCTTTTGCAGGTTAAAAGCAGGGAGAGCGGGAACTTCGATCGGGAAATAGTCGTCACCGGTTCCTTCGCCTCGTATAGCAGCTATAGGAAGGATATAATCACCCAGTTGGTTTTTCTTTTTCAATCCACCGCATTTCCCAAGGAAAAGACAGGCTTTGGGATGAATCGCGCTAAGTAGGTCCATTACTGTTGCTGCATTGGGGCTTCCCATTCCAAAATGGATCATTGTAATATCATCGGCTGTTGCACATGGCATTGGCTTGCCTATGCCTTTAATTTCCACATTGTGCCATGTGGCAAAATGTTCCAGGTAGTTTCGGAAATTTGTCAACAGTATGTATTCGCCAAATTCTTCAAGAGCCATTCCCGTATAGCGTGGCAGCCAGTTCTCAACTATTTCTTCCTTGGTTTTCATTCAGTATATTTTAGGACAAGCGGTAAAAGTAAGGCAAAATTAGGTAATTCCCGAAAGAAACCAGATGCCTTTTATATACAGTTGTTCTACTGCAGGATAAAATTCAGTATTATTGCCGATATTAACTATTAACATGCAGCCACTCAACTTCCCCGAATATCAATTTCGCTTCACATCGCAAAGTGGGAAACAGCAGGTTTTCGACGTGGTGCGTAAACGATTTGTAGCTCTTACTCCCGAAGAATGGGTTCGCCAGCATGTATTGCAACATCTGTCTGTCGAAAAATCAGTCCCGCTTTCATTGATTGGTGTTGAAGTACAACTGAAATTAAATAGCCTTATAAAACGTGCTGATATTGTAGTTTACGCACGAACAGGGAAACCGCTGATGCTTGTTGAATGTAAGGCTCCTGGTGTTTCAGTATCTCAGCATGTTTTTGACCAGGCAGCGCGTTACGACATGGTTTTTCATGTGGATTATATGCTCATAACAAACGGAATGTCGCACTATTGCTGTAAGTTCAATTTTGCAGATCATACATATTTGTTCCTTCCGGAAATTCCAACTTATGAAGAGATGGTGTCCGCTGAGCGGTGAATATTCTAATAAGTTTTACGTAGATATAAGTTTTGGCATACGTTGTTGACTCAGCCATTTACCTATTAATTTTAAAACATCTTTTTACCCTATTCAGGCTAAAATCATTAATTCCTCAAAATGCCATACATTTGCACACTTATTCTCTGCTTAGTTTCGGCAGAAACTGGAAAACAGGACTAGCGAAAAACTTATGACCACCCTGTCTCACCCGCTTTTTACGCGCTTCGACGATTCTTTCAGCGTCCATTTATCAAGGAATTATAACTTATTTATATTGGCAGGAAGAGACAGGTTTTCTTACTGCTTTAGCAGGGTTGAAGATAATTGCTTAATCGGACTTGAATCTTACAGTTTCAGTATTTCTGATCCACAATTATCTTCGGAAAATGATTCGCGGGAATGGTGCAGGGAAGTAACGCAACTTCTTGAAAATCTTGATGAGCTAAAAAAGCCTTTTCACAAGGTGCGAATCGCTGTAGAATACCATAAGTCAACGTTTATTCCCCAGGAACTTTTCACTGAAGGGGACGAAAAAGAACTCTTACTTTTTAATCATGCCGTAGAAGAATTTGAAATTTGCCGGCATGAAGCAGTCGCAAGTGTAAACGCTGAAATTATTTACACACTCCCATCTTGCATTTATTCGACGCTCCTGTCATTTTTTCCGGAAGCGGAAATATCACATGCTTCTGGGCAAATGCTCGAAAACCTCTTAATGATATCTAAAGAACCTGCCGGCAATGGAATGTTATATGCAAATGTAGGGGGAGGCAGGGTCGAGTTAATTTCTATTGAAAAAGGCAAACTCCGCTATTTAAACAATTTTCAGTATCGCACAAGAGAAGATTTAGCCTACTATATAATATTTGTTATGGAGCAACTTGGTCTCAATCCCGATGCAATAACGCTTGTGCTGATCGGCAGTATTGAGCGTGAGTCAGAGCGCTTCGAATTACTTTACCGCTATATCAGAAATATCAGCTTTATCGATCAGGCTCTTATAAATGCAAGCAACCAAATGGCAGCAAATTTTCCTGTTCCAATTTATTATAACCTTCTAAGTTTTGCGAAATGCGTATAATATGTGGCTCGCACAGAAGCAGGCGGATCATACCTCCAAATGGTCTGCCGGTTCGGCCAACCACTGATCTGGCAAAGGAAAGCCTGTTTAATATTCTGAATAACCGCATTGATTTTGATGAAATCTCTGTGCTGGATCTTTTTTCAGGAACAGGTAATATTTCCTATGAATTTGCTTCACGGGGAGCAACCGAAATCATGGCTGTTGAGCTTAATCCTAAATGCGCGGCTTTCATTGAAAAATCAGCTGAAGCCCTTGGATTTAAGATAATGAGTATTATCCAGACAAATGTTTTCACTTTTTTACCGGTAATCAAACGGAAATTCGACCTGATTTTTGCTGATCCACCATTTGAATCAGAAGATATCAGCAAGCTACCAGACCTCATCTTTACGCATAACTTACTTGCGCCAGATGGTTGGGTGGTAATTGAACATCCACGGAATGTTAAGTTCCAAGCCCATCCGAATTTTACCGAACACCGGCAATACGGAAAAGTAAATTTCAGTTTTTTCAGAAACGTGGAAGATCAGAGCTGAATACCATCGGGGACAAACTGGCTTACATCACCACCATAACGGTGAACTTCGCGAACAATGGAAGAAGTGAGTGATGCAAATTCAGGAAGGGTTAACAGAAATACTGATTCTATTTCAGGGTTAAGTTTTAGGTTTACCTGCCCTACACTCCGCTCGAATTCAAAATCTGCAGAAGTGCGCAATCCGCGAAGGATATACGAAGCATTAACCTTTTTGCAGAAATCTACTGTAAGACCTGAATAGCTCATAACGCTCACTTTGTCCTGTCCTGCAAAAACCTGTCTGATCCAGGATAACCGATCCTCAACTGTGAACGAAGCACTCTTTTCAACGTTAATACCAATAGCTACAATAATTTTATCGAAGAGTGGTATTGCCCGCCTGATAATGGATTCATGGCCTCTGGTGATTGGATCGAACGATCCTGGGAAAACAGCTATACGTTTCATAACTTTTCTGCTTGTAACAAAGATAATTAATAATCAGGTAGTGGTCATCTATTGAGGTTCTACATTAGTTCCGACAAATAACCAGCAACCAATCCCAGTATTGCAGGATATGTATTTGACAAGGGAAGTTCAATCTCATCATTTCCGAACCAGTGCACTTCAATTATATCTTCTTCAAGCTGAGGACATAATGGTCCATCATCGCTACTGACCATTTCGAACCAAAAAGTCTGCTTTAGCTTTAATTTGCCTTCGCGTTCGAAAATATGATATGTATGTGGCAAAGGTTTTAATATCGTCAGATTTTGGAGGCCTGTCTCTTCAGTTACTTCACGCAACGCAGCTGTTGGGGGATCTTCTCCTTTTTCAATCTTCCCTTTTGGCAAGTCCCAAACTCCAAGACGGTGAATAAACAGAAACCGGTTTTGGGGATCTCTCACCAGACCACCTGCCGCCTGGATAAACGAAAACAACGAGATAAAATGAATAAATAATATTTCGGAATCACCTGTATTATAAAGATAAAGCGAATCTTGTGAGGGTTTGCAAATAAAATTAGAAAACGCATTCTCCACTTGATTCCGGTCATCGCACTTAATCGGCTCATCGTTGCCACAAATACATTTTAGATCATTGTATGCTGCCAGATATATGGCTCGGTGATTGACAAAAACTTTATACATTTGCGCTATGAAATCAAAGGATGAAGAAACTGCAATGGCTACCGCGGATTTCCTGTTGCAAATTAAAGCAATAAAATTAGATATCGCCAACCCCTTTACATGGAGTTCAGGCATCAAATCGCCTATTTATTGCGACAACCGTAAAACATTATCCTATCCAAAGATACGGACTTTTATCCGCCAGGAATTTGTAAAAATGATTAATGAAGAGTTTGGCACTGTGAACCTTATTGCCGGAGTTGCTACCGGTGCGATAGCTGCCGGAGTTCTGGTTGCACAGGACCTGGGCTTACCATTTGTATATGTGAGGTCAGAAAAAAAGGATCATGGTCTCACAAACCAGATAGAAGGCGTTGTAGAATCAGGCCAATCTGTTGTTGTGATCGAAGATCTGATTTCCACCGGGCAAAGCAGCCTGAATGCTGTTGCAGCCCTGCGCGAAGCCGGATGCAATGTTAAAGGAATGGCAGCAATATTTACCTATAACCTGACCGAAGCAAAAGCTAATTTCAAAAAGGCCAATTGCCAATTAGTTACCCTTACTGACTACGATATTCTCATCAAAAAAGCTCTTGAGCGTAATTATATCAACGATTCCGACTTGAAATCGCTGATTCAGTGGCGCGAAAACCCTAAAGACTGGGAGGGCGGTAAATAGATGAGTACCATAAATAGTGATAAAGTTCTGATCTCCCGAAAAAATAGCGTAGTCTTCGATTTTGTAAGTGATTTCGATAATTTCGGAAAGCTTATGCCTGAGCAGGTTACCGATTGGAAATCAACTGTTGACACATGTTCGTTCACGATCAAAGGAATGGCCTCTCTTAGCATGAGAATGACTGTCCGCCAACCAAATGATAAGATTGTGATGAAGTCCGAAGGCAAGACCCCGTTTACGTTTGAACTTATTAGCCAATTTGTTGCAACAGATGACAATTGCACTGAAGCCCAAATCGTGTTTGATGCTAATCTCAGCCCCATGATTGCAATAATGGCAACACGTCCACTTCAAAACTTTGTAAATATTCTTGTACATAAGCTGAAAGAATACTCTGAGGAAAACCTATAGTATCCTTGAATTTCAAGATGCAGATTTAATTTACAAAATCTGTTTATTATTTATTTTCCTCATCTCTTAAGTTAGAAGGTGTATTCTTTATCTTTGCATCTGTACTGGGAATAATGCCGAAGTTTTAAATAGCATGTAGCTGATTCTCTTAGATTAACTATTTGATTTTTACTTTTGCCGCATTCCTTTTTTGAACAAACATTTTCAGCCAATGGGCAAACTATACGATAAAATCGCTCAGGATGTGAGGTTTGTCGAAAGTCTTAGTGCCTGTATAAACTGCGGTACCTGCACAGCTATTTGTCCTGCAGCAGAATTTTACAATTACGATCCGCGAATAATAGCCTCAACTGTTCAAACAAAAGATGATACTCAGATAGAAGCGTTACTTCGAAGCGAGACTATCTGGTATTGCGGCGAATGTATGTCGTGCAAAACCAGATGTCCGCGAGGCAACACTCCCGGGTTAATCATTATAGCTTTGCGTTCCCTATCACAGGATATGGGATTATTTACTGATTCCGAAAAAGGCAGGCAGCAATTCGCGATCAAACGTACAATTGGCGAATGGATGCTGAAATATGGTTATTGTGTTCACCCCGAAGCTATGGATATTGAGTTACATCCCGAACAAGGTCCTGTTTGGGAATGGGAAAAGGAACATATTGAAGGTGTTATGGATCGCCTCGGTGCAAATTACAAAGGCGAAGGACCAGGTATATTACGCACTATTCCCCAGGAAGCTCTCGATGAATTGAAAAGTATATTTGATGTTACCGGTGGCACCGAGCGTTACAATCGAATTGAAGAATTTTCAAAACAAAAAGCTTTTGAACTTGGTATTGACTTTGGACAGGGCACAGAGAATGATTATTTTCGCTTTGTTTATTCCTCTAATAATAACAATCATTATTCCAAAGAATGAACATTGAAGGAAAACGCCTGCTCTGGCAGGATTATCAGAAAGAAATTGCGAACGATCATTATTACTACGCAAGGAGTTGTATCCGGCAGAACTTTTTTCCCGGCTCAGAGAAAGCATTTTTGAAAATTCTTAAGGAGGAACTTGGTAAAGATATTCATGATGAAGCCGCCCATACAACTTGCACAGGTATTGGTTATCATTCAGATATTGTTCCTTTCGATACAACTATGACTGTTGTTGCCCGTCAGTTTTCACTCATGACCGAAGCCGGCTATCGCAACTTCGTCCCTTCATGCATTACATCTTTCGGCCTTTATACTGAAATCCTCGAAACCTGGCATCATTTCCCTGAAGTAGAGGAAAAAGTCCGCAATTTCCTTCTCAAAGCGACGGGAAGGGAGTTCGAAAAACCTGAAAATCTTGCTCACTCAAGTGACTTAATTTACAAATTCAGAAATGAAATTGCTGCAAAAGCAAAATACAAGCTGGTAGACAAAAATACGGGGGCCCCACTAAAAGTTGTTGAACATATTGGTTGCCACTATTCAAAGATGTTTCCTCACAAAGGCATCGGAGGAGCTGAATATCCTTATGTTTTAACTGGTATGATTGAGGCCTGGGGTGGCGAAGTGATAGATTATCCTGAGCGGAGACATTGTTGCGGATTTGGATTCAGGCAATATATCGTTCAGGCCAACCGCGGCTATTCTATTGCGTGTTCCAAAAAGAAGTTCGAATCAATGGAACCCTATCATCCCGATCTGATTATAACTAATTGTCCTGGTTGCCCTATGTTTCTTGACAGATGGCAATACGCACTGAGTGAGATGGAAGGTAAAACCTATGGAAAAGATGGGGATGGAATCCCTGTTTTTACCTATGAAGAAGTGGCAGGAATGGTGCTGGGCCATGATCCCTGGGATCTTGGGCTGCAGCTCCACCAAGTGCAAACAGAACCTGTTCTTGATAAAATTGGAATTGAATACGATAAAAGTTTGAAATTTAAAGGTCTGAAAGGTGAAGATATGGGAACGCCTAAAAGTCCTTCCTTCCTAAAATTCTACAAAGATGAGTAAGGTTGTAGGCATAATCGGTGGTGGCCCGGCTGGTCTTGAATGTGCATCTTCACTTGCGAAATTAGGCATCAGCGTTAAGATATTTGACCGGGAAGCTCAGTCCGGCGGGCATCTGCAACAGTGGAACGAACTTTTCCCTGACCGGCGCAAAAGTGCTGATGTCCTTCAATTGCTAAGAGCCAACGCAGTTAATCTAATTGAATTCACTGCAAACACTACAGTACAACGCATTGATGGAGCAAACAATTCTTTTCAGATTCACACAGGTGATAATTCTCCTTCTGTTGTAGATGCTGTTGTAATTGCGACAGGTTTTGATCTTTTTGATGCCCGCCGGAAGGAAGAATATGGGTACGGGATCTATGAAAATGTTATAACAAGTGCTGATCTGGAGAAGATGTTCACATCAGAAAAGGTTAGAACAAAAGCTGGAACAGTGCCGAAACGAATTGGATTTGTTCATTGTGTAGGATCGCGCGACGAAAAAATCGGGAACCTTCATTGTTCAAAGGTTTGCTGTGTAACTGCTGTTAAGCAGGCTATTGAAGTGAGAGAACTATTTCCTGATACAGAAGCATTTTGTTTTTATATGGACCTGCGGATGTATGGGCGACATTTCGAAGAACTTTACAAAGAAGCCCAGGAAAAATGGAACGTAAATTTTATTCGCGGCAGGCTTTCAGAGGCTGCTGAAAATCAGGATGGGTCTATTGTAGTCAAAGTTGAGGATACCCTAACTGGCAGGCCGCTGAAAATGAATGTTGACCTTCTTGTTCTAATGACTGGCATAGCACCTTCGTCTTCCATTCCGGAAATATTATCTGAAATACCTGTTGTTTTTGGAGATGACGGATTCCTTAAATCTATTGATGAACATGTTAAGGCAAACCTGTCGGAAGCTTCAGGAATTTTTTATGCCGGGACCTGTACCGGTCCGAAATCAATTGCCGAAACACTTGCCGATGCACGTTCTGCAGCACTTTCTGTAGCAAACTTCCTTAGCGGAACCTCACATTAAATCCACACTTATGATAAATTGGGGGTTCCAGATTCAGAAAGACCGGCAAATTGATTTTGATAATAATAACCGGAAAGTTTCATGTGAAGTTGAAATTAACGAACCCTCAATAAAGTTGTGCATCTCCTGTGGTACTTGCGCTGCAACATGTTCCGCCGGCGAATTCACTGACTTTAGCCTTCGCAGGATAATATTACTTGTAAAAAGAGGAGAAACTGAAGGTCTCGAAACTGAAATATCAAAATGTATGCTCTGTGGGAAATGCCAGTTGGCTTGCCCCATGGCTGTAAATACACGTAATGTCATCCTGCAAATCAGCAAAGCCTTGCAAAAGAATATGCCATGACATTCGATCCTTTTGTACTTCCTTTCTTCCTTGGATTGATATTTCTGCTAATTGTGCTTTTTGTAAGCTATTCGCGCTGGATTGCTGCACTTGGTACTGAACAAAAGGGAATACTGCGCAGAGGAATTAACCTTAAAAGCATTGCAGATGCAGTAGGTGAAATCTTTATGGAAAGCCTTTTGCACAGGCGCATGTTCAATCGCAATAAGCTTCTCGGATACATGCACATGAGTTTTGCTTTCGGGTGGTTCCTGCTTATCCTTATCGGAAATATCGAATCGAGAATATATAGCGGTGGGCATATTAATCCACCCTATTATCCAATATTCATGAAATTTTTTGTGCATGATAAACGTGTTCTCCCTTTCGAATTAAACTCTATACCAGGGATATTCAGATTCCTGATGGATTTTGTGCTCTTTATGATACTTTCGGGTCTTGTATTGGCAATGTTTAAGCGCATCAGATCCAATTGGTTTGGACTAAAGAAAACATCAAGCTATAAACTGCTTGATAAACTAGCAATTTATGCGCTTTGGTTTATCTTTCCTCTTCGCCTGTTAGCCGAGAGTTTCACAGCGGGGGTCTATCATGGGGGTGGTTTTCTCACCAACACAACAGGACATGTATTGGCTTATTTTCTTCCGGTGCGTCAGCTGGCTTATTCAGCGTGGTGGGCTTATTCCTCAGCTTTGGGAGTTTTCCTGGTTCTAATGCCATGGACACGATTTATGCATATTCCAACAGAGGTATTGCTTATTTTTCTTCGTCGTTTCGGACTTAAAACCGGAGATACGCTTTCTTCTTTTTCAGATATTGAAATCAATGCCTGCCCGCGATGTGGAGTTTGTATTGACGTGTGCCAGATGCATTCGGCAGCAGGAGAGAAAACTACAATGGCTGTATATTTCATGCGCTCGCTCCGGGATGGACTTTCGGTTAATAGGATTTCAGATACCTGCCTGTTGTGTGGAAGATGCCTGGAAGTTTGCCCGGTTCATATCAATACAAATGGCATTCGGATAGCCCAAAGGTTGAAGAATAACTATAAAGGTATATATCACTTTGATTATATTCAGCATACTTCAGCTCAAAAAGCAGATGTTGTCTATTTTGCCGGATGTATGGGGCATCTTACACCTACGGTGAAGAATGCTATGATGAGCATTTTTTTAAAAGCAAATGTTAATGCAATAATGCTTGATGAAGGAGGGACTGTTTGCTGTGGAAGGCCACTTAAAATAGCAGGATATCTGCATGATTCAAAAGAACTTGTGGCTGCTAATGAAAAGCTTATCAAATCTACCGGTGCTAACACACTCGTAACTTCCTGTCCAATTTGCTACAAAGCTTTCAGGGAGGATTATAATATTGGGATTGAAACGCTGCATCATTCGCAATACCTTGAAAGACTTGTAAATTCAGGAAAATTAAATCTCGGATTCATTGGAACAAACGTGGTTTACCACGACCCTTGCGAACTGGGCAGAGGATCTGGAATTTATGATGAACCAAGGAATTTGCTGAAACAGATTGCTAAGGTTCAGGCACATGCTGAAGAAAAAGAAGATGCTCTTTGCTGCGGAGGCAGTCTGGGCGATTTAGGGCTCAATCAATCTCAACGGAAAGCAATAACAAACGATGCTCTTGATCTATTGTTGAATAAGGAAACTGAAATGCTTATTACTGCTTGTCCATTGTGTAAAAAAACCTTTGGAGCATCAGGCAGGGTGTTAGTAAAGGACATTGCAGAAGTAGTAGCTGAAGCAATGAAATAAAAGACATCAGGCTACATGGCTTGCATATCCATTAGCTTTCTTATAGGGTATAGTAAAATAGAAAACTGAACCTTTTCCTGGTTCCGATTCAGCCCATAAATTCCCTCCCATAAGTTCGGCAAATTTTCTTGCAACGGTAAGGCCTAGCCCTAAACCACCATATTTCCGGGTTGAAGAATCATCCACTTGCCGGAAACTTTGAAAAATAAGATCAGCCTTGTCCTTTTCAAATCCTATTCCTTCATCCTTAACAAAGAATTCGATCATCCCATTGCTTGCATAAAAGTAGCCAATCTCAATAGAGCCTTCTTCCGTATATTTTAATGCGTTTTCAACCAGATTGGAAATAGTACGGCGAAGCTTATATTTATCAGTTAGAATAGCAAATTCAGTGTCCTTGTTAGCTTTGTGCAGTTTTACATGAAGGTTGTCCTTGCCAACTACTCCTTTTTCAAAATTGAAGTAAGTCTGGATTGATGACAGCAGGTCATTAATGTTGCAAGCCTGCTCTTCGAGATCCATAGAGCCTGCTTCAATTTGTGCAATATCGAATATATCATTTATAAGTTCCAGCAGAGCATCAATATTCTGATTGATAATACTGATAAACTGGGCTTTTTCAGCAGGTTCCACACCAGGGTCGGCTACCAGATTGCAAAAACCCATGATGGCATTCAGAGGAGTCCTTATTTCATGAGACATGTTGCAAAGGAATGAACTCTTGAGCCTATCCGATTCTTCAACCTTTTCTTTTGTTAGTTCTAACTCTTCCTTGGCAAATTCCAATTCAATGTTTTTTTGAAGGAGTTCAGAAATAATCCGGTTCTTTAGTTGGTTTTGCCTGATAAAAAGAATTATCAGCAGGACAAGAATTGTGACACTCAACAACAAGCCCCATGTAAGCATAGCAGTATTAGATATAGTGATGACCTGCACTAATAAACAAATAAAATAAGAAGATATGATTATGAGTATATCTAAAATCATCCCTTAAATTTGACAAATACGCTGTACATTATAATCACTAACATCCTTAAAAGTAATACTTTTTAATAAATACGTCGAAATAAATGACCCGACCTATCTGAAATCATACTGTAGTTCAATATTATAACTTTCTGTCTTTATACATTATATTGCCATATTGAATCCATGTCCGTTCATTTTGGTTTTATACGGTGGACGCCTGTTTCGTAAGCATTTCCTATAATACCCAGCAGCAAATTGTAATCTTCATTATTTTCGACAAAGTCCATATTATTTGTGTCAATAATAAGGATACGCATATCCTGTTGTTGCTTTATATAATCAAAGTAACCTGACTGTATCCTTTCGAGATAGGATTTATCGATATTCTGTTCGTAATCCCTGCCACGTTTGCGTATATTCTCTGTCAACTTTTCAATTTCGAGATAAAGGTAAACAAGCATATCTGGTTTTGGCAGGGCTGCATCAATAATTGAGAAAAGCTTAGAGTAGAGCGTAAATTCATCAATTGCCAGTGTTTTACGTGCAAAAATGAGTGATTTATGTATAAAATAATCAGAGATTGTAAGTTGTTGAAACAGGTCAGGAGTACCAAGGTGATTTTTCAGTTGCTGGAACCGGTCAGCCAGAAAAGAAAGCTCAAGTGGAAACGCGAACCTGTCAGGGTCAATATAAAACTTTGGGAGGAAGGAGTTGTCTTCAAACTGCTCAAGAATAAGCCTTGCATCAATATCTGCAGCTATTCGGGTAGCTAACGTAGTTTTACCAGCCCCAATATTCCCTTCAATTGCTATGTAATTATAATGCATTGCTGATGTTTAGGAGCCTTAATTAAACGCATTCTTAAATTTCATTACTTTCAATGTATCAGGACAATCGGTATTGAGTTCTGCCATGCTTTTTTTTAATATTGGGTGGATAAACCCTGAAGCAATTTCAACAAGTGGCACAAGTGCAAACCTTCGCTGGTGAAGCCGCGGATGCGGAACAACGAGCTCTGGTTCATTAATAATTTGCTGCCCATAAAAAAGCAAGTCGATATCAATCGTACGCGAGGAATAACCTTCTCTACCAATTACGCGCACCCTTCCCAACTCTGATTCAGCAAGCAATATTTTATTCATTAGTTCATCAGCCTCCAGATTTGTTTCCACTTCAATCACCTGATTGAGGAAAGGTGTACTATCCTCATAACCCCAGGGTTCTGTTTCGTATATGGACGAATGTACTTTTACAGGTCCTGCAAACATGCTAATTGCTGCTGCAGCCCGTTGAAGATAATTCAACCGATTGCCTGTATTGCTACCTAACAGCAAGTAACATGTCTCCATCCAATGGTTCTTCCAACTTGTCCAAATTTACGACACGATTTAACTTAAATACAGCAATATGTAGGTATTTCTGAACCAATTTATTAACAATCTATTTTTCTAACAACATACAGACAAAATCTTTTGAGCTAATCCCGAAATGTAACTTATTCTTACTAATTTAGTCAAACTTATAATAATCTTTAGAAATCAACATATTAGTTTTTAACCAAAACAACCATCCATGAAACAATTTTTTAAATTTATGTTCGCATCAATGCTGGGGTTCTTCCTCACATTTGTTCTGATTATGATCCTTTTTATCGGGATCATGGCTTCGGCAATCAGTTTTGCTGGTGAGGATTCAGTTACCATTCCTGAAAAAACAATCCTGGTGCTTAATTTTGACGAACCTGTTAATGACCGCTCTCCATCAAATCCTTTTACCGGGTTCGATTTCGCAAACTTTAAAACAAACAAGAATATTGGGCTTAACGAGGTTTTGCACCTGTTGAAAAAAGCTGCCGATGATTCAAAAATCAGCGGAATACTCCTTGATCTTGATCAATTGCAAGCTGGATCAGCAACAACAGAAGAAATCCGGAATGGTTTGATTGATTTTAAAAAATCAGGAAAGTTCATATATAGTTATTCAGAAGGTTATTCGCAAAAAGCCTATTACCTGGCAAGTGTGTCAGATAAAATCTTCTTAAACCCTACCGGTTCTCTCGATTTCAAAGGCTTAGCAGGGCAGGTGATGTTCCTGAAAGGGCTGCTCGACAAACTTGAAATTGAACCACAGATAATCCGTCATGGAAAATTCAAAAGTGCAGTTGAGCCACTTATCCTCGATAAGATGAGTGCTGCCAATCGCGGACAAACCCTTAGCTTTATAAGCAGTATGTGGAACCAGATGCTAAAAGGTATTTCAGAATCACGAAAGATAAGTGTGAAGCAGTTAACAGCCATTGCTGACAGTTTGAAAATTGGCGATCCTAAAGATGCTCTGGCACTGAAATTAGTTGATAAACTGGCCTACAAAGATGAGGTGATTGATGAATTAATGACTAAAACAGGAGCAAAAGAGAACAAAGACTTAAGCCTTATAACGCTTGGCAAATATTCCAATTCTCCTGATAATGAATCTTCAGGTTCAAGGGATAAAATTGCTGTTATTTATGCCCTAGGAAGTATAGGTGGTGGCGAAGGTGATGATCAAACTATTGGCTCCGAAAAAATATCAAAGACCATTCGTAAAGCGCGGCTTGATAAAAATGTGAAAGCTATTGTGTTACGTGTTAATTCTCCGGGAGGTAGTGCACTGGCTTCTGATGTTATCTGGCGCGAAATGGTCCTTGCGAAGCAGGCGAAACCGGTTGTAGTTTCAATGGGTGATGTAGCTGCTTCAGGAGGATACTATATTGCTTGTGCCGCTTCAAAAATCATAGCCAGTCCCAACACCATTACCGGTTCTATTGGCGTATTCGGCATAGTGCCAAACATGCAGAAATTTTTCAACAATAAACTTGGAATTACTTTCGATGAAGTAAAAACCAATGCTTATGCTGACTACATTTCCGGCACTAGGCCAATGACTGAAATGGAACGAAAATTCCTTACCAGGGATATTGAAAAAATCTACAGCACTTTTATTGGCCATGTTGCGCAAGGCCGGGGAATGACAGTTGCTCAAATCGACAGCATTGGGCAAGGCCGTGTATGGAGTGGAGCCGATGCAAAAAGGATAGGTCTGATTGATGATTTTGGAGGACTTAATTTTGCCATCGAAACTGCCGCAAAACTTGCAAAACTTGAGAAATACCGTGTAACAGAACTTCCGGAACAGAAAGATCCTTTTACAATGATTATGGAGGAGATTGGCAAAGACAATTCATCCCGGATTCTTAAATCTGAACTAGGCGAAAACTATGCTTACTTGAACTATATCAGGGAAATTGCGCAAATGAAGGGAGTTCAGGCAAGGCTTCCTTTTCAGATAAGTATTGAATAGTTCTAAGTGTTGTTCTAAAGTTCTAAGTATAATATCAAAGAAAGGCTGCTCAATGGGGCGGCCTTTCTTCTTAGCGTCAGGAGAACGCTGAATTATTTGAAACTTCTAAAATCCCTTAATCGAATTTAATCTTAGCAAAGCCCTGGTACTATCCGGCTTACTCCAATCGTAGCTATACAAAGCGGCTTCCCAATCGCCATACATTGCATTTGGTAAGACTATAAATTTTGGCCCAAATGCATACATAAGGCTATCAACAAGATCCATACGCCTCACGGTAGTTTGTTTGTCGAACAGATAAGAAAAATCAGCAAGGTTATCACCAATTAATAAGGCAATGTGGTTTCTGGCGGCAATCGCCTGTCGGCGGCCCTCCTTACTCGATTCTTTGGTTTTCATAATCAGGTGCGTGTCATCTGCAAATGGGAATCCGGCAGATACCAGATTCCTAAGAGTTGGAACCCGCAAACTTTCGTCACGATTAGTTATATAATAGACACCCACACCATTAGCTTTTGCGTACTGAAGAAATGAAGAAGCACCAGGCACAGGTAAAGCTTTTGCGAGTGAACACCATTCATTCCAGAATTTTGGATATGAGGAATTTTCCAGAATAGATTTTCCCTGGAAAGGACTATTGTCAAGTACGGTTTCGTCAATATCAACTATAACAACCCGGTGTTTAT
This sequence comes from uncultured Lentimicrobiaceae bacterium, assembly GCA_964511085.1. GTDB lineage: Bacteria > Bacteroidota > Bacteroidia > Bacteroidales > DASVHX01 > DASVHX01. Next base: position 25,337 of record CAZEDO010000024.1, read on the forward strand.
CTATACGCTTATCCGATAAGTCTTTGTCGAGCATCAATGCTGCAAGGTTAAATGACTGATAGCATAGAGCCCTGTACTCAGCAGCTTTTTGCTGGTATAGAGTGGCCGAAACCATGTATTCATTCTTGAAAGGGAGGTTCTCCTGTATAAAGACTGTATCTGTTTTTGTAGTTGTCTTAAGGGATTTTCCATGTTGATCATCCTTGCATCCACTAAAAGACAATAAGATGATAGTAATTGTTATAAGGCCAGACTCAATAGTTCTCATGTTTTATTTTTTGAGCAAATTTAAACATTAAAAAAGGCCGGAGTGTTGCTCCGACCCTTAAACAATGAACAGCGATTGACTATTCTTCTTTGAAATTCTGATTAGCCATGCGTTGGTAACTCTTATAACGCCATTTGGCATTTTCCTGTGCAGCGGCAAATAATTCTGCAGCTTCAGCGGGGAATGCACTTTTTAAGGATGTATAACGAACTTCCGAACTAAGGAATTCCTGGAATTTATCAAACTGTGGTGGCTTGGAATCGAGTGTAAACGGATTCTGTCCTTGTTCTTCCAGAGCTGGATTGTAGCGGTATAAATGCCAGTAGCCAGCTTCCACTGCACGCTCCATCTGGTCCTGTGCCTTGCCCATCCCAGCCCTGATACCATGATTGATACATGGGGAATAAGCTATAACGATGGATGGACCCGGATAAGCTTCCGCTTCGCGGATAGCTTTGAGAGTCTGTGTTTGATTTGCCCCCATAGCCACCTGTGCTACATAAACATAACCATAAGTCATTGCCATCATGCCAAGGTCTTTCTTACGGACTTTCTTGCCCGAAGCGGCAAATTTTGCAACGGCTCCTATAGGAGTAGATTTAGAAGCCTGTCCTCCGGTATTTGAATAAACTTCAGTATCCAGAACAAGAATATTTACATCTTCGCCGGAAGCAAGGACATGATCTAATCCACCATAACCTATATCATAAGCCCATCCATCGCCACCAAACATCCATACCGATTTCTTGATGAAGTATTGTTTGAGTTCCAGAAGTTCTCTTGTGAGTTCGTCAGTTTGTTTTTCAAGTAATGAAAGGACATTGGCACTTGCTTCTTTCGATTGCCGGGCATTCTCTTTAGCAGCGATCCATAAACTGCAAGCTTCTTTCAGATCCTGAGAATAATTTCCTTCGATAACTTTACCAAAGCGTTCGGCAATTCTCATCCTGAGTTTATTCACTCCGGTAGCCATACCAAAACCATACTCGGCATTATCCTCGAACAGTGAATTTGCCCAGGCCGGACCATGACCATCTTTGTTAATTGTATATGGAGTTGACGGGGCAGAACCTCCATAGATAGACGAGCAACCTGTGGCATTTGCAACCATCATTCGTTCGCCAAACAGCTGTGTTACAAGTTTAACATAAGGTGTTTCGCCACACCCAGAGCATGCGCCGGAAAACTCAAATAACGGTTGGGCAAACTGGCTGTTCTTGATATTCTGTTCTTTGGGAGCCAGCGTATCTTTATAAGTTACATGAGAAATCATATAGTCCCAGTTCTGTGTTTCTTTCATCTGGCTTTCGAGTGGGTTCATCACAAGGGCTTTAACTTTGGCAGGACAAACATCAGCGCAGTTTCCACAGCCAGTGCAGTCGAGTGGGCTAAGTTGAATCCTGAATTTCAATCCATCGAATGTTTTGGGGATTGCCTTGAGCGTTGCGACATCTCCCTGCAAACCTTTTTGTTCTTCTTCGTTGAGCAGAAACGGACGGATGCAGGCGTGAGGACAAACATAAGCGCACTGGTTACACTGAATGCAATTATCACTAATCCATTCCGGAACATTTACTGCAATGCCGCGTTTTTCATAGGCTGCAGTTCCCTGAGGGAATGTACCGTCTTCGCGCCCTAAAAATGCACTAACCGGCAGGCTGTCACCATTTTGCGCATTGATCGGTTCAACAATATTTTTTATGAAATCAGGGATGTCTCTTTTGTCGGTTTCCGGTTTCAATTCTATCTTCTTCCATGCTTCAGGAATTAAGACCTTTTCGACTTCTGTACCTTTATCAACAGCTGCGTTGTTCATCTTCACTATTTCGTCACCCTTCATACCAAAACTCTTGATAATGGCCTTTTTCATCTGCTCCTCTGCCAGGGCATAAGGAATTACGTTGGCAATTTTGAAAAAGGCTGCCTGCATGATCGTATTCGTGCGCGAACCAAGGCCAATTTCTTCAGCAATTTTTGTAGCATTTATGATATAGAAATTGATCTCGTTTTCCGCGAGGTGTTTTTTCATATGATCAGGAAGGCGATTCAGTGTTTCATTTGCATCCCAGATGCTATTAAGAAGGAAAGTGCCACCTTTTTTAAGGCCTTTCAGCATATCATATTTATTCAGATAAGCAGGAACATGGCATGCAACAAAATCAGGCGTATTTACCAGGTAAGGCGATCGGATAGGCTCATCACCAAAACGCAGATGGGAGATTGTAATACCTCCTGATTTCTTCGAGTCGTAAGCGAAATAGGCCTGTGCATATTTATCTGTTGAGTCACCAATAATTTTTATCGAGTTCTTATTAGCTCCAACAGTACCATCAGCGCCCAACCCGAAGAATTTGGCCTGGAAAGTACCAGCCGATGAAAAGTCGAGCTCCGGCAAAAGCGGAAGTGAAGTGAACGTAACATCATCAACAATACCTACTGTGAATTGATTTTTGGGTTCAGCCATTTTCATGTTGTCGAACACCGAAATCATCATTGCCGGAGTAGTGTCTTTTGAACTCAAACCATAACGCCCCCCAACAATTAACGGCCTGTTTTCGTGGTCATAGAACATTTCTTTAACATCAAGGTAGAGTGGGTCTCCATTTGCTCCAGGTTCTTTGGTGCGATCCAGGACAGTGATACGTTTAGCAGTTTTGGGGAATACTTTGAAAAAGTATTTTGCCGAAAAAGGACGGTAGAGATGAACAGAAACCAAACCAACTTTTTCGCCTTTGGCGTTCAGATAATCGATCACTTCTTTTAATGTTTCGGTGATCGAACCCATTGCCACAACAACGTTTACTGCATCTTTTGCTCCATAATAAGTAAAAGGATGGTATTCGCGGCCGGTAATCTTGCCAACCTCTTGCATATAATCCTCAACCATGTCAGGAACAGCGTTGTAGAATGGATTTGCTGCTTCACGTGATTGGAAATAGATATCTGGATTCTGAGCCGTGCCACGGGTTACAGGATGCTCAGGATTAAGAGCCCGATCACGGAATGCCTTAAGAGCTTTGTAGTCAACCAATCTGGCCATTTCTTCTGTTGCAAATGATTCAATTTTCTGAATCTCGTGTGACGTGCGGAAACCATCAAAGAAATGGAGAAAAGGAACCCTCGATTTGATAGCCACAAGGTGTGCAACTCCGGCAATATCCATAATTTCCTGCACACTTCCGGTTGCCAGCATAGCAAAACCTGTCTGTCGGGTGGAATAAACATCGGAATGGTCGCCAAAAATAGATAACGCCTGAGCTGCAAGGCTACGAGCCGAAACATGGAAAACAGCCGGTAACAATTCACCTGCAATTTTATACATATTCGGAATCATCAGCAGCAATCCCTGCGAAGCAGTATAAGTAGTTGTAAGAGCCCCTGCCTGCAAAGATCCATGCACAGCACCGGCTGCGCCTCCCTCCGATTGCATCTCAGCTACCTTTACAGTCTCACCGAAAATATTTTTCCGTCCAAAAGCAGCCCATTCATCAATGTACTCAGCCATTGTTGACGATGGTGTGATGGGATAAATGGCAGCCACTTCGCTAAACATATAAGCAATGTGCGAAGCTGCATAATTGCCGTCGCATGTCACAAATTTTTTCTTACTTGTCATGATATATTGGTTTAATCAGTTGTTTATTAATCATTTAAGGAAGTATCCTTAAAAAACGCTGCGAAATTACTTAATAAAAACCTTAACGAAGAATATGGGCTACAGAAATCAACATACAAGCCATAATTTGTAATGATTACAGATAGGTATATTCTCTGTCGCAATACGTTAATAATTATCACACCGGGATCCTGGCAACAGGACATGATTCGATTATTTTTGAAAATCATGCGTCGGGCCTCAAACAAAACCAGGGAGTAGTTGTTTCTATTTTACTGTAAAGTAATTACTTTGAATACTTATCCGAATAATTTTATATAACCAGATTTCAAACTATCAACCTGTCAACTTATCAACTTATCAACCTTTCAACCTATCAACTTATCAACCTTTCAAACTTTCAAATAAAAACAGACTAATCAATCAAATAGTATTGAATACCAAACCATCTTATACTTAAACAAAAGGGAGAATTGACTATGATTAATCTTAGCACAAATTACATGGGTATTCCACTCAGGAACCCAATCATCATCGGATCTAGCAGCCTGGTAAACGATCCTTCGATGTTAAAAAAAATAGAAGAAGCCGGTGCAGGCGCAATTGTTTACAAATCATTGTTCGAGGAGCAGATTCATCTGGAGACCATTCAAATGGAAGATGAAATGAACGAGTACTCTGATCGTAATGCGGAGATGGGCAGTCTTTTCCCAAAACTTCAACATGCAGGGCCCGAAGAATACCTTATTAACCTGCATGCAGCGAAGAAACAGTTGAGTATTCCACTCTTTGCCAGCCTCAATTGCATATACCAGGAAACATGGCTGGAATATGCCGAACTAATAGAAAGAACGGGAGTTGATGGGCTGGAGTTGAATTTCTATGCCGTTCCACGTGATTTTGAGACTGATGGAAAGTCCATCGAAGATAACCAGGTAGATCTTCTGCATGCAGTTAAAAGCCGGGTGTCAATTCCTGTAAGCGTTAAACTCAGCCCGTTCTATGCAAATCCCCTTCACCTGATTTCAAGGCTGGATCTTGCCGGTGCTAATGGTTTTGTTTTATTCAACCGTTTGTTTGAACCAGATATTAACACCGAAGAAATAAAGCATACTTCCCCATTTAATCTTAGCCACGATGGCGATGGACGTTTGGCCATTCGTTATGCCGGCCTTCTTTTCGAAAATGTGAAAGGAACAATATGCAGCAGCACAGGTATCTATAATGGAAATGATGTTATTAAAATGCTACTTGCCGGAGCTGATTGTATTCAGATTGTAAGTACGCTTTACAAGCACAAACCGGAACATATTACAACAATGCTGGCCGAAATCGAAAACTGGATGAAAGCACATAAATTTGAATCAATTGAAGAGTTCAAGGGCTTATTGTCAAGGAAGAATACCCGGAATCCTTACATCTACAAACGGGCACAATACATTGATATTTTGATGGGTGCTGAAGAAGTTCAGAAAAAGTATCTTACTGTTTAAATTTTCCTGACTGGATACATTTATTAATACTCCGGTAATTTTTATTTCTGGCAACTTAGCAAAGCGTTCTCATGAGCGCAGCTAACTTAATGTAGCGTTCTCACGAACAAAGTGAGTTTTAAATGCGCTGTGGATTGGTTGTTTAATACTCCCCAAATTTCAGACCAAGAGTTAAATTGAAAATTTATACTAATTTAACCGTGGATTATGAAAGCAAAAAGGAGAAAATTTACATCGGCCTCTAAAGCCCATTAGAAAACCATTGTTTACATTTGTGCTGAAACTGAGATCAAAATAATAGTACAGAGGAGTTTGTTAAGTATGCTCTTCCATGACAAACCTGAATGAAATCGAGACTTACCATATTTTTTTTTATTCTTAGCATTCTCTGTTCTCAGATGATTACTGCTCAAGAATTGATAAAAACAGATAGTTTAAATTCGGTTTTAAGAACTATAAGGTATCCGAAAGAAAAAGTTGATGTGATTCTGAAATTTCTTTCAAAACCGGAAAATCAGTATATGGAAGATACTACTGCTATTAAACTGGCTAACAGGGCTTTTGGAATTGCACAACAAAATAATTACGCTAAAGGCATGATTAATTCAATGCTAAAATTGGGTAATTATTATTATAAAAGAAGCGATTATAAAAAAGCAATGGACTTCGCTCAGAAATCGAAAGAACTATCTGAAGACATGAATTTCGAAAAAGAGTTGGCTAATGCATTGAGTCTTATCGGCAAAATATATACAGACCTTGATGATTATGATAAAAGTTCACAGTATTTCTTTAAATGTCTGAAATTATACGAAAAACTTGATGACAAAGAAGGTATATCCCATGGCTTAGGTGATATAGGTATGGGCTTTTATGATCAGCAGGATTATAAAAAAGCACTTGGATATTTTAATGATGCATTAGCTATTGCGAGAAATATTAATAATCAGTCTGCGATAAAAAGGCAGTATAATAATATTGCTGTGGTTTATGGAGCCTTACAGAACTATGATACAGCTATCGTATTTCTAAGGAAAGCTCTGGCAATAAATATTAAATTGGGCGACAAACTGGGGCAGGGGACTAATATTATGAATATTGGCTATGATCAAATGAACAAAGGCAATTTTGACGATGCCCTTGTAAGTTTTCAACAAGCTCTCGAAATATTTACAGGATTGAAAAATCATATAAATTTAGCCTTATGCTATTTGAATTTCGGTTTTTGTTATTACACTACAAACCGAACCGGGGAAAGTATAGATTATTTTAAAAAGGCTTTAGAAGAAGGGCAGAAACACGGATATTACAGAACTATCGAAAAAGTTTCGAAAATGCTTAACCAAATCTATGCAGAAAAAAATGACACTTTAAATGCATATAAATATGTTATGCTGGAAAAACTGGCAGGCGACAGTCTTTTTGCCTCCCAGAAGCAAAAACTATTATCTAAGCTTGACCTTCAGTATATATATGAGAAAAAAGAATTCAAAAGGCAACTGGCCCAACAGGCAAAAAACACATTGGTGCTAATTATTATATTCAGCCTGGTTGCCGGTCTTGTTATTTTAGGAATGGTTTTTTCAAGATACCGGTTAAAGTCAAAAGTAGTTGTTCTTGAAAAAGAAAAAGTAGTATTCGAAAAAGACAAAATAGAATCTGAATTAGCAATCAAGGACAGAGAACTAACGGTTAATCTGATTTCATTGGTTAAAAAGAATGAAATGCTTTCTGATATTTCTGTTAAGCTTTTGCTACTTGAGCGCAATGCTAAAGGAATTGAAGCAAAAGAGGTAATTACACTTATAAGCCAGGAGCTTAGAAATAATACAGATGACAAAATGCTGAATGAATTTTCGCTGCGTTTTCAGGAGGTTCATGCCGGGTTTTACGAAAAATTGTTGTCAGCATATCCCGATCTTACTCAGAATGAGTTAAAATTATGTGCTTTTCTCCGCTTAAACATGTCAACCAAAGATATTTCAGAACTGACCGGGCAGCAACTTCTTTCTATTGATAAAGCAAGATACCGCCTTCGGAAAAAGTTAGCCCTATCCAACCTTGAAACAAATCTGGTAACATTCCTTTCGCAGCTCTGAAACTTCTGTAGGGCAAACACACCCCGTATCTTGCATTTTTCTTTTTGCCAGAAACCGCTGGCGCAACACATGTATTGAATACACATATACAGCATCATGTCAACATGCACATTATTAGGTATATAAATATTTTTGTCTGTAAATTGTATATATAGGATTTAACAGAGATACCTATTTTGTATGGATAGATTATTTTTTATTTGGTTAAAGGCAATTCATATTTGCAGCCTCAAACAAACTAAGCTTTATGCCAAAAGAAATCAAACAGCAAATTGAATTCAAAGATGAAACAGGCTTTTCCGATTCAGAAAATTACTTTGAGAACGTCAGGTATGTAAAAAAACTTAAACTTCAACGAACTGTTCTGAATAAGCTTATTGGAACGGACTCCGACCTTCCTGCTGAAATAGCGAATATAGATGCTGATGCTACTGAATCCAATTAATCATTAACCAACAAATAACCAACCATGAAGAAAAACCTAACTTTTACAGCATTATTCAGTGTTTTAATGGTTTTTTACCTTAGCATTGGAACCACAACAGCTCAAACCTGGGAGGCCACAAACGGCCCTTTCGGAGGAAATGTGAGCTGCTTAACAACCAATGGCAGCTACCTTTTTGCAGGAACTGCCATGGGCGTTTATGGCAGAGGAATATTCCGTTCGGCCGATAACGGTGCAAACTGGGCCCCCGTTAATAATGGCCTGGCCAATACTGATGTCGGAAAGTGGGTTTTAGCTATCACGGCGAGTGGCTCCTACATTGTGGCTTCAACATCCGGTGGCGTTTATCGCTCATCTGACAATGGCAACAACTGGGCACTAACCAATTTTAGCAATTATGATGGTGCTCCCACATTTTTTGTTACCGTAGGAACAACTTTATTTGCCGGTACAATGACGGGTATTTTTGTATCAATGGATAACGGCCTTAACTGGACCGCCAGGAACAATGGCTGGCCTAATGGCATTACCTCTCCTTCTATAAGTGGTTTGGTATATAATGGAACATATTTATACGCAGGAGCAGAATGGACAGGGGTTTTCTATTCAGGCGATTTAGGCATGACCTGGAACGACATTAACTACGACTTACCAGCAAGCGATATTTATACTCACAAAATTGCGGTGAAAGGAAATGATGTTTTCGACGCTACGGATTATGGTGTCTGGCGTTTACTCGATAATGGCCTTACTACTGGATCCTGGACCCAGGAATTAGACGGATTGCCGATGGGCGATATTAGCCCGTTGACCATGTTGGTAAAAGATAACAATATTTATATTGGTGGAAATGGAGGGCTTTATAGTTCCAGCACAACCGGAGCCATGTACTGGACTCCTTCCAATGGCAATTTGCCGGTGCAGCAGGTGCATAACCTCTTTCTTAACGGATCGGATATTTGGGCAGGAGTAGCCCGTAAGGGACTTTATCGTTCAAGTGACAATTTTGAAACATGGACGCTAGCCAGCCACGGCATGACAGCCCTGGGTACCAAAATGCTTACCCATGGCAGCGGATCAAAAATATGGGCGGCAACCTACGAAGGTGGTATTTTCAGTTCGGAAGATGCAGGTGCCAACTGGCTCCCAACTGTGGGTAACATACAGGCGGATGCAGGCCCATGCGCGCATGGGACATCTGTTTTCGTTCGTTATGGAGGTGAGCTTTACCGTTCTAACGATCAGGGTAATACCTGGGGATGGCTATCGTCATTTTATGCAACTGCATGGGCACAGATTAATTGCTTTTTTTCAAAAGGGACTACTCTTTTTATAGGAAGTGACCTTTCTCAATTTGACGGTCAGGGCATGTGGTATTCAAGTGATAATGGCGAAACGTGGAGTGGAATCATTATCTGGAATCCGGCACATACAAGTAAGTTGGGTGTTTATACAATAACAGAAAACGGCACCAAAATGTTTGCGGGAACAGATGCCGGCGTTTACGAGTCATCGGATAATGGATTAACCTGGTCTCCGAGCAATCCTTCAGCACCTGCATTTATCACGCAAGTGCTGGTAGTTAACGGAGATGTTATGTACGCTGCGAATACAGAAACCGGGATAAAATGTTCAACGGATGCAGGTATGACCTGGGCGTTAAAAAACAATGGACTGGGTTCTTTAAATGTCAAGTCGATGGTTTTTAGCGATGACGGAGCTACTTTATATGCAGGTACCGGAACGGGAATTTATAAAACAACAGATAACGGCGAAAACTGGACTTCCTATAATGCAAGTTATCCGGGCGTTGCGCCTAATGCAACGTCATTGCTTGTTTTAGATAATTACTTATATACTGCCAATTTTTTAGTAGCATCACCTATTTACAGGACAGCTTTGTCGGGATCAGTTCCTGAGCAACCCGATGCCATAGTTGGATCATCAACTCCCTGCAGGGGCTCATCACAAATATACAGCGTAACCAATGTACCAGGAGTTACCTATGCATGGCAATTCCCAACAGGTTGGGTAATTACCGCCGGAGGAACTACAAGTTCGGTTACTGTAACTGTTGGAACTAACTCAGGTTTTGTACTCGCTACGCCTTCAAATAGCTGGGGCGCTGGTCCGGCACAACTTCTTATAATTAGCCAAACACTGGCAGCCCCTGCGCAGCCAGGTGTAATAGCAGGATCAGCCACTCCAACAGAAGGAACCAGCCAGAACTACTCTGTTACAAACGTAGCCGGTGTTTCCTATGCATGGACATTC
>CAZEDO010000025.1:0-35476 GCA_964511085.1 uncultured Lentimicrobiaceae bacterium
CCACTCATTTTTAGTTTTTCATGCAACTCATGTCATTCCAAGATTCATCGGCACTGATAATAGCAGCAATGGAAATGAAAACAATGTCTTCAAGTTATAGAAGCCTTTTTCTTTCTATGCGAGAGTCTTTCATAGATGAAAGATACTTCCTTAAATCTGATTTTTCAAAATTTACATCTATTACATTATCAGATAAATATAGTCAACAAGGTTGAAGAATGCAAATTTATATAGTTTATAATCAGCTTTTTATATCATTATTTGACGCTGTGGTTTATGTAAAATTTGAACCAATTTATAATGCGTCATCCCTGTTTAGTGTATCTTCAACAAGGATGGTTTCAAGTTGCAGGATGATATAATAATATCATTAGGTGGATTGTTGTTGTTAAGCTCTTTTGCAGAAATATTCGGAAATTTTTATTTGATAGAAATTTGCTTTCTATTGAATATTAAAACAATCGCAAGTTGATGTAAGAATACACCAATGCAAAATAGCAGCCAATCGAAGGAATGGGGCACAAAATGCGAAGGCAGGATGATCATGACCTGGTTCAAACTGAAGTCTTCCCCCCGAGGTAGCGACTGCAGATAATCCAATGCAAATACAACAAAATCTTTCATGTATGAAATAAGAACTAATACCGAACCGGTGATCAGGAGAACCCACTCCACTCTTGAAAGCCGCGTTACAAGGAACGATTCTGGCCGGCTAATAAGTATTAACGTTGCAAGTAATATCATGGTCAGGGAATTAATAATTGGAGCCACCACCGGACCAGTCCACAGGCTTGGAAGCATAAAGAGAATATCTGTAGTTAGCAGTGATGAAGGCCAGCCAATTAGTAATTTAAGAAACAGATAGTATGCGATATCCCAAATAGCAAAGACAATAAGGAACCAGGCAAAACGGTGAAGTTTTTCCTTAGCAGCAAGAATACCGATTGCAAGTATCATTATAAGTGTGGCCAATTCGCGTAAGAGTTCAGTTGTTGCGAGGTATGGCGCCATTTCCCTTAGAGGGAAAGCAAATCCTTCAGGATAATATAAAGCCCTTATGTAAACTACCACGGCTGCTTCCAGAAATCCCATTGCCAGCGCAAACAGGATTATCCAAACTGTTCTATTAAGAGGCTTCATGAGCGTATAAGTTTTAGGTGTTTACAAAGATAATCTGGTTTTTCCTTTGTTTGTCTTTCTTTATTTATTAGAAGTAGAATGAACTTTTGGTGCTGAAGTAAAATAGTAGTTGCAGGTTAATGAAGGTCGAAGAATGACAGGGCAAAGCAAGGAAATCGATCTTGCTGCGGGTAATCGAATGAGATTCAGTGAAATAATTTTAAAAATATACCTGAAAAAGTTTTACTTTTGCCGCCCTTGAGAGTTGCTAATTGCTCCCCGACCATTTATCAACAAATTATTGTTGGCAAATTTGTTGAAATTAAAATATAATTTTACCTTTGCACCCCTTTTTATAAGGAGAAGGGCTTTTTAGAATTCTGAAATATATCAAAGCGATGAATACATTAAGTTATAGGACATTAACCCCTACCAAAGAAACAATCACCAAAGAATGGGTGCTTGTTGACGCTGAAAATGAGGTGTTGGGCAGGTTGGCAACTAAAGTTGCCAGATTACTAAGGGGCAAATTGAAAACCAATTACACCCCGCATTTGGATTGTGGTGATAATGTAATAGTTATCAATGCAGCAAAAGTGCGCCTTACAGGTAAAAAAATGACTGATAAGGAGTATGTAAGACATACAGGTTATCCTGGGGGTCAGCGTTTTGCTACACCAAAGGAATTGCTTGCGAAGCGTCCTGGTGCTATTATCGAAGAAGCTGTGCGTGGTATGTTGCCTAAAACTCGTTTGGGTGCCGAGCTTTTCAGGAACCTAAAAGTTTTTGCCGGCTCTGAGCATGCTCATGAAGCTCAACAACCTAAAGTTATTAATCTCACCTCAATAAAATAAAAATGGAAGTTTTGAATGCTCTTGGCAGGAGAAAAACCGCTGTAGCACGTATCTATCTGAAAGATGGAAACGGAACCATACTGGTAAACGGACGGGATTATAAAGAATATTTTCCTACCGGAATTCTGCAATATGTTGTTCGTCAACCACTCGAAATAGTTAACGCACTCGAAATATACGACATTAAGGTAAACCTGGCTGGCGGTGGCATCACCGGGCAGGCAGAAGCCCTTCGTTTAGCAATTTCACGTGCATTATGCGAAATCAATCCGGAGCATCGTCCTCCATTGAAAGCAAAAGGTCTTATGAGAAGGGATCCGCGCATGGTTGAAAGAAAAAAATTCGGACAGAAGAAAGCCCGTAAACGCTTCCAGTTCAGCAAGCGTTAAACTATACTGTGAAGGTAGTTTAGTATCTAAATTGCCAAGACTTCTGCTCATGGGCAGAACTACTTGGCAATTGGTTTTAACAGAATGTAAACTAATAAAGAAAGAATAAATGGCACGTACAAATTTTGATGAATTACTGAATGCCGGTGTTCATTTTGGACATCTAAGGCGTAAATGGAATCCTAACATGGCTCCTTATATTTTTATGGAGCGTAATGGTATTCATATTATTGACCTTTACAAAACCATAGCGAAGATTGATGAGGCAGCATCAGCTATGAAGCAGATTGCCAAATCAGGCAAAAAAATTCTTTTCGTTGCCACGAAAAAGCAGGCTAAGGAATTAGTAGCAGAACAGGTGAAAGTTGTAGGTATGCCTTTCGTTACGGAGCGCTGGCCAGGTGGTATGCTTACCAACTTTGCTACAATCAGAAAAGCTGTGAAGAAAATGTCATCAATTGATAAGTTGATGGTTAGCCCAAGTTTTACTAATATTTCGAAACGCGAGCGTCTTCAGATTACCCGCGAAAGAGCTAAACTTGAGAAAAATCTTGGTAGTATTGCTGATCTGAGCCGTCTTCCATCTGCACTTTTTATTGTGGATATCCTCAAAGAACATATTGCAGTTGCAGAAGCACGCAAGTTGAATATCCCTACATTTGCTATTGTTGATACTAATTCAGATCCCAATCTGGTCGATTTTGCGATACCGGCTAATGATGATGCTTCAAAATCAATTTCATTGATTGTAGCAAAAATGGTTGATGCTATCGAGGAAGGATTGAATGAGCGCAAGCTAGATCGCGACAAACGGAGTTCTGATGAAGAGCGTGACGAAGATGGAAACCTGATAACATCAGCAATTGATACCGAGGATTTTGAAGAAGATGAAGAAGAAGTGCCAGGTGCTCCTAAAGAAGGAAAAATTCCCAAACTTAAACCAACGGCAGAAAGCGCTGAAGAGCGTTCAAAACGTCCACGCAAAGTAATTGCAAAAAAAGCTCCGCCTCGTAAACCAGGCCCAAGAAAATAACTATTAATATTAATTGAATTATGGCAAATATTACTGCTGCTGACGTAAACAAACTTCGTCAGCAAACCGGTGTCGGTATGATGGATTGCAAGAATGCACTCGTTGAAGCTGAAGGCGATTTCGAGAAAGCTATTGATATCCTGCGCAAGAAAGGTCAGAAACTTGCTGTTAAACGCGCTGAGAGAAATGCAAATGAAGGAATTGTTATTGCCCGAACTACTTCAGATAAAACTTTTGGGGCAGTTGTAATGCTTAACTGCGAAACTGATTTTGTTGCCAAGAACAAGGAATTTATTGATTTCGCAAATAAAATCCTGGATCTTTCCCTTGAAAAGAAGGTCAATTCTTTAGACGAATTAACTGTTCTAACTATTGATGGTCGTACAATATCTGAGGGAGTTACTGATCTGATTGGTAAAACAGGAGAAAAGATGGAACTTTCACACTATGAGTTTATTTCGTCTCCAAAGGTGTATGCCTATAACCATCAGGGAAACAGGCTTGCAACATTGCTTGGTATGAGTAGTACAATTTATGCTGAAATTGACCAGATCGGACATGAAATCACGATGCAGATTGCAGCTATGAATCCTGTAGCAATCGATAAAAATGATGTTCCTCAGGATATAATTAACCGGGAAATTGAAGTTGGTAAGGATCAGGCACGTGAAGAAGGGAAACCAGAAGAAATGCTTGAAAAAATTGCACTAGGTAAATTGAATAAGTTCTATAAAGATAATACTTTATTGAACCAGGAGTTTATTCGCGATGGCAAACTTACTGTTGGTGAATATCTTGCTAAAGCAGATAAAGATCTAAAATTAAATTCATTTTTCCGATTGATGCTTGGTGCCTGATAGAGGACTCATGACCATAAAAAAATCCGCTCAATTGGGCGGATTTTTTTTTGAAATCAGTCTTGCAAGGTTCTGGATTTGGACAAGAACTATGCGATGAGGAGTTCTTTTATAATGTCGGCAATCACTTTGTTTTCTGCTTTTCCAGATAAACTTTTAGAAGCCATTGCCATCACTTTACCAATATCTTTCACAGATGTGGCTCCAACAGAAATAATTATTTCCTTTATCTGATTGCGTAGTTCTTCAGGAGTTAATTGCGGAGGAAGATATTTTTCAATTATAGATGACTGGAATAGTTCGATATTTGCGAGGTCAGGCCTTTTTTGGGAGATGTAAATCTCAGCTGAAGCTTTTCGCTGTTTAACTAACCGTGCAAGAACCGCAGCTTCCACAGAATCAGGTATTTCCAAGCTTGTTACATCCTTGCCTGTTTTCTCGAGTAAGAGTGCTGCCTTTATGGCACGTAATGCTTCCAGTTTATCTTTGTCTCTGGCTAGCATGGCCTCTTTAAGGTCGTTGTTGATTAGTTTTTCAAGTTCCATTTCAGGTTTTCCCAGTTAGTTTATTAGTCAACATTGTCGTGGAGAAAAGAGTTGTTCTGACGCACTTCAACACCTTCAATTCCATCTTTGGAAAGCGTAAACCGTGATACTGAAGTGTCATTTGCCATTGGAACGTCCGTTAGTTCAACGTTGCGACGTAAGTACGCTGGTTGTTTTTCCATTTGTGTTAATCCTTCAGGTGTGCGAATCATCTCACTAAACTCACGGAGTTTTTTGATGCGTTCGTGCTGGCCTGCCTGCATTTTTTCATCAGTCTCGGCAGGAGTTGGTTTAACTTGTATTTGGACATGCCTGTATGGATTTACTGGTTGATTAATATGTTGCGTTTCTTCCACGCGCGAAATTGTTGAAGGCAAACCGGGGACAGTAGGATCGTTAGCAAGATTATCAAAAGAAGGATTTATATCGAATTCAAAAACTAAGGAAGAAGAATGGTTTGTTTCCATCTGCGGCTCGTGAGCACTTTCATGTACATCATGATCGGGTATCGATTTATTAATAAAATGGATTTCATTGAAATCTTCATCCGGTTTTTGTTCGTTTACAAGTTCTGGCTCCAGTTTTGCTTTTGGTACTTCAGGTTCATTTCCAAGGATAAATATATTTTTAGGTTCCTTAAAAGCATGTTCTTTGCTTTTAGCCGAATCGAATCCAGTTGCTACAACGGTTATAGCAATTTTGTTGCCGAGTGAATCATCATTGCCGTTACCCCATATAATTTCGGCAGTGAGGCCGGCTTCTTTCTGGATAAAGTCGGTGATCTCCATTACTTCATCGAGCGAAATTTCCTCCTGACCTGACATCATATATAATAGAATGTTTTCAGCTCCGCATATATTGTTATCATCAAGTAATGGAGAGCGCATTGCCAGTTGCACGGCTTCTAGTGCACGATTTTCACCTTCAGCCACACCAGTTCCCATGATAGCCTTACCGCTGTTTTTCATAACGGTTCTTATGTCTTCAAAATCTACGTTTATATAACCGGGAACAGTTATTATTTCAGCAATTCCTTTCGCAGCTGCGGTAAGAATATCATCAGCCATATTGAAGGCCTCAGATATTTTAAGATCGCCTTCAAGTTCGCGCAATTTATCATTGCAGATAATCAGCAATGTATCCACATACTTTTTAAGCTCATCTATTCCATCCTGAGCTTGCTGGGCACGTTTACGGCCTTCAAATAGAAAAGGAATAGTAACAATACCAACAGTAAGTATTCCTAAATCGCGGGCTACACTGGCAATAACCGGTGCTGCACCTGTTCCCGTGCCTCCACCCATTCCTGCAGTTATGAAAACCATCGATGTATTCACTTCGAGGATTTTTCTGATTTCGTCAATTTTCTCAACGGCCGACTCTTTGCCTACCGAAGGAACAGAGCCTGCTCCAAGGCCTTTTAAGCCAAGTTGGATTTTATTTGGGACAGGACTTTTGTCAAGCGCCTGGGCATCGGTGTTGCAAACAATAAAGTCAACTCCCTTAATTCCTTGCTGATACATGTGGTTAACAGCATTGCTGCCACCACCTCCAACGCCAATAACTTTTATTATAGAAGATTGATTTTTGGGGAGTTCGAATTTTAGCATGTCAGTCATTTTTTGATCCTCCTAAATTAATGGATTAATACTGGTTGATTCTGCTTCGTGAGCGGATTTTGTTAACAATTTATATGTGAATTATTAACTAGTCAATGTCGTCGGAATCAAGAAGTTTCTTGATTTTTTCGAAAAAGGTGAATTTGGGTTCAAATCCTTCGCGTTTTTTCTTAGTTTTAGGGTCTTCTGCTTTTTCAGCTATTTCAGGTTTTTCAAATTTGCGTTCTTTTTCATGTAGTTTTTCAAGCCGGGCAAGACCAATTATAACAAGACCAATTCCAGTGGCATACATGGGGCTGGCCATTTCTTCCGGAACGTCTTTGGCAAGGTGCTCGTTAGGATAGCCAACACGGGTATCCATTCCGGTTTTGAACATAGTGAGCTGAACCAGGTGCTTTAATTGTGCTCCTCCGCCTGTGAGTACGATTCCTGCGATAAGTTTCTTTTCAAGACCTGATCTCTGAATTTCGAAATAGATATTTTCGATGATTTCTTCCATCCGTGCTTGTATGATACTGGAAAGATTTTTTAATGTTATTTCCTTTGGTGGCCGACCTCTCAGACCTGGAATGGCTACTACATCCGTGTCGCGGTTCTCGCTGGATAGAGCAGACCCAAATTTCACTTTGAGTTCTTCAGCATGTTTTTTTACGATATTGCAGCCTTCTTTTACATCCTCGGTTATTATTTCTCCGCCAAAAGGGATAACAGCGGTATGCCGGACAATACCATCTTTAAAAATGGCAATATCGGTAGTTCCTCCTCCAATATCCACCAGGGCTACGCCAGCTTCTTTTTCCTCATCACTAAGTACAGCTTCTGCAGATGCCAGAGGCTCAAGAAGAAGTGATTCTACCTGGATACCGGCTTTGCGTACACATTTGTATATATTCTTTGCTGCAGTAGTTTGCCCCAGGATGATATGAAAATCAGCTTCAAGCTTGCTGCCAAGCATACCTTTAGGTTCAGGAATGCCGGGGTCGCCATCTATAGTGTATTCCTGGGGTATCACATCAATAATTTCTTCTCCGGGATTCATAGCAAGCTTGAACATGTTTTCGGTTAGCTTGTCGATTTCTTCCTGGCTTATTTCCTCCTCACTGCTATTGCGGATAAGGTGGCCTTTGTGTTGCAGACTCTTGATATGCTGACCTGCAATACCCACATGCACTGAAGCGATTGTTACCCGGGATCGCTGGGCAGCTTCGTGAACTGCAGTTTGGATTGATTGTACAGTGTTTTCAATGTTTGAAACAACTCCTCTTTTTACTCCGATAGATTCAGCCTTTCCGGAGCCGAGTATTTCTAGTTTGCCAAGTTCATTGCGTTTGCCAACGATAACTGCAATTTTCGTTGTCCCAATGTCGAGACCTACAACGATTTCATTTTTTTCCATACTGAATTATTTTATACAAATGATTTGATTTTCGTATTTAAGATTTATCGTGTGATATGTTTCCCAGCCTACTTTGGGAAGTGCCTGGATATAAAATGCTTTGAGTTTTTCAAATTTTCCCGTTGTATTTGAGGTGTCTCCAAAAAGGATGACATGATTTCCAAAAGCAGGAGTAATTTCGATTTCATTTTCGCTGTTAAAGTATATCTGACTAACCTGGGCTAGAAGGAAGGAATCCGCTATAGCTTTTTTAACTATATGAAAAGCTCTGTAAATATTTATACGGCTTTGCAAAGTGTCAGATTTATCTGGTTTAAAATTGGCAAGATTTGCATTTTGGGAAAAGGGGAGAGTAATGTTCCCATTAACAACAATTACCCTGGCAGGGAATTCAGAATTAGATGGCATTAACGCTCCTTCACTATCAGCATAGAATTCCTGTCCCTGCCGATTAATAATGCGCATAAGAGGTTTGCGCTGAATAATTCGTGCGATCAATCGCCCTTCAACAGTAAGGAATACATCAGCTTTTTGTACATATGGAATAGAGAGAATCTGAAGTTCAATGTTTTCAATGTTTATATCGGACAAGGAATGTTTAAGCGGATCGCCAAAGCGTTTATTAATTTGGTTTTTAATAATCCAGGGAGTAATCAAATGATCAGCTTCCTGGTAATTGATGTTTACATCAAATCCGGAGCAAACTGTCAGATTCTGTTTGAAGGATGAAAATCCCAGCAGGAAAACCACTCCGGAAATCAGCACAATCCACGACGACCCTATGAGAATCTTCTTAAGCATGACTTTCTTCTATTAGTTGAGTTAATTGCTGCTCAATAGGTTTCACAAGCAGATCTATATCACCTGCTCCCATTGTGAGGAGCACATCCGGCTTATTTGTTTTTAGGTGAATCAATAATTTATTTGGAGTAAGCAGGCTTTTCACTTTCAGATTTACCTTTTCAAGTAGCCAGGGAGAGGTGATTCCTTCAATTGGTAACTCGCGGGCCGGATAAATCTCCATTAAAATTAATTCATCCAAAAGTTCTAGGCTTCTGGCAAATTGGTCGGCAAAATCTCTGGTGCGGGAATAAAGATGCGGTTGAAAAATACCTGTTATGCGCCTGCCTTCAAATAAACGACGTGTAGAGGAAATACAAGCTTGCAATTCGGCCGGATGATGGGCATAATCATCAATATAAACAAGGTCTGGTTTATTAATGCGTATGTCAAAGCGTCTCGCTACTCCTGTGAATAAAGGTAAACTGCTGCGGATTTCATTTTCAGTTACACCATTCAGCAATGCTGCTGCAATGGCAGCAACAGCGTTTTCAATATTGTAATAGCCCTGCAATCCAAGTGTTAAATTATTAATATAGCCACTAGGGTATTCAAGGTCAAAGGTGTAGAGACCATGGTTAAGTGAAATGTCCCTGGCTGCAAAATCGGCTTTACATTCAATGCCGTATGTTAGAATTTTGTTTTGTTTACTATGATTTTTAAACAAATGGTAAAGGCTGTGTTGAATAATAAGGTTGCCATCATCCTTTACCTGAGATGCAAACAAAAGGAAAGACTCCTGTAAGTTTTCTCTACTGCCGTATATGTCGAGATGATCGGCATCCATTGACGTAATAATAGCAGTTTGTGGATGAAGTTGGAGGAATGAACGATCAAATTCATCAGCTTCAACAACCATGTTTTCGCTCGTTTGATTATAGAGGAGATTGCTGCTATAATTTTTGGAAATTCCGCCCAGGAAAGCACTACATCCCACGTTTGATTGAGTTAGCAGATGTGCTGTCAAAGTTGTAATTGTAGTTTTTCCATGTGTTCCGGCAACAGCTATGGTTTGATAAGCAGATGTGATAAGTCCAAGAACTTCAGCTCTTTTTAACATAGGAATGCTCCGCAACCTAAAGTAGATATATTCAGCATGATCTGATGGAACAGCGGGTGTAAAAATTACAAGGTCGATGGAATCTGGAATTGAGGCAACATCTTCAGAGAAATGGATTTTCATCCCTTCCACTTCTAACTGATGTGTGAGACTGGTTGGAGTTTTATCATAGCCATATACTTCAGCACCTTTCAGCAAAAAATACCTCGCCAAAGCACTCATGCCTATTCCGCCGATGCCTAAAAAGTAAATCTTATGAATGTTAGCCAGGTTCAAAATTTGTAGTCTGATTATTAGTTATTATTTGAGTTTATTTTCAGGCAGCTGATAATTTCATCTGCAATTTTATCAGCAGCATCAGGAAAAGCCAATTGTCGGATATTTTTTGATAGTTGTTCCTGTAGCTGACTGTTGCCTGAAAGCGAAATGATTGTTTCACATAGTTTTTCAAGTGCTTCACTATCCTTTATAAGCAGGGATGCATTTTTTTTAACCAGGGCCATGGCATTTTTAGTCTGGTGATCTTCTGCTACATTTGGAGAGGGAACCAGGATTGCCGGTTTGCCTACAAGGCATAATTCGGAAATTGCAATAGCACCAGCTCTCGATACAACCAGATCGGCTGCTGCATAAGCCATATCCATTCTTGTAATGAATGCAAAAGTTCGTAAACCTATATTCGCATAAGGCTTCAAAGCTTTCTCCGCTTTTTCAGCGAAAGCAATTCCTGTTTGCCAGATAACCTGCAAGCCATTGTTAGCAAGTAATTCAAGGCTGCTTAATATGCTTTCATTAATAGTCCTGGCACCCAGGCTGCCACCGAGAACTAACAACACGGGTGATGTGTTATTCAGGCCGAAGAAGCTTAATGCTTCATCCCGTTTATCCGAAATCATTGTAATATCTCGTCTTACAGGGTTTCCTGTAATAACGATGCTTGATTTTGGGAAATATTTTTCCATGCCATCGTATGCCACACAAATTTTATTCACTTTTGGGGCAAGAATTTTATTTGTAATTCCAGGGTATGAATTCTGCTCCTGTATGATTGTTGGGATTCCCATAGCAACTGCAGCTCTAAGTGTAGGTCCACTTGCGTATCCGCCTACACCAACAACCACGTCAGGTTTAAAACTTCGGATAATACTACGTGCTTTCAATAAACTGGCTATAATTTTTACAGGAAAAAGGAGATTCTGAGTGGTAATTCTTCGTTGGAGTCCACTAATCCAAAGTCCAATAATTTGATAGCCGGCTGAAGGTACTTTTTCCATTTCCATTCGCCCTTTGGCCCCAACGAAAAGAATCTCTGCATTTGGAAGTTTCTTCTTCAGTGCATCTGCAATGGCAACAGCCGGGAATATATGCCCACCTGTTCCCCCTCCACTTATTATAAATTTGGGGTTAGCTTGCATGAGCAGGTTCAATTAATGTTTCATTTTCTTCCTTCTCTTCAGTTTTTTCATCCAGATCGCGGCTTACACTTAATATTATGCCAATACCTATGCTGGTGAACCAGATGGATGATCCTCCCATACTTATTAATGGTAGCGTTTGCCCGGTTACAGGAGCCAGCTTAACAGCGACAGCCATATTAATCATTGCCTGGAATACCAGACTACACGTTATGCCAATGGCAAGAAAGGCGCCATAAGCTTTGGGTGATTTAGCGGCAATCCGCATTCCACGATAAAGCAGTATTAAGTATAGCAATACCACTACAGTGCCGCCAATCAATCCGTATTCTTCGATGATTATTGCATAGATAAAATCGGAATAGGGGTGAGGTAGAAAGTTTTTTTGAGTGCTATTGCCTGGTAATTTTCCAAAAACGCCTCCATTGGCTACTGCAATAAGCGCTTGCTTTACCTGATAATCTTTATCATCGATCATGTCGGGATTGCTGTCCTTACTTACAAAATTTTCGATCCTGTTTTTCCAGGTAGCTACACGGTTGTTTGTTTTCGGGAAAAGATAAATAAAAGTAATAAACAGAGCCAGCACTACAATACCGGCAGCAATGGTTGCTGTTATATACCTAATATCTACCCTGCCGATAAACATAAGAACAATACATGTAATAAAAAGTAAAGCTGCAGTGGATAAGTTGGCAGGCATTATTAATGCTGTAATAATAATTATCGGAACAATAACAGGAACAAATGCTTTTACAAAATCGCGTCTGTTTTCCTGATGTTTGGCTAACTGACGCGCAAGGAACATTATTAATGCTAATTTGGCAAAATCGGATGGCTGAAAAGTAACATTAAAGCCTGGAAGTGTGTACCAGCGCGATGCTTCATTTGTTGTTGTACCATAAATCAGCGTGTAAAATAATAATGGGGCAGCAATGAATATTGCGATGTAGGATATACTTGCATAGTAAGTGTACTTTACTCGGTGTGCCAGAAACATAAGGAATATGCCAAATAGTAGAATACTAAAATGCTTCAGGATATAATATTCAGTATTTCCTTGCCTGAACCGGTAGGCAAGTGTACCGGTGGAACTATAAACTGCAAGAATTGAGAAAAGCGAAAGCAATAAAACTACTGCCCAAATAACTTTGTCTCCTTTTATTGATGGTAATATCCGGGTCATTCTTTTGGCTGGAATTATTTTGTTTTTAAAGGCTTCTCACAGCTTTTTTAAATTGACGCCCACGATCTTCAAAGTTTTCGAAAAGATCGAAACTGGCGCATGAAGGTGAAAGAATTACAACATCACCTGGTCGACTCAGTTCATAAGCCTGAGCAACTGCTTCGGCTGCCGAGCTTGCTTCTACTATGTTTTTCACTAATCCCGAAAAGTCCTCGAATATTCGGCTATTATCGATACCCAGGCATACAATAGCTTTTACTTTTAGCCGGACAAGTTCAAAAAGTTTGCTGTAATCATTCCCCTTGTCTTTTCCGCCTGCTATCCAGATTACTGGTTTGTTAAGGCTCTCCAAAGCCCACCATGTCGAATTCACGTTTGTTGCCTTTGAGTCGTTAATAAATTCGACACCATGAATATTCGCCACAAACTCAAGCCGGTGCTCCACATTCTGGAAATCGCTCAGGCATTGCTTGATTGTATCCTTGCGAATTTCGATAAGCCTTCCTGCGATTCCAGCGGCCATGGAATTGTAGAGGTTGTGTTTGCCTTGTAAGGCCAGTTCTTCGAGCGTCATATGCATTTCGTCATTTTTATATTTTAGAACTAAGTCATTGTTAATCATAAAAGCACCATTTCCTTCTATCTTGTCCCTGATTGAAAAAGGGTAACATTTTGCAGCTATTGTTCTCTGCTGCATTTCCAACTTGATTACCGGGTCATCATGGCAAAATATAAATGAATCCTTTGCAGTCTGATTACGGGTAATCCTGAATTTCGAGTCAGCATACTCCTGGAAATTATTATTGTACCTGTCCAAATGGTCGGGTGTAATATTCAACAGCACAGCGATATCAGCTTTGAAGCGGAACATCCCATCCAGTTGGAAAGAGCTGATTTCAAGCACATAATAATCGAAATCCGAAATTGCCACTTCCATTGCAAAACTCTTTCCTACATTTCCTGCCAGCCCTACATTCAGCCCTGCATTTTTCAAGATGTGATAGGTAAGCAGCGTTGTTGTGGTTTTTCCATTACTCCCTGTTATACAGATTGTTTTAGCTTTTGTATAACGACCTGCAAACTCAATTTCAGAAATAACTGGTATTTGCTTTGCTTTTAAAGCAGCTACAATAGCTGCATTATCTGCAATTCCAGGACTCTTGATTACCTCATCTGCACACAGGATTTTATTGGCTGAGTGCCGCCCTTCCTCGAAAATGATGTTATGATGTAAAAGAACGTTTCTGTAATTCGTTTTTATTTGTGTATCGTTGGAAACAAAAACTTCAAATCCCTTTTGCTGAGCAAGGACTGCTGCCCCGACTCCACTTTCGCCGGCCCCAAGTATTACTATCCTTTTGCTCATCTTTCTTCTCTGTCGTTATTTCCATGTTTTGTTTCATTACCTGATTTTAAGCGTAATAATTGTGAATACTGCCAGCATAATTCCGACAATGAAAAAGCGCAATACTATCTTGGGTTCGGCATAACCAAGTTTCTGAAAATGATGGTGCAGAGGCGACATTAAGAAGATGCGTTTTCCTACGCCGGATCTGCGCCTGGTATGCTTGAAATACGCTACTTGTATAACGACTGAAAGATTTTCGACAAGGAAAATGCCGCATAAAATCGGAATAAGAAGCTCCTTACGGATCATTATTGCAAATACGGCTATTACACCACCTAAGGCAAGGCTTCCAGTATCGCCCATAAATACTTGGGCTGGGTAGGAGTTGTACCACAGGAATCCAATACATGCCCCCACAAATGCACTTACATAAATGGATAATTCGCCTGTATTTGGGATATACATAATGTTCAGATAGTCAGCAAAGACTATGTTGCCGGAAACCCAGGCCAGAATACCAAGTGTAATGCCAATAATTGCTGAAGTGCCTGTCGCCAGGCCATCCATTCCATCTGTCAGGTTGGCCCCGTTGGAGACTGCAGTAATTATTAGGATAACAATCGGAATAAATACGAGATATGCCCATTTCTTGTATCCATTTCCCAAAAACGAAAGCAACATCGCATAGTCAAATTCGTTGTTTTTAAAGAAAGGTATCGTTGTTTTAGTTGAATGTGTTGGCTTCCTCGAGAATTTTACGAGGTGATTACTAGACCTTTCAAATGCTGATATTTCGGAAGAAGTGCGAACTTTACGCTCCGGGATCTTCTCCCTGATCACTACGGATTGGTTAAAATACATTGTTGTTCCAACAACAAGGCCTATTACAACTTGTCCAAGGATTTTAAATTTTCCTGCCAGGCCTTCTTTGTCTTTACGAAAAACCTTGATATAGTCGTCCAGAAATCCAATGAATCCAAGCCAGATTGTCGAAAACAGGATTAGAATAATATAGATATTGGTCAGTTTGGCAAAGAGAAGTGTTGGGATAAGGATGGCACCTAGAATGATGAGGCCTCCCATTGTAGGTGTGCCGGCTTTTTCATTCTGGCCTTCCAGACCTAGATCCCTGACAGTTTCGCCAATTTGCTTTTTTTTGAGATAATTTATCAGGCTTTTACCAAAAAGCAGAGAAATAATAAGGGATGTTATAACTGTAAGAGCAGCACGAAATGAAATATACTGAAACAACCCTGCTCCCGGGAAGTGATACGCTTTTTCTAAATAGGTGAACAGGTAATACAACATTGTTTCTGCTTTTATTTGAGTCTTATTCTGCTGATTGTAAGTCTTATAACTTCAAAAAATCGGATATAACCTTTTTGTCATCAAAAGGATATTTCACCCCTTTTATATCCTGGTATTTTTCATGCCCTTTTCCTGCTACCAGAACAATGTCACCAGGTTGAGCAAGTGTACAGGCCGTTCTGATCGCTTCCAGTCTGTTAGTGATTGCCAGTACTTTATGTGTGTCAGAACTCTTTAATCCATTCTTCATCTGGTTGATGATTTCTTCCGGATCTTCTGATCTTGGATTATCAGATGTAAGAATAAGATGATCACTCCTTTCAGCAGCTATGCATGCCATTTCTGGTCGCTTGGTCTTGTCGCGATCGCCACCGGCACCTATTACGGTAATGATTTTTTCCTTGCCGGTGCGGATATCAGCAAGAGTATCCAGCACATTTAATATAGCATCCGGAGTATGGGCATAGTCAACTATGGCTATAATACCTGAGGGAGAACGGAATGTATCGAAACGGCCTTCAGCTGGTTCAAGTTTGCTTAATACTGTAAGGGCGTTCAAAGGCTCTTCGCCAAGAAGAACAGCAGCGGAATAAATTGCCAGCAGATTATATGCATTAAAAGTGCCCACGAGTCTGCACCATATATCATTTCCGTCAATATTAAGTTGCAGGCCTTCAAAGCTGTTTTCTATAATCCTGCATTTAAATTCGCCTACACTTCGAATACTGTAGAATTTTTTTGACGCTTTGGTGTTCTGAACTATCACTTTTCCATTTCTGTCATCTGCATTGCTTAGTGCAAATGACGAAGCCGGCAGATTGTCGAAAAACTGTTTTTTTGCTTTCAGATAAGCGTCAAAGGTTTTATGAAAATCAAGATGGTCGTGCGTTAAATTGGTAAATATTCCTCCCTCAAATACAAGCCCCGAAGTGCGGTTCTGAACAATTGCATGTGAACTAACTTCCATAAAACAATAGGTACAGCCACGCTCCACCATTCTTTGCAACAATTCATTCAATGCTATTGCATCAGGAGTTGTATGTGTTGAAGGAATAATTTCAACATCAACCATATTCCTGACTGTGGAAATAAGTCCGACATGATATCCCAATTCACGATAGAGTTTATAGAGCAATGTTGCGATTGTAGTTTTCCCGTTTGTACCGGTTACACCAACCAAATGCAATTTTTGCGATGGATTGTCGAAATAATTTGAAGCAATGACTCCCAATGCCAGACTGCTATCATGCACTTTTATATAAGTTACACCTTCAGTAAGTTCAGATGGCATTTGTTCACAAACAACAGCCCTGGCCCCATCTGCAACAGCAAACTCAATAAAATGATGACCGTTGGAAGCTACCCCTTTTATTGCAACGAAAAGACATCCGGGCGACACAGTACGTGAATCGAGCGTGATACCGGTAATTTCTACATCGGTAGGCCCGGCCACTTTTACAAGCCCTGCTTTATACAATATGTCCTTCAGTAATTTCACGTTACAACTGTTGATTTTTGATATCCAGGTCAAGAACGATTGTGCTGCCCTGAATAATTTTACTACCTGCCGGAACTGACTGCTGCACTACAGAGCCCCGGCCTGAAACTTTAACTCTTAAGCCTGATTTTTCGAGAAGGAATAAAGCGTCTCTTGCACATAAGCCGGTAACATCAGGTACAATACCAACTGCAGGATCCCAGCTTTCAAGTTTAATATTTGCACCTTCTATGGTAGGAATACCCCACCCGTTATTCGCCATGCTGCCGGTAGTGTGTTGATTAAGTGTGCGATATAACTGCTCTATATCGTTCCTGTAGCCGGCTTTCACCAGAGGAAGAGTGGCGGTTGGCACAGTATCCGGCCATTTAATCCCCATCTGGAGATCAGTAGCATACACTTTGTCGGCAATCTCTTTAAATACAGGAGCTGCTACTGCACCGCCATAATAATCTCCCATTGTTGGATTGTTAATAACTACAATGCAGGAATAGCGAGGTTTATCGGCAGGGAAGTATCCAACAAAAGATCCTTTGTAATTTGATTTATTATAGCCGGCATTATTAGATGCTACTTGTGCTGTTCCGGTTTTGCCGGCAATGCTGTAGATGTTATTCCTGAGATGGCTTCCTGTACCTTGTAATACTACACCTTCCAATAGCTTCCTTCCCATAGCTATGGTTGCTGGGGAAGCAATAGCGGGATTTATTATTTCCGTTTTATATGGACGAAATATTTCGCTGGCAGAGCGGATCTGATCAATAAATTGCGGTCTGACCATTACACCATTATTCGCAACAGCATTGTAGAATGCGAGAATTTGCAACGGAGTTAGTGCTACTTCGTAACCTATTGACATCCATGGCAAAGAAACCTTTGACCAACTTCTGTTTTTTGTATTCTTTATCTGTGGTACTCCTTCTCCATCTATCTCCAGGCTAAGTGACTTGTTTGCTTTAAAGCTGTAAAGACGATCGATAAACTGCTGTGGATTTTCTTTATATGCTCTTGTAATAAATAGTGAAACGCCAACATTGGACGATTTTTCGAAAGCTCGTTGAACGGTTAGCCAGCTATAACTTCCCGGATGCGAATCTTTCATTGTACGGTTGGCATATCTGGTAATTCCGCCATGAGTATCAACCGAATCTGTCAACTTAATCTTGTTATCCTCAAGCGCAGCAAGAAGCGAGAATAGCTTAAACGTGGAACCAGGCTCCGTGCTTTCACCAATTGCGTAATTATACTTTTCGGTATAAGTACCATCTTTATTCTTACCCAGATTGGCAATTGCTTTTATTTTTCCGGTTTTAACCTCCATCAGAATTGCACACCCATGGTCGGCTCCATTTAATACAAGTTGGCGCAATAAGGCATCTTCGGCAACATCCTGAATATTGATATCTATAGTTGAGATGATATCCTGACCGGTTTGTGGTTCAATTTCATTCTCCTGATTCAAAGGCCTGAACATCCCGTTAGGCAACCTTTGCATCAGGCGTTTCCCACTCATTCCTTCAAGAGTTGAACTAAACGCGCCTTCAATTCCAAGATCATTTTTTTGTCCCTCTTTGTCCCATCCAATGGTTCGGAAAGCTAACTGGCCAAAAGGGAGGACACGCTTATTAACAGCCCCGGCGATTAGGCCACCTTTGTTTTTTCCTAATTTGAAAATTGGCAGTTTGCGAACTAATTTTAACTGATCGTAAGTGACATTTCTTTTAAGCAGCAGATAGCGGTTCCCCGTTTCGTAAGCATGATTGAGAACTGCTTTATACTCCCTGCGGGAGCGATCTTTAAATAAACCTGAAAGGCCCAATGCCAACGAATCTATTTTCTCGGAAAACAATTCATCAGTGATTCCTTCAGCTCTGGTGTCCATACGAATTTCAAAGATTGGCACCGAAGTAGCCAGAAAACTACCATCTGTTGCATATACGTTCCCACGCATGGCTTCAATATTTATATAATGGAAAGCAAGTTTCTCAGCTTTCGCTTTCCACATGGCACCTTCAACAAACTGGATATATATCACACGCCCGATAATAGCCATCCCGTATAGGAAAACCATCAGGTAAATCAGCTTTACCCTCCACATGATATCCTTCCGGTGTTCGTCCATCAGTTTAGTTTGTATTATTAGTTACTGTCCTCTTTCAAAATGATTTTATGAGGAGGAGCTTTTAATTCTTTCAGACCGGTGGCTTCCAGTTTATGTGCTAACTCCGATTGCCTGCTTACATTCATTAATTTGGAATGAGTGCTTATAAAGCTGTACCGGTATTCTTCATTTAGCTTTTTTGTCCGGGCACTTTCAATAATTACTTTTTCAGCGTTATATGAATTAGCGATATACAAAACGGCCATCAGTACGATATAGATCAAAAATGGCAGTTGTTTCACCACATTTTCGCGGGTCAGGATTGTTCCTTCAATAATAGCCTTTAGCGGATTTTTATTCTGCTTTATACCTTTAGGCTTTATTTCATCCTGGTTTTCTGCGACTGGGTTCTGTTCGCTTTCCATTTCAGCGTTTTTCTGCTATTCTTAATTTTGCACTTCTCGAACGATTGTTCTTTTCAATTTCCTCATCAGAGGGTTCAACAGGTTTGCGCGTCAGCGGAAAAAGAGGTTGTATTACATTTCCATAAAAATCTTTTTCCAGGTTGCCTTCGAAATTTCCTGTCTTCATGAAATTCTTTACAAGCCTGTCTTCCAGGGAATGATACGCGATTACCACCAGGCGGCCACCCGGTATAAGTAGTTCATTACTTTGCCTTAACAACTCTTTTAACACTTCCAGCTCATCATTCACTTCAATTCGCAGGGCCTGAAATATCCGGGCGAAAAACTGGTTCTCTTTTCCGCGGGGAGTGCAGCTGGTTAATAAATTTCTAAATTGATTTACTGTGATAATCTCCTGATCCTGGCGTCCCTTAACAATTAGAGAAGCAATAGCTCCAGCATTATTTAATTCTCCGTATAAGCTGAAAATCTCGCGAATACGTTCGAAAGAATAGGTGTTTAATATGTATTTTGCAGACAAACTCTTTTTCTGATCCATGCGCAGATCAAGTTCGGTATCGTAACGAATGGAGAACCCGCGGGCCGGAACATCAATCTGATGGGAGGAAATGCCCAGATCAGCCAAAATACCATCAACAGGCATTGCCTTGTATAGCCTGAGAAAGTTTTTCATATACCTGAAATTCTGATGAATTAGTGTACATCTTTCATCATCGGGCTTGTTTCTAAGAGCATCTTCGTCCTGGTCGAAAGCGATTAAACGTCCGGTAGTCAAATTGTTCAGAATTTCTCTGGCATGCCCGCCTCCGCCGTAAGTTGCATCCACGTAAACACCGTCCGGTTTAATGGCCAGTCCTTCAATGGATTCTTTAAGCATTACAGGCGTGTGATACATAGTTTATTCTTCAGGTTCAGGTTGGATATTTCCCATTACTTCTTCTGCAAGTGCTGAAAAATCAGTCTGGTTTTCAAGGATTGACATTTCGTACTTGTCTTTATCCCAGATTTCAATCATATTGAGTGCTGATGCAAGCACAACATCAGTTTTAATTTCGCCAAAATTGACCAGGTCCTTTGGGATGAGAAGGCGTCCGTTAGTATCAAGCTGTACTTCTCTAACACCAGCCATGAAAACTCTGATGAAATCATTGTTCTTTTTAACAAAACGGTTGAGACGGCTAACCCCTTTTACTTCTTTGTTCCATTGCGAACGGGGGTAGAGCTCAAGGCATTTTTGGAAAATACTACGTTTGATAACAAAGCCTTCGCCCAATATTTCCGTGAGCTGGCTTTTTAGTGCCACCGGAAACATCAGCCGTCCTTTTGGGTCAACCTTGCACTCCTGAACTCCAATTAGTTCGAGCATATTAGATCCTTCTTATTTTTGGGGTAAATATAAACAAGAAAATCCACAAATAACCACTTTAACCCACATTTTTTTATTAACAACTTATTAATATACATTTTACAAAGCTTGTAGATTGGAAGTTTATCTTACGATTTTTATCTTGTCAGTTATGATACAGTCTAAAGTCTGTTCTGACATAGCATTGTTTAAACAATTGGAGCCGATTTTTGCTTAAATTTGCCTTATGGAATAAAATCTGTTTGATATTCCTAAAATTGCGCTGCAAAATGGAAGAAAGGAAAAATAATTTGGAAATCAGTGAGAATTTTATTGATATTGAGCGTGTTATTTCACAGAAAAATCCAAAATTACTGAAGATTATTCCACATTTTCTGATCAATTATCTGAAAAGGGTTATTCACGAGAAGGAATTGAATAAGGCGATATTTACAAACAGGCACAAGTTTGGGCTTGATTTTCTTGATGCCGTATTTGATCAATTTGGGGCAAAGATGACTGCCGAAGGGTTGAATAACATTTCTCAGCAAGGGAGGTTTGTGATTGCTTCCAATCATCCTTTGGGTGGGCTTGATGGTATAGCGCTTATGAGCATTGTAGGCAAAATGAGGAACGACATTGTGTTTCCTGTAAATGATATCCTGATGAACCTTCCTAATATTTCGGATCTATTCATTCCGGTAAATAAACATGGAAGTAACGCAAATAACATTTCGGTATTCGAGGAAACATTTGCATCAGACAGGACACTTCTTTATTTTCCGGCAGGCTTATGCTCCCGCAAGCAAGCAGGAAGGATATCTGATCTGGAATGGAAGAAAAGTTTTATTTCAAAAGCTCGTAAACACAAGCGCGACATCATTCCAACTCACATTGACGGGCGCAATTCAAATTTCTTTTACAATTTAGCCAATATTCGCAAATTCCTGGGAATCAAGGCTAATATAGAAATGCTTTACCTGGTGGATGAGATGTATAAACAAAAAAATAAGCATATCAGGATTGTGTTCGGCAAACCAATTCCTTTTCAGGTTTTTGACAAACGGTTCACTGATACTGTGTGGGCCGAGCATGTAAAAACTTTCGTGTATTCACTTGAGAAAAATCAAAACAGTACATTCCCTTTCATCAATGTTTAATTCTAATTATATCTGCTATGCAACCTATCATTGAGCCGATTGACCGTTCACTTCTGGAGCAGGAGCTTACACACGATAAATTTGTACGCAACACAAACAATGGCAACAATGAAATTTACATTGTTACCTGGCACAATGCTCCTCATGTTACCCGTGAAATAGGCCGTTTACGTGAAATAACTTTTCGCGATGCCGGTGGTGGCACAGGAAAAGATTGTGACCTTGATGAGTTTGATACTGCTGAAGAGCCGTTTCAGCAACTTCTGGTCTGGAACCCTCGCGACAAAGAAATTGTTGGAGGATACCGCTTTATTCATGGCAACAGGCTTAAAGTGCATGAAAATAACAGGGTAGATACTCCAACAGCGGAACTTTTCAATTTTTCCTCACGTTTTATAGCCGATTACCTTCCCTATACTATAGAATTAGGCCGTTCTTATGTTCAGCCAGCTTACCAGCCCAGTATAGATATAAGGAAAGGCATGTATTCGCTTGATAATATATGGAATGGACTGGGTGCTATTATAAAGCGGCACCCAGATGTTAAATATTTTTTCGGGAAGATAACAATGTATCCACATTTTAATACTGAAGCCAGAGACATGATATTATTCTTTATGAAAAAGTATTTCGGCGATAACGATAAGTTGGTTATTCCGATTCACCCACTCACACAGAATATAGATGCTAAATTACTTGAGAGTATTTTTGTGGGTGGCAATTATGATAAGGATTATAAAATACTTGTTCAGCACGTTAGGCTTCTGAATGAAAATATTCCGCCATTGGTTAACGCTTATATGAACTTGTCCTCCACTATGTTATGTTTTGGCACTTCCCTTAACCCGGAGTTTGGAGATGTTGAGGAAACAGGAATTCTTGTCACTATTGATGATATTTATGACATTAAGAAGGAGAGGCATTTTATGAAGCCCCAGTAATAATAGAAACGCTAATCACTCTTTTATGGATGCCAAGTATGCATCGAGTTGTGTGGAATGGAAAAAATGCCCCGAAACTAATTTGCCGGAGTATGCTTTTATTGGTCGTTCTAATGTAGGGAAGTCATCTCTTATCAATATGCTTACAGGGACCAGGGGGCTTGCCCGTACTTCCAATACTCCCGGCAAAACGCAGCTTATCAATCACTTTATAATCGATGCCGAATGGTATCTCGTAGATTTACCTGGCTATGGTTTTGCACGTGTAGGCAAAAAGGATCGTGCAGAGTGGGAAGCAATGATACGCCATTACCTTATAAATCGTGCGAACTTGGTCTATATTTTCCTGCTCATTGATGTAAGGCTTGAACCGCAGCAATCGGATATGAGCTTTATAAGATGGATGGCTATGAAAGAACTACCTTTCGTACTAGTTTTTACTAAGGCTGATAAACTCTCAAAGGATAAACTCAGGAAGAGCCAGCAAAATTACCTGCATACTCTGAAAGAAGAATGGGAGGAACTCCCTCCCATTTGTACTACATCATCTGTGGACAAATTGGGCAGAGATTATATTCTAACCCTTATAACTGAATCAAATCAGCAGTATCTTGCTGCTATGGCAAGATAAGTTTAGTTCATAATTACTTAAATTGAAGAAGTATCTGTTTTCTCGACACTAACTCACCTGTTTTTACAAGCACTTTATAAATTACTCCATCCATATCTGCCCGGATGTTATTGATCATCTTCATCGCTTCTAGCTCAAGGAGAATTTCGCCTCTTTTCACCTTTTTGCCATCTTTGATGAATATTCTCCTTATTGTGCCCGGAATAATTGCAGTAATTATTTTCGGATCTACAGGTTCGTATGGTTTTCGGGATAAATATTTGTTTGTGAGTTTAGTCTTGTATTTAACATTATCTATTATAATGGTTTTGTAGATTTCGCTAGCGTTGTCTTCCATGGTAAAGTTTTTAAATTAAAATGGCGGAATTCCGTGTTTTTTTATCGGGCGCGCTTCAGCTTTATCAGCTGAAATTTCAAGAGCATGTACAAGCATTGCACGGGTTTCATCAGGCTCAATTACAGCATCAACATAACCATAAGCGGCAGCTACAAAGGGGTTTGCAAATTTTTCCTTGTACTCCTTTATTTTTTGCTTGCGCATTTCTTCAGGATCTTCCGCATTCTTGATTTCATTTCGGAAAATTATGTTAGCAGCACCTTCTGGCCCCATTACAGCAATTTCTGCTGTTGGCCATGCAAAAACGAAGTCGGCGCGCAAGTGGCTCGAACACATGGCAATGTATCCTCCTCCATAAGCTTTACGTAGGATCACCGTTATCTTGGGAACAGTAGCTTCAGAATAAGCATAAAGTACCTTAGCTCCATGTCTGATTACACCGGCATGTTCCTGGTCAACTCCTGGCAAATAGCCTGGCAAGTCCACTAATGTAACTAAAGGAACATTAAATGCATCGCAATAGCGTATAAATCTGGCCGCTTTGTTGGATGAATCCACATCAAGTACACCTGCCAATACAAGGGGCTGATTAGCAACAAATCCAACGGTATGCCCCTGCAAACGACTGAGACCGATCACAATATTAGCTGCATAACGTTCTTGAATTTCAAAAAATTCGGAATCATCAGTTATTGATCTGATTACGTCTTTTACGTCATATGGAAGTTTTGGATTGGTTGGAAAAATCTTCTCAATGTTGTATGACCTTGTACGTGGAGGTTTTTTAGGAAAAGATTCAGCTTTTTTAGTGTTGTTCCAAGGGATGTAACTACAAAGTTGTTTGATCTGGTCAAAGCATTCTGTCTCACTTTCGGCAAAGAAATGTGCATTTCCGGTTATTTCGGCCTGTACACGAGCCCCACCAAGTTCCTCCATCGATATCTCTTCACCAAGCACAGTTTTTATGACTTCCGGTCCGGTGATAAACATTTTAGAGATTTTATCAACCACAAATACAAAATCAGTAAGCGCAGGTGAGTAAACGGCTCCCCCGGCACAAGGGCCAAGGATCACAGAAATTTGAGGAATAACGCCAGATGCCATCGTATTTCTAAAGAAAATCTCGCCATAACCGGCCAGAGAGTTCACTCCTTCCTGTATTCTGGCTCCACCGGAGTCGTTGATACCAATAATAGGAACTTTAAGCTTCATGGCATGATCCATGATCTTAGTGATTTTTTTTGCATGCATCCAACCCAACGAACCTCCTGCAACAGTAAAATCCTGAGCGTAAATACATATCGGGTAACCATTTATGGTTCCTGTGCCGGTAATTACACCATCACCAGGAAGATATTTGTCGCTCATGTCGAAATCCTTTCCGGCATGTTCAACAAAAAGGTCATATTCGTGAAAAGATTTTGGGTCGAGTAACGCAATGATTCGCTCGCGGGCAGTCATTTTACCCGTGGCTTTCTGTTTTTCTATTGCCTTTTCGCCTCCGCCCTGCAATGCTTCACGCATTCTCTTCTTTAAATCAGACGTTTTTTTGCTTATTGACATATATCAAAGATTAAATATAAATATAGCTTGCTTATCCCAAAGTAATGGCCTTAAAAAGGGTGCGAACTAACAAAGGTACGTCTTAAATCGTATTCTCAAAATTTAATTTCTTTCTCATTTCAGATCAGGGTTATAGCAAAAATAAAAAATGTATAAAATTTGTTTTGTTATTAAAATTGCTGCTTTTTTCTAAGAATAATAAGGGATACAGGAATCAGAATTTGAAAATTCTTCTGGATTCTGACTTCTGGATTCTGACAGCCGGCGGCACAGCGCCGGAGGACTTCATTATTTCGCTGAAATGCAATATTATAGCTCTCGGTCTTCCGAACTATAAGTAAAATATGACTCTATTCTAACCTTACCCATTTTCAATCCCTCTGTTCAGAAAGTTCACAAAAGGCTGCATCGCTTTGAATGACTTCAATACATGATCAAGAAAGCCGGGAGATAATACAGACTCCTTTTTGACCTCATTCATAACCACATAGCTTCGGTATTTTAACAGATCGATGTCGGCAAAATCGGTGGCAAAATCTTTTGGCGGCTTTTTCAGTTTATCGAAATCCCCAAGTTGTCCATATATCTTCTTAAATTCTTTTTCGTTCAGAAGATTTTTAAACTCCGTGCTGTTAAAATAAATTTCCGATCGTATGTGTTTTAGAACGGCTGCATCCGGCATATAAATTCCACCACCAACAAACGAGCCTGTTGGCTCAATGTGCAGATAATACCCGGCTGTTCCCATTTTTCGTCCGCCTTTGGCAATAGAAGCTCCAAAATTAGTTTTATAGGGTGATTTATCAGTGGCAAACCGAACATCCCGGTAAATCCGGAATATACATTTGGAAGCGGCAACTGGGGCAATATCCATGTCGAAAGCTACCACTCCATCAATTACCTTTTGTACAAAAGTTTCAACCTGCTTGTGGGCTTTTTGATATATCGGCTTATTGGCTGTGAACCATTCACGGGTATTATTTTCCTGTAAGGATTCGAGAAATTGAAAAACTTCTTCTGTGAGCATATTATATATGTCTTAAATGATTCGAAAGTGTTAAGGATTTTTGCTAACAGGCAAATTTAAGAATTTTAAAGCAAAGTGTAGCAAGGGTAAAATTGTGCAATATGTAGTTTATGCTGCATTTACAGATGACTCTTTGCCTGTTTTTACAGAGTTTTACTTTGGTTAAGAGAATTGTTTGACATCCAAAACCAGGTAATTGCAAAGATTTATTAAGAATTTCAACCAATTAAGCGAATTTTTGACTATATTTAGGCAAATTCCGGGTATGAAATTCTTACATATAATTCTCTTTATCACAGCCATGTTTTCGCTTGATGCTAAAGGTGGTAATGATAACATGCCAATTGGCGGACGATCGGCTGGAATGGGTTCTTCATCTGTTACCCTTTGCGATTTCTGGGCGGTGCATAACAACCAGGCAGGTCTGGCTGGATTTACCAATAAAGCTGTAGGATTCTATTTCGAAAATCGTTTTCTGATGAAGGAGTTGAGTCGAAAAGTTGTTGCAGTTGTATTGCCCTCACGTTCAGGTGTATTTGGCCTTAATTTCGTCAATTTCGGATCCTTGCTCTACAGCGAAAATAAAGTAGGGCTTGCTTTTGCCCGATCATTTGGCAGCAATTTTTCAGCCGGCATCCAACTGGATTATATCAACACTCATCTGGGTGAAAGTTATGGGAGCCATTCAAATGTCACTTTTGAAGCAGGTGTTCAGGCCAGGTTAAACAAAAATTTAGTATTGGCCGCCCATGTATATAACCCACTTAATGTTAAGTTGTCTGCTGAAACAGGCGAACGAATCCCTTCAATCATTAGGCTTGGAGCAGCATATAATTTCTCCGAAAAACTTATCCTGGCTGGCGAGGTTGAAAAAAATATTGAATATAAAATGCAGATCAAGTCAGGCCTGGAATACCGCGTTGTTGATAAAGCGCTTGTACGCTTTGGCGTAACAACCAATCCTATGACTTATACTTTCGGATGTGGGATTGATCTTAAAAAACTTAAAGTAGATATTTCTTCTACAGTTCACCAGGTACTGGGGTATTCGCCTCAGATTTCGATTTGTTATTATTTCTGACTTTAATAGAAATGAACATAACTCTGAAAAATACTGTCCTGGTTGTTATCCTTGGAATCATTGCAGGGCAAATCCAGGCCCAGCAACCCGATTCAATTGCCAAATTCCAAGACGAAAGTAGCAATTTGAAAATGGAAACTCTGGTTGAACGAACCGATGGTGAATTGGATTATAGCGATTTTCTTGATGACCTTGGCCGGTTGAAACGACATCCAATAAACCTCAATGCCGCCACTGACGATGATCTCAGAAATCTTTCATTTCTTAACGAGCTTCAGATTGCTAATCTAAGAGCCTATATTATGCAATATGGCAGTATCGCATCAATCTATGAATTGCAGATGATTGAAGGCTTTAGCCAGGAAATGATTGAACTGATGCTACCGTTTATCACACTTACGGCGCAATCAGAGAAAGACAAAATAACTCTGAAAAGGCTTTTGCATTATGGCAAAGCCGATATCTTGCTTCGTTACCAGCAGCTGCTCGAACAACAGAAAGGATACTTGCCAGCTTCCGATTCCGGGTTGCTACTTAATCCTAATGCCCGTTACCTTGGAAATCAAGGCAGATTATTTACACGCTTTAAATATGCTTATTCTGACAGGCTACAGTTCGGATTTACAGGTGAAAAAGACCCGGGCGAAACGTTTTTTCCATCGAATGATACTTTGAAAAAGGGATTTGATTTCTTCTCGACACATGCCTTTTACCAAGGGCCAGGCTTGGTGAGGCAAGTTGCAGTTGGGGATTATCAGGTTCAATTCGGACAAGGGCTTACTCTATGGAGCGGTTTGTCTTTTGGCAAACTACCCGGCGAAGTGGGCGGTAAAAAAGCCGGGATGGGAATAAAACCGAGCACATCGTCCAACGAGAACCTTTTTATGCGCGGTGCTGCCACCACTTTGGCTTCCGGCAAATTCGGCCTTACTCTTTTCTATTCCACGCATAAAGTGGATGCAAATTTAGTTCAAGGCGATACATTGAGTGCAAGCGATACCTACCTCACATCATTGCAGGAAAGTGGCTACCATAGAACACCCGGCGAACTTGCCGATAAGGATGCGTCAACAATAAAAGCCGGTGGCGGACATCTGACATACCAAACCGGCACTTTGCGACTGGGTGCTACAGCCTGGCAGCAAAAACTTGATGCTATCCTTCAAAAGCCATCCACCCCGGAGTATCTGTTTTATGTCACAAAAAAAACATCAGTTTACACTGGCATCGACTATGATTACCTGTATAAAAAACTCAATCTGTATGGTGAATTTGCCCGTGGTGATAATGGGGCTGTAGCTTATGTCGGAGGAATTTCGTTTGCCGCTGATCCCCGTTTTCTTATATCATCTACCTACCGCAATTATCCGCGCGATTATGTAAACCTCATCAGCAGTGCTTTCGCCGAAAATAGCAGTCCAATGAATGAAACAGGCCTTTATACTGGTTTTGTTGCCAGCCTGGCCTCCAAATGGACTCTTACTGCTTACGTGGATCAATACCGGTTTGGATGGCTCCGATACCGTGTAGAGGCTCCTTCCAGGGGAGAAGAATATTCAGCACAACTGAACTGGCAAGCATCACGTTCAAGCGAAATTAGTCTGCGGTTCAGGGAACAACATAAACAACTAAACTCCACTGAGAATATGTATTTGAATACAATTCAAACGAATGATAAGCGAAATATCAGATTGCAGGTTTCAATAAATCCCTTGCCTTACCTGTCATTGAAAAGCAGGATAGAATATTCAGAATATCGCGATTCGAAAGGCATTTCAAAAGGCTACCTGTTATACCAGGATGTTGGATTCCGTCCGGAAAAAAGCAAACTTTCTTTGGTCTTCCGTTTTGCCCTATTTGATGCACCTGATTATAATAGCAGACTATATGCATATGAGAATGATGTTCTATATGCTTTTACTTCTACAGCGTTTAATGGCATTGGCAGCAGATTCTACATCGTGGCGGCATGGAAGTTGAACCGACATGCCGAGATATGGGCTAAATATTCCAGGGCTTACTACAGCGACCGGCAAATAATAGGTTCAGGGCTTGATGAAATAGATGGAAATACACGCTCTGAAATAAAAGTGCAACTTCGCCTCGCATTGTAGCAATACTCCGGTATTTTATATTTCTCGCAACTTAGCAAAGCGTTCTCATGAGCGCAGCGAATAAAGACGCAAAGTAGCAAAGTCTCTGTTACCAGTATTCTAAAAGACCGGGACAACATTTGCAATACACAGACAATTAGTTATTTACAAAATATTGCCGGACTATTCATGTAGCTTATTTGGAATTAAACCAAATGATGACGTATAAGAGTAATTGGAATTTCTTTTCCATATTTTTGTCTGGAATAAAATTCAGTTCATTCCTATCATATTAACTAAATCCCACACCGTATGTTCAAAGAGCACCCAAGAGGACTTATCGTAGCGTTTTTCACCAATATGGGCGAACGCTTCGGATTCTACACCATGATGGCGATTCTCGTCCTTTTCCTTCAGGCAAAATATGGCCTTAGTGAAGAAACAGCCGGCGGCATTTATAGCTGGTTCTACTTCAGCATCTATGCCCTGGCTTTGGTTGGTGGGCTATTGGCCGACTACACGAAGAAATATAAAACGGTGATTCTGCTTGGTCAGATAGTAATGTTTACCGGATATGCACTTATCGCCATGCCTGGACTTTCGCTTACAGTTACTGTAATCGGACTTTTTACGATCGCTCTTGGTAATGGTTTATTCAAAGGCAATCTCCAGGCAGTGGTTGGCCAGATGTATGATGATCCGAAATATTCCAAGTTCCGCGATTCAGCTTATATGGTATTTTATATGGGTATAAATGTAGGAGCATTCTTTGCACCATTTGCAGCAACCGGAGTACGGAACTGGTGGCTCAAATCAAACGGATTTCTGCATGACGGGAGTTTGCCGTCAATCTGTCACCAATACATCAACGGGACTTTAGAAGATCCCGGTAAACTTCAGATCCTTGCCAACAAAGTAAGCCTTAACGGCCCTGTAACAGATTTATCGGCTTTTGCCA
This sequence comes from uncultured Lentimicrobiaceae bacterium, assembly GCA_964511085.1. Classification (GTDB taxonomy): domain Bacteria; phylum Bacteroidota; class Bacteroidia; order Bacteroidales; family DASVHX01; genus DASVHX01. The sequence goes on from CAZEDO010000025.1 coordinate 30,130, forward strand.
ACAGCTATCTCGAAGTATTCTCGCGAGGTTATAATTATGCTTTTGGTATTGCTGCTGCTGCTATGGTAGTTTCACTTATCGTTTATTTATTCTATAGTAAACTTTTGCCTAATAAGGAAAAGACAGCTAAGGGTTCTGAAGTAAAATTAGAAAGCGGTACTTTGAAAGGGATAATTTCTTTAGCCATCGGCGGAGCTGTTTGGGCTGCCATTTATTATACTACAAAAAATATTGATATTGCTTTTGCTGTTGGGCTTTTCAGCGGTTTTGTAGCATGGATCCTACAGATATCCAGCAAGGAAGAACGGCCAAGAATAATGTCGCTGCTTATGGTTTTTGTAGTCGTAATTTTCTTTTGGATGTCTTTCCATCAGAATGGACTTACGCTAACATTCTTTGCCCGTGATTACACGGTTAAAAATGTTGGACCATTCACTTTTATGTTTTTTACACTCGAGAATATACTATCTGTTATTGCAGCTATTGCCGGTATTTTTCTGATTGCCGGCAAAAAAAGCAGCATGCAGACCCGATTAATTGGAGGAGCCTTACTGGTTGTTGGTGGATTTCTGTCATTCTATTTCTACGGAAAAGCAGGCGTTGAAAATGCAATATCACCCGAGGTATTCCAATCCTTTAATCCTTTATTTATTGTAACGCTTACTTTTCCTGTGATGGCTGTATTTCTGTGGCTCAATAAACGTGGGCAAGAACCATCAACACCAAAAAAAATCGGGATAGGGATGATAATCGCTGCTCTTGGTTTTGCGATTATTCTGGTGGCTTCGTTAAATTTAGTATCGCCCCACGAATTATTAAATGCAGATGGGAAGTTCGATCCTGTTCCTGATTCCTCCCGTGTAATGCCTTACTGGCTAATGAGTTCGTACCTGATACTTACAGTAGCTGAACTATTTCTGAGCCCGATGGGGCTGTCATTTGTTTCGAAGGTAGCACCTCCGCGTTTCCAGGGACTTATGCAGGGTGGCTGGCTTTTAGCAACTGCAGTAGGAAACAAATTATTGGTTGTCGGGAGTTTTTTCTGGAGCCGGCTCGATCTCAAATACCTTTGGTTAATCTTTATCGTTTGTTGTATCCTGTCAGCGGCATTTATTTTCAGCATCCTGAAACGGCTTGAGAATGCAACAAAATCTGAGTCCTGAGAGATAGATTAATAGATTCATGTAATAAATAGCACTATGAAAAGACGTGTTTTTATTCAAAAGAGTTTGGGTGCAGGTGCTCTTGCCGGCACCGCACTTGCCTTTGGTGATATTAGTTCGGTACTTGCATCGGAAATATTTGGCCCTGTTTTGCCTTATGATCTTGTTGCTGTTAAAGGAGGAGAGCCGGAAGCAATGTTCGAAAAGGCAATCCTTTCACTTGGAGGTATGAAGGCCTTTGTTAAGAAAGGACAGAAAGTTGTTGTTAAACCTAATATTGGCTGGGATGTTTCGCCGGAACGTGCCGGGAATACCAATCCAAAACTTGTAGCCCGCATCATCAAGCACTGCCTTGATGCAGGCGCAGGTGAGGTATATGTGTTCGACAACACCTGCGACAATTGGGCAAAGTGTTACAAAACCAGCGGAATCGAAAAAGCAGTAAAAGAAGCCGGTGGTAAAATGGCTCCTGCAAATACTGAAGGTTATTACCAGGCGGTGCAGGTGAAACAGGGCAAAAATTTGAAGAGTGCCAAAGTGCATGAGCTAATCCTTGGTGCCGATGTATTTATTAATGTTCCTGTTTTAAAACACCATAGTTCAGCAGAACTTTCACTATCCATGAAAAACCTTATGGGTGTGGTTTGGGACAGGGGTTATTGGCATCGAAATGACCTGCATCAATGCATCTCTGATTATGCAACATACTGCAAGCCTCACCTGAATATCATCGACGGGTACCGTGTGATGATGCGGAATGGCCCGCGCGGTGTATCCGAAGCTGATGTCATCACCATGAAACAGTTACTTATTTCAACAGATATGGTGGCCATTGATGCTGCCGCAACCAAGATTTTCGGGAGCGATCCGGCTGACATTCCTTACATCAAAAAAGCTAATGATACGAAGGTTGGTACCATGGACCTCAAAAGTCTTAACATCAACCGAATTGTAATGTAAGCATGGTATCTTCGCCAATACGCACAGGCAGGATAGCCTTATCGCTGATTTTTTTTTCAGTGTATTTATATGCCTTCCTTGACTTGTCAGGAACGATTCCGGCACATTTAACTATCGGGCTCCTTCATCTTCAATTTGTTCCTTCAGCTATTCACTTTTTTAAATTATTCGGTCTTGTAGGATCAGGCTTTATCTTTATTATATTTCTTACATTCATTTTCGGACGGGTGTATTGTTCTTCAATATGTCCGCTGGGAGTTCTTCAGGATATAACTGCTAGGATCAGTCGCAGATTAACCCGTCGCAAAAGATACCATTTTGCACAACCTTATAGGAAATTGAGCTATGCAGTATTGATTTTAGTTGTTATAACTGCTTTTGCAGGGTTTCTGCTTCCGTTAAATCTTACTGATCCATACAGCAACTTTGGGCGTATAATCAGCGGGCTAATGCGTCCGCTAATCATTCTGATGAATAACGGAATTGCGGCTCTTATCGAAAAAAATGACCTCTACACAATACCCCGCGTTGCTTTTAAGAACTTCAGCCTTGTTACAACTTTGTATTCAACTGCTATTTTAATCGCGCTCATGCTGACAACTATGTGGCATGGACGATTATTTTGTAATACGCTTTGTCCTGTCGGCTCGTTACTTGGATTAGTATCAAAATATGCTCTTTTCAAGGTCAAAATCGATAAATTGCATTGCAACAGGTGTGGACGCTGTGCCACTTCCTGTAAAGCCGAATGTATTGAAAGCTCCACACACACCATCGATTCTTCCCGATGTGTGAATTGCTTCAATTGCGTTGGTGTATGTCCTTCCAACGGCATCAACTACAATTCCCGCAAAACAGCAGTAACTGAATCTGCTAACCTTCCGGAAACAGATCAAAGCAGAAGACAGTTGTTTGGAGGAACAGTATCACTTCTCAGTCTTTCTGCATTGTCTTTTATTCCCCGCGAAATAGAAACCGGAAAGCCCTCCACTATTCCCGAAAAAAAGAAGAATCCTGTTTGCCCTCCGGGATCAAAAGGATTCGGGCATTTTAATGAAACCTGCACGGCTTGCCACCTGTGCGTGAGTTTATGTCCGACACAGGTTCTGAAGCCTTCAATACTTGAATATGGATTGATCGGGTTTTTACAGCCTCATCTGGATTATCATTCCAGTTTCTGCAATTTTGAATGCAGGCTTTGTGGCGAAGTATGTCCAACTGGCGCAATTCTTCCTTTGGTGGCTGCAGAAAAGAAACTGCTGCAACTCGGAAAATCTATATTTATCAAAGAGAACTGCATAGTTTATACCCGCAAAACCGCCTGTGGAGCCTGTTCTGAACATTGTCCAAGTAAAGCGGTGCAAATGATTCCTTATGAAGGCAAACTTAGAATACCCAAAGTAACCCAGGATATCTGCGTAGGTTGCGGTGCTTGTGAATATGCCTGCCCAACAAAACCGTTTAAAGCTATATACGTTGATGGGCACCGGTTGCATAAAAAGGCTAAAAAGCCTACAGAAAAAAAACTTGAACAAAAGAAAACGACTGAGGATTTTCCGTTTTAGTAATCACTAAAGAGATAAGAGTAAGAGGATTCCAGATCATTCAATTCCATTCCTTAGAATGTTACATATTTCATTAACAATACTTTGTATTTTGTATATCGTTTTTTTGCAGCAGCCCCAATTCCATTCAAATGACTAACCGAAAAGGGAATAGAAGAATAAATTATGATAAATTTTGGCCAACCGGCCAACAGAAAGCATGAGACAATTCTTTACCCTGTGCTCCTTGCTTTTATGATTCTGCAATTTTACGGTAGGCCAGCATAATACTATAGATTCGCTGGAAAAAACTTTGGAGAGTATCAGCCGATGATACTAATAAAGTTAGCATCCTGAATAAGCTGAGTTATGAATATTTGTACTCTGATCCATCAAAAGCAATACCCTGTAACAAACTGGCTTTGGAATTACCAAAGTAATTAAACTATGACAGAGGAATAGCCACTTCCTACTCGAGTATGGGCAATACCTATTATTCTACTGCTGAATATGACAAGGTATTAAATTATTAAAGATCAGCTTTGATAATAACTAAATCTCTGAACAGACACAAAGAATTACTCATAAATACCAGATAAGACCGGGTTTAAACCTCAATATCATTCTTTATTACAGCCCCAGCAGAGGTACGCATTATTATGATGAACCTTATTTATAAAGTTGGTTAATACCCCGCAGCTCTGCTGCGGAAACTAATATTCCTTTTGATACCTCGCAGTTCTACTGCGGGGTAATTCATTGTAAAGTACCCCTCGTCGAAAAGGTTTCCGTCAGCATCAAAAGTAGCACTGCCGATAATGTATTTATCTGCTATTTTAGCAGAAGTCCATAAAGTCGATCTATCCTCAGCGCTCAACGCATAAAGTGAATCATGCTGACTTTCGGTTAGCCGCATCGCATATACCTGGTTGTCCTTGAAACCTATTGGTAAGGATCAGCCTGTAAGACCTATAAACTCTTTCTGCCACAATAGTTGCCTGGTAATAAGATCATAGCATACGATCGGGGAATTGGTCTGACTGAGAAATCGCATGGTAACAAGTTTGTTCTCTTCAATATAAACCGGCATTCCATAAAGGCCATCTGGTGTTGCCGACCATAAAAGACTATCCTTTGAGGGGCCGTTTACATTGGAAGACCATCCCTGGAAGAATTTCCGCCACAGTTGTTCCAATCTGATACCTGGGAGAATGAACTAAAGCTCATCAAGATCAGGGCTAAGAAGAGTAATTGTTTTTTCATATTCTTTGTGTTTGCGGTTAAAATTCAGTGTATAAAATTAGTGTGTAAACAAAATTTATCAACACCAGATTGAGGCAAAAACGCAAATTATAGCCGATTGTTAGGTGATTGTAAGATTGTGTTCATCTTTTCAATTGAGAACATAAGCAGGATTAATGAATAAAACCGACTACTTCAAATCATAAGTATGAATCCCGGGCTTAAAATCCGTCTAGTTGATAAACGAGAGGTGTTTACACTACGCCAGAGGTCTTGTCATAAACGACGAGATCCGATAATGCTTTTTGCAACTTTTCATTTGCAAAAACCATGGCTCTCGTATAACAAAACGGTCCCAACACCTAAGTTGGAACCGTTCAATCAATCAAGGTAACCAAACCAATCATTTAATACCCGATTACTAAATCGCGTATAATA
>CAZEDO010000026.1:0-35164 GCA_964511085.1 uncultured Lentimicrobiaceae bacterium
AATGGCTCAGGAAATCTTAGCAGTCAGGCAACTGTTACTATTAATCTGCTAAATGTAAATGAACCTCCTGCTATCAGCAACCAGGCTTTTTCGGTTAACGAAAATTCTGCTAACGGAACTGCTGTTGGCAGTGTGGCTGCTACTGATCCCGACGCCGGGCAAACGATTACCTTCGCAATTACAGCAGGCAATACAGACAATGCCTTCTCAATTGATCCTTCCTCTGGAAGTATTACTGTGAATAATTCAGCTGCTCTGAATTTCATTATTAACCCTATTTTCAACCTTAGCGTTAGGACAACTGATAACGGCACCGGAAACCTGTTTGACGATGCCACAATTATAATAAATGTGGTGCAAAGTACAAACCAGCCGCCTGTGATTAACAATCAATCGTTTTGGGTTATTGAGAATTCTGTTAACGGCACTATCGTTGATACAATATCTGCAAATGATCCTGATGCAGAACAAACACTCTCCTTTGCCATTATTTCGGGTAACAGTGGAAGCGCTTTCTCTATTGATCCCATTAGTGGAATCCTTAGTGTGAATAATTCGGCTGCACTTGTTTTTCAAACTAATCCTATTTTTTATCTGAACGTAAGAGTTACTGATAATGGCATGGGGAATCTTTTTGACGAAGCATTAATTACAGTTGATATTACTCCGCTTCCAAATCAGGCACCTGAGATTATGAACCAAACATTTTCAATAAATGAAAATGAACCTTTCGGGACCTTTGTTGGAACAGTTGTGGCCTCCGACCCAAATGCCGGACAAGTTCTTACTTTTTCAATCCTGTCAGGAAATACTGATAATGCTTTTTCAATCAATGCCACAACTGGCGATCTCACAGTGGCCAACGCAGCTTCAATAAACTTTGAGTTGATTGCTTCCTTTGCACTTGTAGTTAAAGTTCAGGACGATGGTTTTGGAAACCTAAGCAACCAGGCAACAATTACTGTAATCTTGCTAGATGTGAATGAGTCCCCTGTTGCAAATGATCAAATATTCAGCATTTCGGAGATGACTCCCAATGGAACCCAGGTGGGAATCGTTTCAGCTACTGATCCTGATGCAGGACAAATACTATTCTTTTCAATTACTTCTGGAAATACTGACAATGCTTTTCTCATAAACCCAGCAAATGGATCTTTGAGTGTGAATAACTCAGTAGCCCTGAATTTCCAGACTAATCCTATTTTTAACTTAAGTATCAGGGTCACGGATAATGGCACTGGCAATCTGTATAACGATGCCGCTGTTATTGTAAATGTGTTGCAAAACTCGAACCAGCCTCCCCTGATAAACAATCAGGTATTTAGGATAGATGAAAACTTACCTGATAGCACATTTGTAGGCAATTTATATGCAACAGATCCCAATATTGGACAGACACTAACATATTCTATCGTATCAGGAAACACTGATGGTGCTTTTGATCTCAACCCTTTGACGGGGGAACTAATTGTATCTGATTATACTGTTCTAAATTATGAGGTTATTAACATCTTCAACCTCGTAGTTCAGGTTCAGGATAATGGATTAGGTAACCTCAGCAGCTTTGCTTCTATTGTTATTACACTGCTAGATGTGAATGAACCCCCTGTCGCTAACAATGAAACATTTAATGTTTTTGAATCAACTGCTTATGGAACCTTTGTTGGATTAGTCACTGCAACTGATCCTGATCAGGGACAAATGGTCACATTTGCGATTGATTCAGGCAACACAGATAATGCTTTTGCTATAGACCCTGAAAATGGTTCAATCACTGTAAACAATCCCAATGCCCTGATTTTTTTAACTAACCCCAATTTTAATCTAATCATCAGAGCAACCGATGACGGTGAGATAAATATGTTTGATTCTGCTACAATTAGCATAATTGTGCTGCAAAATCCAAATCAGCCACCTGTAATAAGTGACCAAACATTTCAGGTAAATGAAAATTCATCAACAGGAACCATAGTAGGAACAGTTGTAGCAATGGATCCGGATATCAATCAGAACCTTGCATTTACAATCATCTCAGGCAATGCAAATAATACATTTTCAATTAATGCCTTATCGGGAATTATTACAGTGGAAAATTCAGCTGCCCTTAATTTTGAGATCACTCCAACTTATCAACTTCTTATTTCAGTAAAAGATGATGGGTCAGGAAATCTTACTTCCAACGCAATTATTTCTATAAACCTTAATGACACCAACGAGCCTCCAATGATGGCAGATCAGACATTTTCCCTAAAGGAAAATTCCGCAACTGGCACCTTGGTAGGTAAGCTAATTGCATCCGATCCGGATATGGGTCAAAATCTTTCTTATTCAATCACAGCAGGAAATACTGGTAATACTTTTAGCCTTAATGCTAATACCGGAGTCTTAAGTGTAGCAAATCCAGCTTTGTTGGTTTATGCAACAAATCCTACATTTATACTTCAAATTACCGTACAGGACAATGGTCAGGGAACACTTTCAAACTCTGCTTTTGTAACTGTAAACCTAATCCAGAATACTGACTATTTTGTGTACATTGATCCAAGTCAACCAAACAATCAGGCGGAAAATGGTTCGCTGGAGCATCCATACAATTCCTGGACAGATGTAACATTTTTAGATGGCTATACTTACTTTCAGAAACGTGGCACAACATATACAGGAACCAGTAATATTACAATCTACGCTAAAAACGCCATCACTATCGATGCTTATAGCATTGGATCTCTCCCTGTTATTCAAAATAATTCAACAAATGCGAAGATTATAGATTTTACTTCAAGTAAAAACTGTACTATCCGAAACATCGAACTCAAATCAGCCGGCAATGCTCTATGTTGCATTTATATTAGTGGCAATCTGAGCTCTGAAATACGAATAGAAAACTGCAATTTACATGACGCACAGTACGGAATTAGATCAATACTTAAAGGTATTGGCTTGCACATTGTTAATAGTACAATCTCCAAAATTGGTCTTGATGGTATTTATGCTGCAAATTTCCAAAGTATAGAAATCGGCAATTGTAATATTTACGATGTCAATTTCAAATGGTTCCAGAATCCAAGTGCGTTGGAAGCCACTGGTGATTGCATCGAATTAAACTCAACAAGCGGAACGGTGAACATTCATCACAACACATTATCTCACTCTTCCACCGGTAATATGGCAGCTTTGTCAATAAGCGGAGGTTCATACTCAGGATTGATTGAAGGCAACACTATAGTTGGTAACAGGCTTGCAGGGAATGAATGCCTGAGGTTGAACAGCAGCAATAAAACAATAGTAGTGAGATACAACACTATTTCCGACGGATTATGTGGTATTAATACCAACATATCAACCTCCACGATCTATTACAATCAATTTAATAACAATACAGTTGCTATTAAGATCCAGAAGAACAAGCCGGCTGACATCAAGAATAACACGTTTTTCGGAAATTTCAATTATTCAATCGAAAGTTTGAGCGGTTCAAGTGTGACTTCCCGAAATAATATTTTCTACCTTGATGCCCTCTCTGCTAAAGTATACAAATTCGGTGGCTCCAACATGAGCAATTACAATACATTTAATATTGAAAAGTCTGGTTTCTTAAATGGCTACAGCACTCTGAGTTCCTGGGTAACAGCAACAAACCAGGATAAAAATTCCATATTAGCAGACCCACTGTTTTTGAATATAACTAATAAAGACTTAAGGTTACAGGAGGGTTCGCCTTGTATCAATAGAGGAATAAACCTTAACCTTCCACAAGATTTCTTTGGTACTTCTGTACCACAAGGAGGAGTTCCTGACATTGGATTTCATGAAATTGTAATTCCAGTTAAAGAGCAGGTAATTCTTAAAACTAATTTTCAAGATAGTAATAATGACGCTACTAGTGCAACAATTTATCCTAATCCAACAACCGGAACTGTACACGTAAATTTGAAAAATTCCGGCAGTTCAATAGCCACTATTAATGTTTTGGATATGCAAGGAAAAACTGTTTTAACACAACTTAGTAATGGAAACCCAGAGATAATCCTCACCCTTGAGAATCTGAATTCTGGAATCTATATTGCTGTCATAACAATTGATAGTAAGGTAATTAAACAAAAAATTATTGTTCAGAATTAATAGACTATTGTTGGCTATGTTAAACAAAAGCTGCCCCAAAAGGCAGTTTTTGTGTTTATATTCCAATAGATACTAATACATAACAATATATTAAAAATGGCATGATTCAAATACCGGCAGAAAAAGCTATAGCCCTGATTACTAACTCAATGGTGCATGCTGCAAACTGCGGGCCGGTTAATGATTAGCCTGTCAGTTCCATCCTCCAAATTTCTTTTTTTAACCTTGTTGCGTTAGATTATTAGCTACAAATAGCATTGCTATGTAAAGCTTCTGTTTTTCTCGAATAATTTATCTGAGAGTGGTAAGACAGCATTATTTTCTCTTAGTTGCAGAATAGGAAACAATATTTTCAAAACGGGACATGTCTATCTCAAGAAATGGTTAATTAAATTCGCATTATACTGACATAAAGGACATTAGAATGTTAGGCATGAAATTTGAAATTATAAAGGCACAGCACAAAGCAATAATAAAAACAGAGAAAGTGCAAAGAAAAATAATTACATGGGTAAAATAATTACTATAGAAATTCTGTTGTAACTTTTAAATCCTAACTTTCTGCATTTTAGCCCTCTATCTGACTATCATCAACAAATTCAGAATTAGAAGTCATAAAGTTTAACAAATTCAATATACTATGATTCAGGAAAATGAACGTATCCGAAGTTCCATGTTTGGAATATATATAATGATCATGACAGTGTTGACTTTGATTATTTCTTTTGTATTGACGCGTCAATTTATCTATAACACGCTTGATTATACCTCTGAGTATCTGGTTATTGTTCTATTTTTGATTCCAATATGGTTTTTTGGCCTTTCAAAAACTGATCTCTTAAAGATTCATCAAATAAACCATCATTCACAATTATTCTTACAAAGTATTAAATTCATCATTATTGCCACAGCAATTTTATTCGCACTGATCAATATTTTCAATTTAAAAAGTATATCCAAAGAAGTCATTCTGATTTTTGCCTTTATCAACCAACCAATGATTTTCTTTTCTTACCTGGCGGTGAATAATAATTACATGAAACAACGTAGAAAAGGGCTCAATCTGACTAACATTATGATAATTGCTGACGAGAATTGTGAGAGATTCATCGAAAACATCATATCTCATCGTGAATGGGGCTATAACATCATGTTAATTATATCTGATTCACAGACTATTTCTGATAAGTTCAGCTCAAATATCAAAGTTTTAAAGAAAACATCAAGTTTACCATGCCTTATCAAGTTTCATGTTGTTGATGAAGTGTTTTATTGTAAAAATCAGATTAATCAGGAAGAAGTACAAAGGATAATTTATGCCTGCGAAGAAATTGGTGTTGTATTCAGGCTGCATTCGCAATTGTTGAATATGTCAAATTCTCGTGCCGAATTGATTCATTTCAATGAAGTACCTTTCATTACTTATAAAAACACCCCATCAAATGGTCTGGCTCTTAGCTGGAAATATATATTTGATTTCAGCATTTCTTCTATAGTCGTCATTCTGTGGTTGCCTTTCTTATTCTTGATTGGGTTAGTTATTAAATTAACCAGCAGAGGACCGATTATCTTTAAACAGAAAAGAGTTGGGCTCCGTGGCCGGGAGTTCTACATGTACAAATTCAGAACCATGGTTCGCGATGCAGAATCTTTGCAGAATAAGATTCTAGATCAGAATGAAATGGATGGGCCTGTTTTCAAAATAAAAAATGATCCGCGTATTACAGCCGTTGGAAGATTTCTCCGCAAAACCAGTCTGGATGAATTACCACAATTCTTCAATGTGCTAAAAGGAGACATGTCGCTTGTAGGTCCCCGGCCACCAATTATGCGGGAGGTTAAACAATATGAACCATGGCAACTTCGCCGTCTTTCTATGCGACCAGGAATAACATGCATTTGGCAGGTTTCGCCACGCCGCAACAGCATTTCATTCGACGATTGGATGAAACTCGACCTTCAGTATATTGATAATTGGTCGTTAAAACAAGACTTACTATTATCATTAAAAACTGTTCGTGCAGTATTTATGGGCGAAGGACAATAGTCTGGCAAAAGTAAGATAGTCTGATTGACCTGGAAAAGTATAAATTTTTGGATACAACTATAGAAAGTCGCCTTTTAATGCGACTTTTTTGTTTCGATTAAAATTGATACCTGATCTAAATGTATCGCGAGAATACTCTCCTAATACCATCTTCGAGATTAACGCGATGCTGCCAACCCAGAGCATGCAACCGCGTTACATCAAGTAATTTACGTGGAGTTCCATCTGGATAAGACGGATCAAATACAACTTTCCCTGAAAAGCCTACAATCTCCTTAATCATCATTGCCAAATCGCGAATACTCAATTCAATTCCTGTTCCAAGATTAATGTGTGTGTTTTTAATTTCTTTATAGCCAAGGGATTGACGTATTGAAACAATATTAGCAAAATCCACATTTTCCATGAGATATACGCATGCATCAGCCATGTCCTCTGACCAGAGAAATTCACGTAATGGGTTTCCTGTCCCCCACAATGTGATTGTTGTTTCTGATATTCCATTATTATAACTACGAATAATACCTTGGCTAAAAAGATACTTTTCAAATTCTGGCTGAGAAGATGAATGGTGAATCCCCTCCTGAGGGTATTTGATAAAATCCTTGCGAATAGCATCAAAATTATTTTCCTCAAGACAGCGACTCAGGTATAATTTACGGATAAGTGCTGGTAATACGTGTGAATTGCGCAGGTCATAATTATCATTGTAGCCAAAAAGGTTGGTTGGCATTACCGAGATAAAGTTCGTACCATACTGATGGTTATAGGAATCACAAAGTTTGAGCCCCGAAATCTTAGCTATCGCGTAAGGTTCATTGGAATATTCCAATGGCCCGGTCAGCAATACCTCTTCATTCATTGGTTGTTGTGCATCTTTGGGATAAATGCAACTACTTCCCAGGAACATCAGTTTTTTTACACCATGAAGATAAGCTTCATGAATTACAGTATTCTGTATTTGCAGATTTTCAAAAAGAAACTGCGCACGAAAACTTGAGTTGGCAAGAATTCCACCCACTTTGGCGGCAGCTAAAAACACATACTCGGGTTTCTCTTCAGCGAAAAAGGAATCTACGGCTGGCTGATCCCGGAGATCAAGCTCCTCAAGAGTGCGATAAACTAAGTTTGAATATCCCTTTTGGCTCAAATTTGCCACAATAGCGCTACCAACAAGTCCTTTATGTCCTGCTACAAATATCTTACTATTTAATTCCATCGTATCAAATAAAATATTATAAATCTAAAAAAAAAGGTCTATTCGAAATAATTCATGATTCGGTAACCTCCATCCAGTAAGTACTTATCCTTGTGCATTAGCCTTATATCAGATTGCATCATATCAGCCACCAAAGCTTTCAGGTCATATTCAGGCTGCCAGCCAAGAACACGGTTTGCTTTTTCCGGATTACCTATCAGCAAATCCACTTCGGTGGGTCTGAAGTAAGCAGCATCAACTTCAACAACTATCTTACCTTCAGGCAATATATAGGATGGATTATTACTTTTTACAACAAATGCTTTCTCGTCAACACCGCTTCCACGAAAAGCAACATCAATACCTAATTCGGCAAATGACATTCTCACAAACTCTCTAACCTCCGTGGTTACTCCGGTAGCTATAACAAAGTCATCGGGTTTGTTATGCTGGAGTACAAGGTACATGGCTCTTATATAATCCTTCGCATGCCCCCAATCGCGCTTGGCTGAAAGATTACCGAGAAATAATTTTTCCTGCATTCCAAGGGCAATTTTCGAAACGGCCATTGTTATTTTACGTGTAACAAATGTTTCGCCTCGTATTGGTGATTCATGGTTAAATAGTATCCCATTAGAAGCGAATAACCCGTATGCTTCGCGGTAGTTAACGGTGATCCAGTAAGCATACATCTTCGCTACAGCATAAGGGCTTCTAGGGTAGAATGGTGTTTTTTCCGACTGGGGAACTTCCTGAACCAAGCCATAAAGTTCACTCGTGGAAGCCTGATAAATACGTGTTTTCTCAACCAAACCAAGAATCCTGATAGCCTCAAGTAGCCTAAGTGTTCCAAGACCGTCAGCATTAGCAGTATATTCGGGAGTATCGAAACTTACTTTAACATGCGACATTGCAGCCAAATTATAGATTTCGTCGGGCTGAGTCTCCTGAACAATCCTGATAAGGTTTGATGAATCAGTAAGATCGCCGTAATGCAATATGAAATTGCGATGTGAGGTATGAGGATCCTGATAAAGATGGTCTATCCGATTGGTATTAAAAAGAGAGCTCCGGCGCTTAAGGCCATGTACAATATATCCTTTTTTTAATAGGAATTCTGCAAGGTAAGCTCCATCTTGTCCTGTGACACCTGTAATTAAGGCTATTTTTTGCGGCATTTCAATTCGTTATATGTGTTGATGAACTAATAATCAATACTTTGTGAATTTATAAATTACTTACAAATTTATGAAAAAATATCATTCATATCTATTCAGTATTTTTGACCGCCTTACTTGTCAAGTAAAAAATATTATCTGACCAAGCATTACCATTCTTGGATAGCCAATGTTTATAACTAATGTCATTTCGAGCTATATCGTATTTTACTACTTTTGCATCAAAGCCTGGTCGTGGATATATTTCTCAATTAATTGAAAACAAATCAATTTCAACCATTTAGTCTACTACTTGTTTTTCTGGGAGGAATTGCTTTACTATTTATTGTTGCTCCCATAGCTGGCCTGGTCTTTTCAGTTTCTCCGGGCGACATTTCCGATGCTGCCCGGGATCGTGAAATAAGTCACAGTGTTTTGCTTACTCTTTTTGCTTCAATGATGGGTACCCTTTTCTTTGGAATCGCTGGTATTCCTTTGGCATATATTCTTGCACGGAAAAAATTCAGATTCAGGCAAGTAATAATAGGAGCAATCGACTTGCCAATAGTTATTCCACATACTGCCGCCGGTATTGCATTACTCGGTTGTATCTCACGCGAAACCTGGCTGGGAAAGGCTGCTTCATCTTTAGGAATTAACTTTGTTGGGACTACTACCGGCATCGCTTTAGCTATGGCTTTCGTGAGTATCCCGTTTTTAATAAATGCTGCACGTGAAGGATTTGCTGCCGTTCCTGAACGTCTGGAAAAAGTAGCACTGACATTGGGAGCATCACCTGCGCATGTTTTTTTCAAGATTTCAGTCCCCATGGCATGGCGCAGCATTATAAGTGGAATGGTGATGATGTTTGCGCGTGGAATGAGTGAATTCGGAGCAGTTGTAATTATTGCTTATCACCCTATGACGGCCCCTGTGCTTATTTTTGAACGATTTGGAACCTTTGGGTTATCATACGCAAGGCCTGCAGCTGTTCTTTTTGCAGGCGTATCACTGGGAGTTTTCATTTTAATGAGATTAATAGCACACCGCCGGGAAACAAAAGAAAACTTGCGCAGATAAGAATAACTATATGGCCAGGCTTGAATTAAAACATATTTCAAAAAAATTCGGATCATTCAGGTTAGATGACATTAATCTTGATATTGCCGATGGCGGATATTTTGTCCTGCTTGGTCATTCTGGTGCCGGAAAATCACTTATCCTTGAAACTATTGCAGGATTAATCAATCCTGATAAAGGTGAAGTATGGTTAAATGACCATAATATAACGCATGAGAAAATCCAGCATCGCAAAATAGGACTTGTTTTCCAGGACCTGGCAATATTCCCGCTGATGAATGTTTTTGAAAATATAGCTTTCCCTTTGCGGGGAAAAGGCATCCATCGGTCCGCTATTGAAAAAGAAGTACAACTACAAGCTGATCTGACAGGTATCTCTGATTTACTAAAGCGAAATCCGGAGACACTATCAGGAGGAGAACTTCAACGTGTTGCACTTGCACGAACATTAGCCATGAAGCCACATTGCCTACTCATGGATGAACCGCTTTCTTCCCTGGACATACAAGTACAGGACGATCTGCGTAAGCTACTACGGTCAATCAATCAAATGGGAACAACAGTGCTTCATGTCACTCATCATTTTGAGGAAGCGATATCCCTTGCTACTCATGTAGCAGTTCTCGACAAAGGAAATATGTTGCAATATGGAACTCCGGATGAGGTATTTCATCATCCAAAATCAAAGTTTGTTGCCAATTTCACCGGAATGAAGAATTTCTACAAAGTGAAGGTAACAAAGTTGCGCGATAACGGAATTGTCAAGGCTCACATTAATAATACACAAATAAGCCTGATACTTTTAGAGGTTCCAGGAGTGACTGAAGGGTCTGTTCTTATACGCAGTACCGATATTATTTTGAGCGAAAGTGAAACAGGAATGAGTACTACCAACAACCTGTTAAGCACTGTGATGGAAATAGTGCCTTCAAGCTATGGATACGAATTATTATTGGATGCCGGAATCCCTCTCTATGTGCAAATAACAGCAGCTTCACAGGAAAGGCTTAACCTCATACCAGGAAAAAAGATTTGGGCTTGTTTCAAAGCTCCGGCAGTCAGGCTAATTGCCTGATTTAATATATTTACTCAATCATTTAAGCATGTCGCAAATAATATCCTTACCAACAATGCTGATGATTGGAGGAAGTGGTCGTAATGTTGGGAAAACAACACTCATTTGCGCAATACTAAGAAAATTTGCCTCTGCAAATTCTATTATTGGCCTTAAAGTAACGGGCATTCGCCCCGGAGAAGAGGATTCACATGGACATCACACCCATCCCCTTACTGAGAATTACAGTATTGTTCAGGAATCAGGAGAGAATATCAGGAAAGATACCGCCAAAATGCTACAAGCTGGTGCCAGAAAAGTTTATTTTATCCAAAGTACTGATGAACAATTACCTCTGGCCATGAAATCATTCTTTGAACTTGAAGATAGGAATAGCATAATTATTTGCGAATCACGGGGGTTACGACACCTTTTAAAACCAGGAGTATTTATACTAATCAGCAATCCAGCTCATACTAATCTTAAATCCAAAAATGTTGAATTTGTCAAATATGCCAACCTACATCTCCAGTTTGATTCTGAAAATCATACTATGGAAACCAACGCTGATAAGGTAAATATTGAAAATGGGATGTGGCAACTGATTGATAAGAAATAAAAAATCCCTGCCGGTTAGGTTAACAAAACATTGACAAAACACTTATAATACAAAAGGCTAATACGCAATATATGAGCGTATTAGCCTTGTTTTGATGTACCCGGGGCGGGACTTGAACCCGCACGACCGCAATGGTCAAAGGATTTTAAGTCCTTCGTGTCTACCAATTCCACCACCTGGGCATATTAAAAAGAACCTGAAAAAAAACCTCCCATAAGCACGAGAGGTTTATTCTTTGAGCGAAAGAAGGGACTCGAACCCTCGACCCCGACCTTGGCAAGGTCGTGCTCTACCAACTGAGCTACTTTCGCGAGTTATTTAAGGAGTGCAAATATACAACAAAAACGAAATATCAATAATACTTTATAATTTTTCCAGAAGTTTTTTAATTTCATTCAATTTCATCAAAGCTTCAACTGGCGTAAGCGTGTTAATATCAGTGTTTAGGATGTCCAATTTGATCTGATCAAGCAAAGGATCATTAAGCTGTATAAAACTGAGCTGGAATTTATCGTCAATAAGCTTTTTAGGTTTCCGTCCCGTATTTTGCACCAATTCGTTTCCACTATGCGATGTTTCAAGCTGGGACAACAGTTTATCAGCACGTTCCAGCACTGAAGGGGGCATTCCGGCCATACGCGCTACATGAATGCCAAAACTATGCTCACTCCCTCCTTCCACCATTTTTCGCATAAAAATTACTTTATTACCTATTTCCTTCACCGAAATATGAAAGTTCTTTATCCTGGGTAGCAATGCTGACATCTCGATGAGCTCGTGGTAATGCGTAGCAAAAAGAACTTTTGCGCGATACAACGGATGATTATGCAAAAACTCAGTAATTGCCCATGCTATCGAGATACCATCATACGTGCTGGTTCCCCTTCCAATTTCATCGAGGAGGATGAGGCTTCTATTCGAAATATTATTCAGGATACTGGCCGTTTCGTTCATCTCCACCATAAACGTGGACTCACCTGAGGCGATATTATCGGAAGCTCCAACTCTGGTAAATATCTTATCAACAATGCCTAACCGGGCTTCAGTTGCCGGCACAAAACTACCTATTTGAGCAAGCAACACAATTAGTGCAGTCTGCCTTAGCAATGCGGATTTACCAGACATGTTAGGCCCTGTGAGGATTACAATCTGTTGCGAGTCGTTGTCTAGAAAAACGTCATTCGCAATGTAAGGATCACTTGCCGGAAGTTGACGTTCAATAACCGGATGACGTCCCTGAATGATATCCAGCTTATTGGAGTCATTCATTTCTGGCATAATATAGTGATACTGCCGCGCCACTTCAGCAAAAGACAACAGGCAATCGAGACGGGCAACCAGGCCCGCATTGAGCTGAACCGGCTCAATATAGTCAATCAGACTTAATACTAATTCCGAAAAAAGCCTTGATTCCAGTTCTAATATCTTTTCCTCAGCTCCAAGTATCTTAACTTCGTATTCCTTAAGCTCTTCAGTAATGTAACGTTCACAATTAACAAGCGTTTGTTTCCTGTTCCATTCAGGTGGCACTTTATCCTTATGGGTATTGGTAACTTCAAGGTAGTATCCAAAGACTGAGTTATAAGCAATTTTGAGTGAAGGGATTCCAGTACGTGCACTTTCCCGTTGTTGAATTTGCAACAGATAATCCTTTCCCGAATATGCTAACATTCGTAATTCATCGAGTTCGGCGGACACACCCTCTGCCATCACATAACCTTTGCTAACAATAGCAGGTGGCTCAGGATGAAGCTCCCTTACAATTTTTTCCGTAATGAGTTCACAAGGGTTTAGCTGGTCAGCAATACGCTGGAGAGATGGATTACCAGATATTGAACAGGCCATACGAATCGGTTCGATAGCGTTCAATGCCCTACTTACCTGCAAAACCTCCCGCGGACTGATACGCCCAACAGCTACTTTGGAAATAAGACGCTCGAGATCACCAATAACTTTAATTTGTTTCCGAAGGTTTTCAGCAAGCTCCGGTTGGTCAATCAATTGCCTCACTGCCTGATGCCTTTCGGTAATGGATTGTCTTTCTTTTAACGGCAACAGCAGCCAGCGCCTCATCAAACGAGCTCCCATAGGCGATATTGTACGATCAATAGTACTTAACAGCGTAGCATCCTGACCATTTATCGAGCTGACCAGTTCCAGATTTCGTATTGTAAACTTATCCAACCAAACATAATTATCTTCCTCTATCCGGTTAATTTTGCAGATGTGCTGCACTTTATCATGTTGGGTTTCCGAAAGGTAATGCATAGCTGCACCTGCTGCTATTATTCCGTTACCATATTCCTCAACACCAAAACCTTTCAACGACACAGTCCCAAATTGCTTTAGTAAAATATCATTCGCAAAATCGGAAGTAAATACCCAATCGTCGAAAGTGTTTATATAGAACCGTCCACCAAAGACATCAGCAAACTGCTGCCGCTTGTTTTTTTGAATGATTACCTCACTTGGTTTGAATGTTTGTAGCAATTTATCTATGTAATCATTACTACCCTGAGCCAGAAAATACTCACCAGTGGAAACATCAAGGAACGATACTCCAGTATCTTTTTGCTGAAGATGAACGCTTGCCAGAAAATTATTCTCGCGATGTTCCAGAACTTTATCGTTGTAAGACACACCGGGTGTAACCAATTCAGTTACTCCTCTTTTTACAATCGTCTTGGTAAGCTTGGGATCCTCGAGTTGGTCACAGATAGCAACCCGCAATCCTGATCGGACCAGCTTTGGAAGATATGTATCAAGCGAATGATAAGGGAAGCCGGCCAGTTCGACGAATGTTGCAGAACCATTGGCCCGGCGGGTTAGTACTATCCCAAGAATGGAAGATGCCTTTATTGCATCGTCACCAAAAGTTTCATAAAAATCACCAACCCTGAAAAGCAACAAGGCATCGGGATACTTTGCCTTAATGGCAAAATATTGTTTCATCAATGGGGTTTCGGCAATTGCTGGCTTGGACATAGGAATTTAGCCTGAAAATTATCAGGATGGATTTGACAAAGTTAAAATTATCTGCCGATATGCTACAAAATAGCTTTGCCCGGTCTATAATATTTATCTTTGCCATAAAGACATATTATTATGCGCAAACTCCTTAACAGCGAGCTTAACAGGTTAGACTTAGATGGATTTAAAGCCTCCGATAAAATTGGTGTAACCGTGGTTCTGGACAACATAAGGAGCCAGCATAACATCGGATCGGTTTTTCGCACAGCTGATGCTTTCCGCGTTGAGAACATTTTACTTTGCGGAATTACAGCAATACCGCCAAACCGCGAAATGCAAAAGACTGCACTTGGAGCCACCGAAACCGTGAGTTGGCAATATTTTGAAGAGACCACTCAGGCAGTAGAGCATTTGCACAATTTAGGATACGCTGTAATTGTAACCGAACAAACTGATAACAGCATTGCTCTTGAGGACTTTGATCCTTCGCCTTACGGTAAAATTGCGCTTGTATTTGGAAATGAAGTACATGGAGTTGACGAAAATATTGTGAGGATGGCAAAAGTATGCCTGGAAATTCCGCAATTCGGCACCAAGCACTCTTTAAATATCTCTGTAACTGCAGGGATTGTGCTTTGGCATATTTTTCAACAATTAAGAAATGGTATAAACATTTAAGTTGGAATCCATTTTTTTACAGTTTTTATTGAATCAGGCTTTATTCAGCATTCATTTTAAAGTGAATATAGTTTATAGATTCAGCGAGCCCTTATGGTTATCAAGCAAAAACAGTTTACTTCGTGGATGAGATGTATTATTATACGAGAGCAGAAGAAGCATTTCTCAACTCCGAAGAACTCACAAGAAGTTAACTCAAGAAATAGAAGTATAACTGCGGATATGCCAATAAACAAGTGTGAATATGTTTTCTCATTTATTTGTACATTTATTTCAATACAAAAGATTATATATCAACCACTTAATGCACTTTGATCTTATCCTGCAAAATCATTTTTTTATTAAAATCGTACTTTCAATTATTATTTCTTAAAAAAGTTATAATTTTGAGACAAATTGTTGGAATATAAAGCATTTATGTCATAAATTTGTCTTCCAGTCACATGCTTAATTTTCTTAAAATAAAGATACTCATTTATCAGGTACATTAACCTAACAACCATGAAAAACAGATACAAAACCAGTTTTAAGGCGATCGTGTTCCTTGTTGTCACTCTTATGCCTTTGGCATTCTATGGGCAGTCAACGAAAGATACAACATTTACCCGTTACTTCTATGTTAATGGGAATGTCGGTATTACACAGTATTTTGGGGATTTAAACATAGCTAATTTCACTAATAAGAAAATGCCTTTTGCGTTTGGTTTTAACGTTGGCTATCAATTAAGTCCTGTATTTGGCGTTAGAGGACAATTTATGAATGGAAAACTTCTGAGCGAACGAGCCAGCAAAGATCTGAAACTGGAATCGAGTATCTTTGATGGGAGTTTGAATCTTACTCTTAACCTTAGTAACCTGATAGGCGGCTATAAAGAGCGTACTCTATCCTTCTATGGTTTTGGCGGAGCCGGTATTTCAAGCTTCTCTTCAAAGCAAACAAAAATATCGGATGGTTCATTAATAAAAGCGAACGGACAAGGCAACGGTAAGAATGCAATATATGAATTTTTTCTTCCTATTGGATTAGGTACCAGCCTTGCTGTTGCCAAAAACTTTGATGTCAATATAGAGTACCGAAACTGCATGCTTTTATCAGACGATAAACTTGACTTGTATCCGGCAATTAAAAAAGATGATCATTATGGATATGCTTCACTCGGCCTCACTTACAAATTACAGCCGAATGATAATATTAAATATATGGCTAAGAACTTTGACCTGGTAAAGTGCGAACAATTACCGAACCCACTCATAGCTTGTGGAGATTCAGTTAAAGTGACTATTAAAGGTACTTTCCCGCCAAAATATTTCTCGAAAAAAGCCGCTATGTATTGTGTTCCGCAAATTAAATATGCCAGTGGATCATACTCACTTAAACCAATTACCCTTAAAGGTGAGGATGTAGAAGGCGAAGGCATGATGATTCCTTATAAGGAAGGGGGAACATTCACTTATACCGAAACTATCCCTTACTCTCCAGCTATGAATTCTTCTGAAGATATAGTTGCACCACTAATTTACGTGCCAAAAGGGCCAACAGATCCTAAAGCCAAGCCAGAATACCTTAAAGCAAATTATAAATATGCCGAAGTTCCCGATCATAAAATTGGAGACGGTATAATCTATACCGGCACGCGGATATCGCATGATGAAGAAATTGTTTTGGTGGATCATGGTTTTATTAAAGAAATAATTTCGAGCAAATCTGCCACAATTTACTTTGCTGTGGACAAATATAATCTTGATCTCAAACTCCCTATTAACAAGAAGTTTGCTGTATCTTCAAATCTTGATGAACTTACTAATTTTATCAATAAAGGCTACCCAATTAAAGACATTAGTATTAGTGCCTGGGCTTCTCCCGAAGGTGAAGAAAGTCATAATGAAGGGCTTTCAGAGAATCGTTCTCAAACAGGCATGAAATTCATGACTGATTTATTTAAAAAAATGAATAAGGATAAAAACAGCAAAATTAAAATTGGCGATCCGGAACATACGCTCAAATTCAATATTAAGGCTCTGGGCGAGGACTGGAATGGTTTTATGGCCGCTGTTAATGCTTCAGACATTGCTGACAAGAAAATTATCATTAATGTAGTCAACTCGCAGGCTGATCTGGATAAACGTGAACAGGAAATAAGAAATATGACCATTGTTTATAAAGAAATTGCCGACGATATTCTTCCTCCTCTCAGAAGGGTCGAAATTGCTGTTAATTGTGTTGATCCCGGACGTTCCGATGAACAAATCATCATTTTGTCAACAACTCAGCCTGATTCTCTTAAATGTGATGAACTACTTTATGCTGCCACGCTTACCAATGATAAAGCCGCAAAAGAAAAAATCTACATGTCAGCTGCTTCACTTTATCCTAACAACTGGAAAGCCCAGAATAATGCTGGCTATATAGAACTGGCAAATGGTAATAATGCAAAAGCCGTGGCATACCTGGAGAAAGCTAATTCACTTGAGCCAAACAATGCTGCTGTCCTGAATAATTTAGGTGCTCTTGAAGCCAAAAGAAACGACCTGAAAAAGGCTGAATCGTATTATGGCCAGGCTCAGAAACTTGGCGCTTCCACAAGTTACAACCAAGGGATAATTGCTTTAGCAAAAGGCGATTATACAAAGTCTATTAGTATGTTTGGCTCGAAAAAATCCAATGGAAATGTTGCACTTGCTCAGATGATGGCAGGAGACAACGCAGCAGCTACTACTACATTGAACAACGCTCCAAAATCCCCTCTCAACAGTTACCTTATGGCTGTTTTAGGTGCCCGCTCCAATGATAAAGTAATGATGCTTAGCAACCTGAAGAATGCTATTGCAGATAACTCAGCATACAAAGTACAAGCTCTTGAGGATAGGGAATTTATTAAATACTTTGCTGACAGCGAATTCCTTAGCATAGTCAAATAATATACATTATTAGTTCATGAGATTTTTAAGAGGCGACCCGAATCGGTCGCCTCTTTTTGTTTTATTTGCAATAGAATAACATTTATACTTCACAGGTTTTACTTTCACACCAACAAATTGAATCACAGACATAAGTGGAGAAAACAGAAAGTGGAGTTCTACTGGAACAAAAATTCGGAAGTTCCATGGCACACAAAGTTTATATAGAAAACTACAGGAAGACCAAGGATTATGAGATATGAATACTAACAGGAAGAAAGCGTTAGCGATAAGCTATCTTGTTGATATAAAATACAGTCCGTCGGCTGTCTGTAAGATCATTATTCCGGATGGAATGGTAGCCATATGCAATAAAAAAATCACCATACCATGGCTCTATGGTACTAAGATATTCCTTTACAACTTTATCATTTACATGAAGCATTGCTATAGGAAAGTTAGAGTTTTGATCTAACACTTCGTTTCCTCTAATCGTTTTGGCCGTTAACACACCATTGGAGTTGTAGATCAGCACAGCATCAGTTCCCTCAAAAGTGCATGAAAATTTCTTATTGAGATAACTGGTGAGTATCCCTTGCATCTCCATACCATTGGACCAATGCATCACCCCCATAATGTCGAATGATGCAATAAAAGCACTGGTGTAGCGGAACCCATCAAACACAGAATATGAAGTTGGCATTGGTCTCCCGTAATAATCATACATCATGTTGGTCACAGTATGATACTCAGGATAATAGGCTTCACCAACCATCACAAATGAACTATCGCGTTGAATAACCTGATGTAATAGGAAATGGTAATTAAGATCACTCTCCCTCCCCTCCTCGTCCTTGCTTTTATCAACTCTTTTCTTTTTTAACCGTAGTGCATCATCCCCACTGATATATCTGAAAAAGTCACGAAACTCACTGAAATTATAAAAATTTACAAACTGGCCATTTCCCTTATCGAAGCCTGCAATATAATAACCAGATGAAAGTGGATTCTGATCTTCGTTTGAATCTGAACTTTTAACACGGGAGGTTGAATTTCCATATACCCCAAAAATCAATCCCTTTTCCTGACTGGTAAATACAATTTCTGCTGTATTGAAGGATCTTTTACTGCTTGATTTTTCAAACAAGACCGAATTCCCCAATTCCCCGTCATAATTAAAGGTACTCAGAATCATTTTTGAAGCAGTCCGGGATTCATCGACTTTTGTAACTAATTCTACGCGTCTATATTGCGGATTGAGTTTAAGATTAAGGATATACGATTTATCCTTATCCGGTATTGTAAACTGCAGGATATCGGCTGTCTTCATCGACATACGAATGAGTTCAATACTACCATCGCTCTTTGTTAATGCTATAAATGCATTGTTATTGTCAATAGCAAAGTGATCAATCTTTGATTTGGGAGAAACAAGACCCTTAACTTCTAAAATAATACCAGTAGTAATACTTACTGTAAGGATCACGATGTTTTTATCTTCTGTCTGATGCTGATCCTGAAATAGAAGAAAAACTAAGGAGTCATTAGCTTTATGAGAATTATTTATATACCGATAATTCTGCCCCATGCCAATTCCCTTAGTCCATGACTCTTTCAGATTTTTATCAAACATATAAAATGACCACACAACACTGTCTGAACCAACTTCCTGAATTGTCTGAAAGAAAACAAGCGCACCTTTTTCATTGCAATTTATCAAAGTGAAGGGATCCGAATCTTCCTTTGTTGCTATTTCAATACGCAATGGTTTTACTGACTGGGCATGCAGAAGGATAATAGCATAAATATTTATCAGAAAAAACAGAAGGATATACTTTCGCATGTAGTATCAAATGAACATTTACAAAAATACATAAAAAGAAAGAGCAGCCCATTTTTGAGCTGCCCGTTCCTCTTCATAAGAAAAATTCTATTTGATGATTAATCTGCTACAACTCTTTTCGTGGGAATTATTATCAATTGTATTTACAATATAAACTCCATTGGGAAGAGATGACAAATCAAATTGACCTGAAACGCCATTAAACCGACCAACAAATACCTTTTCCCCAATTAATGAATATACTACTAAATTGTAATCTCCTTTTTTAGCCATTGAAATATGCACAACTCCGTTTGTTGGATTAGGATATAGTGTGCTTTTTGCTGCATTGAAGTTGTCAGCAATTCCAACTCCCGAACTGTTGGCGACTCTTACATTGTCAAATTCCCAGGTTGGCGCATTAGCTGCACCGCATATGTACTTAAACGCAATATGTACGTTGGAGCCTGTATACAAGGAAAGATCAATAGAACCTGAAGATGTCCAAGCCCAGCCACCTGGTGAAAAGGTGGGAGAGGGAATTGTTGTCCAGGTTCCACTAGTAGTGGGATTACCACTATTATAATCTGTGCTGATCAAAGCGGTTATACCATCACTGCCTGTTCCATAATTCATTGCTGAGAAGAATTCAAGCGTTGGCGAACTTCCACTTGGAATTGACATTGAAGGAGAAATCAACCAGTCTTCATTTGCAATAGTAGAAGTTGCGCTAACATATCCTGTCATTTTCATGCAGTAAGAGCCATCAACGCCATGAATACTATCAAGCAACCAAACCTGTTCGCCAAGAACACTAAACTGAGTCCATGGATCCACACCTCCATTAAATGTTTGTTCGTAAAGTATAGCTTGTGTCCTTCCTGAAGCAGATGGAATAGCGCCATCGGTTTTGTAATTAACAATTGATCCAGCATTTGTATATGGAAAAATCTTCAGGTAATAAGTTGTGGCAGCTTTCAATCCGGAGAAAGAATATTCCTGAACTCCCTGTAATACATTTTTAGCACCACTTCCATCGCTCAGGACAAGGTCATCACCCTCAAATGTTCCATCTACAGGAACAGTGATGTTGTCAGTTTCTGATATTTTGACAAGGTAGGCCACAGGGAGTTGTGCACCGGTTGCATCTGTCCATGAGGTATGTATGCTGATTCCAGTACCAGTTGCTCCAAATGCAGCAGGATAATTGGCTGGTTCAGGATCAGGGTTACCGCCTCCAAAAGCAGTCCAGTTAACATTATCAATTGCAACCTGTCCGGCAGATATACTTGACTGAATAAAGGACAGGGTAACAGATCCTGAAACATTCACCGTAATCGAGCCGGAATTCTTGGTTATTCCTTGTTCACTGGTCGAAGTAACAGTTGTTACCAGAACTCCGTTCACCATAACATCAAGAGCAACATTGGTCGAAAACACCTGCTTATAATTAAAACTCAGGGTGCCTATACCGTTTGCCAGAAGTCCGGATGTTATTTCTGAAGCAGGTATCCTGTTTTTTCCTAAGGTAGGGGTAGGTGCTGTAATTACTGAGTCCCCGCGACATTGCTTGTAACTCCATGTTGAACCGTCAAGGCCTAGAAAAGTCCCGTCCAGATATGTATTTGCTGTTTCCGGGTAATTAGTGAAATCTTCAAGTCCCTGTGCGAAGAGACTAATGCCTGAAATGACAAAGTAACAGGCAAGAATAAAATGAGTAAGGTTTTTTTTCATAGTGGAAATGTTTTAGATTATTACTATTAGCTCATTAGATGAGTTTTTATTTAGGATCAATTGTTTTCTTTCTTCTACAAAGATACTACTTTTATATTCTCAAATCCTTGATTTTTTCTCATATAAATGCCTGATAATTTCTATTGAATGCAATGAATTTAATGCAAATTTCACCTGAAACTATCCATGTGTTTATTCAAATAATTAACGTGTAATAAAAAAATGGCTCCCTTATAAAGAAAAGCCATTTGGATAAGTCATGAATTTGAGAATTATTTTACTTCTTCAAAATCCACATCGGTCACCTCCTGATCGGATGCTGAACTTTTAGGTTCTTCCTGTCCGGCCTGTGGCTGAGCCCCTGGCTCCTGTGGATTCTGAGTTGATTTGTACATTTCTTCACTTGCAACCTGCCAGGCAGCATTTAGCGCGGCCATTGATGTGTCAATTGCGGCAAGGTCACGGTTTTTATGTGCTTCCCTCAACTCTGCCAATGCATTTTCAATAGGCTGCTTTTTTTCAGCCGGAATCTTGTCAGCATATTCTTTGAGTTGTTTCTCCGTTTGGAAAATCAATCCATCTGCCGTATTGAGCTTATCCACTTCTTCTTTCATCTTGCGGTCGGTTTCAGCATTGGCTTCAGCCTCATCTTTCATACGTTTGATTTCAACATCCGTAAGACCTGAGGAAGCTTCTATTCTTATCTGCTGAGATTTCCCGGTCCCTTTATCTTTTGCTGATACATTAAGGATTCCGTTGGCATCGATATCGAATGTTACCTCAACCTGAGGAACACCCCTGGGTGCCGGTGGGATACCATCAAGATGGAACCTGCCAATACTTTTATTACCAGCTGCCATAGGCCGCTCTCCTTGCAAAACATGTATTTCAACTGATGGCTGGCTATCTGATGCTGTAGAAAAAGTCTCCGATTTTTTGGTAGGAATGGTGGTGTTTGCTTCAATAAGTTTAGTCATCACGCCGCCTAAAGTTTCTATGCCTAATGAAAGAGGTGTAATATCAAGCAAAAGCACATCTTTTACTTCTCCTGTCAACACACCGCCCTGTATCGCTGCGCCTATCGCGACAACTTCATCAGGATTAACACCTTTGGATGGGGTTCTGCCAAAAAAGTCTTCAACAACCTTTTGAATAATCGGTACACGCGTGGAACCTCCAACAAGTATTACTTCATCAACTCCTGCTGCATTAATTCCAGCATCTTTGAGCGCGAGTTTACATGGCTCTATTGTTGCCTTTACCAGATCGTCAATGAGTTGTTCAAATTTGGAACGGCTCAGGGTCCGGACCAAATGTTTGGGGATACCATCAACAGGCATAATATACGGAAGGTTGATTTCGGTAGAAGCTGAACTTGAAAGTTCAATTTTGGCTTTTTCAGCTGCTTCTTTAAGCCGTTGAAGTGCCATTGGATCTTTACGTAAATCAATGTTTTCATCTTTCAGGAATTCTTCGGCCAGCCAATCAATGATACGTTGGTCAAAATCATCGCCCCCCAAATGGGTATCACCATTGGTTGATTTCACTTCAAATACCCCTTCTCCCAATTCGAGAATAGAAATATCAAATGTGCCACCACCAAGGTCATATACTGCGACCTTGATATCCTTATGTTTTTTATCAAGGCCATAAGCCAGAGCAGCTGCAGTAGGCTCGTTGATAATCCGTTTAACATTAAGCCCGGCAATTTCTCCTGCCTCTTTGGTAGCCTGGCGCTGAGAATCGCTGAAATAAGCAGGAACAGTAATTACTGCATCCGTTATAGTAGTACCAAGATAATCTTCGGCAGTCTTTTTCATCTTCTGCAGGACCATGGCTGATATCTCCTGAGGTGAATATTGGCGGTCGTCAATTTTAACACGTGATGAGCCATTTTCGCCACGGACTACGGTATATGTGGATCTTTTGAGTTCCTTAGTGACACGCTCGAAAGGCTCACCCATAAATCGTTTTATCGAAGAAATTGTTTTCGTAGGGTTTGTTATCGCCTGGCGTTTGGCAGGATCCCCGACTTTTCGCTCTCCGTTTTCGGTAAACGCAACAATTGAAGGTGTTGTGCGCCTTCCTTCGCTATTAGGTATTACAACCGGTTCGCTGCCTTCCATTACGGCAACGCATGAGTTTGTAGTTCCAAGATCAATTCCTATTATTTTTCCCATTGTATAAATTGTTTCTGTTGTGATTTAATCATAGATTTTTTAACAAATTGTCATTTGACAATCTTTGTGCCAAGAGGAAATTTGTGACAAAAAGGCAGTAGCGGAAAGTAATAAAGCTTAAGGAAGGAAATTCAGGCAGGAAATATTGGCTTCAGAAATCAGTTATCCGGATTCTTAACAAATTTCAAATTAGTTATGCCAATCAGGTCGCTTTCAGTTAGCTGACCAAGTTTCTTAGATCGGATTTTAGTGTATCGACAGGAGAAAATACCAATACCATTATCTATATTGGTGTACTCCGGCTTTTCCTGGAGCACCCCCCCAGAAGGTTCATTAACTTCCAGATAAGTATTCATTTCATCGCCAATAACTGTGAAGATGAAATCTATACGCAGAACTTGCCTTGTGCTCACAGCAGCTTCTCTGGAGGCATCACTATATGGAATCTGGTTGATACATGTCGTGAAAAATTTTTCATTATAGTAGATACTTGTCAAAGCCTCACCTCCATATGCATTTTCTGATTTCTCAGGGTTTTGAACCCATTCCACTGACCTCACAAGAGTATCTCCGGGAGCGGAACTTTCTTTAAAGAAAAACCTTACAGTAATCTGGTAGCGTTTCCCATTTGTTGCGGAAGTCCACTTAAACTCCTGTTCCGAAGTGATTGAACGCTTACATTCGAATGAATTTGTAGCTGAGGGGCGGGGCTTTTCAATATCGAAATCCTGTATAAGAGGAGATGAGGCTGTTATCGCTTTGCCGGTAATCAAATTTCTGATTTTAAGGGTATAAAGACTATCTTCGAATAATTTCGCTTTGGAAATATATAGTATTTGATGCTGATAACTGAACACACCTGAATCTTTAGGATACATTGTGGTTGTATCGAACAAAATGTCATTTAATTTCACTTCCAGATTGTTTCCATAACTTGATGAGTCTTCTATAGCAGCATAGTGCAAAGCGTTACCCGGCCCCAGAAAAGCCTTGTTGATCCTGATTAAATGTGCAGTATCCGTTTGATCAATCAATCCATACACAACAGTAATATCTTTCCATTCAGAGATAACGTCGAAATCTGTTTTACAGGACGTCATCAACACAATCAACGAAACTAACAGTGCTACAAATCGTGTTCTATTCATTATCAATCAAATTAACCTTTACAATGCTGTGATACAATCAGGTCAGTGATGTGTGAAGGCAAAAGTACAAGATTTCCTGTTCAAAGCCATGAAGGAAAATCTTTTTGGTCCTCCAATTTTTAATTTGTAGCTTAAAGTTTAAACGTTTGGGAATATCCGTTCCCTTTGCAGCAATTCTGCTCAATAGTTATCCGGGTTTTTTACAAATTTTAAATCGGCAATGTCAATCAGGTCGAGTTCTGAGAACTGTCCAAGTTTTCTGGAAACAGTTTTAGTGAAACGGCAGGAGAATACTCCAATTCCATTTATGATATTCGTATAACCCGGTTTGTCCAGAAATACTCCAACCGAAGGCCCATTGAAGTCCATATAAGTATCCATATCATTACCAATTACTGCATAAATAAAATCAACATACAGGACCTGCCGCATGTCAACTTCGGCTTCAATAGCAGGATCAGTATAAGGGATATTTTTGACACATGTGGTAAAAAGAGTTTCATTATAGTAGCTACTTGTCATTGTCTCACCACCAAATACATTTTCTGATTTCTCAATTTTTTGGATCCATTCTACATGCCTTTTCACGGTGTCTCCAGGGGCCGAACTTTCCTTAAAGTAAAACCTTACAGTTAACTGATAGCAAATGCCATTAATTGCCGAACCCCACTTAAACTTCTCTTCTTTAGTGATTCTCCTTTGAAATTCAAATGATGTTGAATTAGGAAGGGGATTTTCAACTTCGAAATCATGAATAAGTGGCGTTGAGGCCGATACCTCTTTTCCGGTAACCTTATTTCGAATTTTCAGCTCATAAATGCCATCTTCGAATAATTGTGCTTTGGATTTGTAAAGCAATTGATGACGAAAATAGAATGGAGCCGGCTCATTATTAATGACAGAATCCTTGTTATACACAGAAACCGTATCAAAGATAATATCACGGAAAGAACCATTCCTGTTTTCGATCAATTTTACGTCCAGATTTCCCCCATAGCTCGAAGAGTCTTCAGTATTAGCATATAGGTAAGTGTTGCCACTACCAAGAAAAGCTTTGTTTATTTTAATTAAATGCACCGAATCTGCTTGATTTACAATCCCATACACTGCTGTAACCTCTTTCCATTCGGAGACAACTTCGAAATCAGTTTCACAGGATACCAGCAGTAATAGCAATGAAGCCAGCAAAGCAAAATATTGAATTTTACGCATGATAAACCGAATTAAGCTTTAATGACAGCTGACATACTGATTATATAAGAATTCTGGCTTAAGCAAAAGTTCTCCTTTTCAAACCCATGAAGGAAAATCTTTTTGATCCTCCCTTCGTTTATTCGTAGCTTTGCATTACAAATCTACGAATAAACAAACAAAATATCGTTATGTCAAAAACAGGAGTTGTTTCGAAAGTGACCACGCACGTGCTTCAGGAAATGAAGCATAAAGGCGAAAAAATAGCAATGCTCACGGCATATGACTATTCTTATGCCCGCCTTCTTGATTCTGCCATGATTGACGTAATACTTGTAGGAGATTCGGCATCAAATGTAATGGCAGGCCATACAAGCACCCTGCCAATCACATTGAATGAAATGATCTATCATGCTTCGTCAGTGGTTCGTGCAGTTTCACGGGCGTTAGTTGTTGTTGATATGCCTTTTGGCACTTATCAGGGCAACTGGAAAGAAGCCCTTCATTCGGCTATACGGATTATGAAGGAATCAGGAGCAGATGCAGTTAAACTTGAAGGTGGGCGTGAAGTTCTCGAATCTGTTGACAGAATCCTTTCGGCAGGCATTCCAGTTATGGGTCACCTTGGGCTTACCCCGCAATCTATTCATAAATTTGGCACTTATGTGGTGAGGGCTACCGACGAAAATGAAGCCCGGAAACTTGTGGAAGATGCTCATCTTCTCGAAAAAGCTGGTTGTTTCGGTATAGTACTCGAAAAAATTCCCTCAAAGTTGGCAGCGCAGGTATCAGGCGGAATAAAGATTCCAATCATCGGTATTGGCGCAGGAAGCCAGGTGGACGGCCAGGTATTAGTGCTGCACGATATGCTTGGTATTACTCAGGAATTTTCCCCACGGTTTCTCCGTCGCTATCACAACCTTGGTGAAGAAATAATTGGCTCTGTTCAGGCATATATCGCTGATGTGAAATCCCGCGATTTCCCAAATGAAAAAGAACAATATTGAAATTCAGGTATATATCTGATTAACAAACCGTTTATTCCTGCTTTTTGGCACAAATCCACATGTATAATACTGAGTTGGAAATTCTTTACGAGGATAACCATATTATTGCCGTTAATAAACGTCCTTCAGATATTGTACAAGGTGACAAGACCGGCGACGTAACACTTGGAGATAAGGTAAAGGAGTATATTAAAACTAAGTATGAGAAACCAGGTGAAGTTTTCTTAGGCGTGGTGCACCGGCTGGACAGACCAGTAAGCGGAGTAATCTTGTTTGCCCGAACCAGTAAATCACTCACACGGCTCAACCAGATGTTAAAAGATCATCAGATAAATAAAACTTACTGGGCTGTTGTTAAGAATCCTCCTCCCCAGAATGAAGGTCACCTCGTTCATTACATTACAAGAAATGAAGCCAGGAATAAAAGCTTTGTTTCCGAATTCCTGGTCAAAGGAGCAAAAAAAGCCGAATTATTGTACAGACTCTCAGCTAAAAGCGATAATTACTATTTGCTTGAAGTGAATTTACTAACTGGCCGACATCACCAAATAAGGGCACAATTGTCCTACATTGGCTGTCCTATAAAGGGGGATCTAAAATACGGCTATCCCCGCTCAAATCCAGATGGTTCAATTCACCTCCATGCCAGACACATTTCATTTTTACATCCAGTGAAAAATATTCTTGTAGAGATAACTGCAAATACGCTATCCGACACTGTTTGGGATTTTTTTACCACTTCCCGAGGATAGATTTTCCCTTTTTTATCTTTTTCGAAAAATACTTCTAAATCGCTGGTACAATCTACCTGTGAGCAATTCGTCCGTTATTGTATCTAAATATTGTCAATAAGGGACAACTGGAGTAAGAATAATTCTGCAAAGCTTATTTAACTATCTATTTTACTGCTAATTACGAAATTAGGCATGTCATTTGTTATCCTGGCAAGCATGTCCATTTATTAAGTGTAGTAATTACGGCAAGAACTACCAAAAATTGACATCAGAGATAATAAAATAATTTAAAAATATTTTTCACTTGTTTTTCACTTGTTTTACATGAAAAAACTATTCATCACACTTTTCACTCTCATTCTGGCCTCCCAGGTTAGTTTCTCCCGTTCAGCACAAAATTTGTATTCGATAGGTAATAACGTTAACTGGAGTAACCCTTCAAGTTGGTCAGCAACTATTGGTGGGTCATCCTGCATGATGGTACCTCAGGACAATGACAGTATTTTTATCACATCAAATGTTTCTCTTAATGTAGATTTTACTCTATCGAACGGGAGCTATTTATATATAAAACCAGGTTGTTCGCTTACTTCAGCTAACAATAAGCTGGATGTAACTCAGAATAGTGCACTCATATGCAACGGTTATATGAAAATTTTCCAGCTCGAAGCTGGCATAACGGCAAAAATAAAAATAGGGACAAATGGTAATGTTATATTGCTCAACAATTTTATCAATAATTCTACAATGGTTACAATTGATGGTAAACTTGAAGTAGATGGTATACTTCAAAATATTAACCAGCAGGAAATTCCGGCAGTTTTCGGAAACGGGACAATTACTGCCGGAACCTTCAGTGGAACAGGCAGTATAATGGGCATCACCGATCTTTCTCTGATTCCATCACAGTCAAGTGTGACTGAGTGTACATGGATTGGGTCACATAATAACAACTGGGCCGACCCCCTAAACTGGAGTTACGACCGTCTGCCAAAACCAGAACAGCATATTTCTATCTTATCTTCACTTACCAATTCTCCTAGAATCAGCTCAATTACAAGTTGCAACAACCTTATAGTCAATTCCGGGGCTTCAATAGTTATCCTACCTGAAGGAGGCCTCACCATAACTGGAGCCTTAACTGTAGCTGAAGGTGGAGAAGTTCGGATCAAAGCCGGAGAATCAACAAATGGCTCCCTTATCACTATGGGCAATAGCAGTGGCAATATTGTGTTCGAATACAATGTAATAAAGAATAAACAATGTGATGTTTCATCACCGATATCCGATGCCCAATCATCTGTATTCCTGAATATGTACCTTCGTGGCTACGATGAACCAAGCGCTGGCTGGGGTCAATATATAATTCCAACTAATGCGAGTTTAGGAGTAATGGAAGGCTATGAAGTATTTTCTACTTATTCTGATACCCGTGAATTCGTCGGACAACCAAATTCAGGTGAGAATCAAATCAATGTCAGCACTTCAGGTAATGGTTGGAACTTTGTTGGAAACCCTTACCCGTCAGCACTAAATTGGGGCAGCCAGTTAGAACCTACTGCCGGTTGGTCAAGAGATGATGTATATGGTGCAATTTATTACTGGGATAATTCTGCTAATGGAAATGCAGGGAACTACGCTGTGTATTGCCCCGGTGGAAATGGAATAAGCGCTAACGGAGGATCAAAAGTAATTCTGCCAACCCAGGGATTTTTTGTAAAAGCTAAAAGATCCGGCAACATACATGTTTCAGATGGTGCACGCATGCATCCGGGTACACCTGGCCAAAATGGAAACAACCTTTTTAAGGCATCTACCCTGAGGTTCATTGCTAAGGGAAACTCCATGTCGGACGAATCTGTCCTGCAATTTAACAACGATGCAACAACAGGCTTTGACAATGATTTCGACGCATTAAAACTGACAGGTAATGAAAATGCTCCAAGTTTGTTCACAAGGCTCGAAGATGGCACAAATGTATCCATCAACTCAATGCCAACTTCTAGTTTGAATGGCGATATCCCTGTTGGGTTTTCATGTGGCAAAGCAGGCACATACACATTTGAGGTACATGGATTAAACACGATGAATCCAGATCTGCCTCTGTATTTGATGGACACGAAAAATAATACAGCAATTAGTTTAAGAAACGATTCAATCTTTTCATTCGATTACCGGATAAACGATGACCCAATTAGATTCCTGCTCCATTTCTCATCACCAACAGGAATCAGCCCTGTCGAAATTGATCATCCCTCAGTTTATGCTACACCTGGATTTATCAATGTTGAAACCGGATCAAAATACGCTAACTCTTCAATCAATGTTTACGACCTTACCGGAAGGCAAATTGCCGGAGTAAGTTCCGCCGATCAAGGGTTAAATAGAATTCCTTTTGATGGGAATACCGGAAATTATATACTAAAAGTAATAAATCATACTAATTCATACACAACAAAGCTGTGGATATACTAAACTTACTAAGAAAAGCTATGCAACTGACTAACCTCCGCTCATCCACTATAGAGGCGAACAACATGAAAAAACTGAGGATTTTATTAGCGGAAGACGATACGATGATCCAACGGCTCACTTCGTACTACCTGCAACGTATTGGTCACAATGTTGATATAGCAGGAAACGGACGGGAAGCTCTCATAAAGTTTCGATCACAAAATTACGATGTGGTGCTGATGGATATTCAAATGCCTGTGATGGACGGCATTGAAGCAGTGAAAGAGATACGTAAATTCGAAACCAGTCTTAGAGACAGGGTGAAAACTATCATAATTGCGCTCACTACTACTGCTAACAAACAAGAATGTATGGATGCAGGAATGGATGGTTATGCTCAGAAACCATTCAAACTTGAAGATTTCGATAAACTTTTTGGTAATTTCCAATTGATTTAATCCGATACTTTTATTCGCCTGCCCCAATTCCTTGTTGTTATTTGATCTGATATAATACTTCTTCCATTGCACTTGTAGTGCATACAAATACTTATATTTGTAGCTATTGAGAATAAACACTATGATGTTTATTCTCAATCTATTTAATGAAGCTAAAGAAACTCATTAGTGCCTTAATCCTGTTTTGTATCAATTTCAGCGTATCCGGGCAGTACTATAACATGGGGACTGATCCTGCCTCGGTTAAATGGATGCAGATAAACACTGCTCACTTCCGGCTTATTTATCCTGCTGTTTTTGAAACAAATGCCCAAAAATCGGCGAACCTTCTCGAATCAGCATATACAAAGGCATCTGCATCGCTTAACTGCCAACCACGAAAACTTCCTGTTCTGTTCCATACCCAGGATATTACAGCCAACGCTTTTTCTGTGCTGGCTCCCCGTAGAATGGAATATTATACCTGCCCGCCTCAGAATACTTATGCACAAAATTGGCTTGAACAATTAGCCATTCATGAATTCAGGCATACTGTGCAGTCAGATAAACTGAATAAGAGTTTCACAAAAGTGCTCTCATATTTCTTTGGAGAACAAGCAACCGGCACAGTTCTGGGACTCTTTGTTCCTTTATGGTTTATGGAAGGCGATGCTGTTTGCACTGAAACCGGACTAAGTCATAGCGGCCGTGGCCGGATACCGGGTTTTGAGATGGAACTGCGCGCTCAATTGCTCGAAAAAGGAACTTACTCTTATGATAAAGCTGTTTATAGTTCTTACCGCGACTATGTCCCTGATCATTATGCATTTGGGTATCAACTGACTGCCTATGTCCGGAAAATGTACGGCAAAGATGTATGGAGTAATGTTCTTGATAACGTTGCCCGGAATCCATTTACTATCACACCTTTTGACATAGGGCTAAAAAAAGCCACGGGAATGACAAAAGTGCGCCTGTATAAACGCACGTTCCAACATACAGACAGCCTGTGGTTGCAGCAGGCACAGCAAACAATAGTTACAAAATCTACAACTTTGCCTACTAATCCCCATTCAAAATATGCCCGCTATAAATACCCGCATTATCTGAATGATTCTGTTATTCTTGCTGAAAGAACGACCATTGACGATATCAGCCGCCTGGTTACAATCAGGCGCAAAGGCGGGGAAAAAGTTGTGTTTACACCTGGCTTGTATTCATCGGAAGTTATTTCTGTTGCCACTAATCCTGACAGGCCGGATATTCTTTTACTTAATAAACCAGGTGCTTTCACTGCTGATAATATTTCCACAAACCAGGGCCTTGTTGTATGGACTGAAAAAGTGAACGATACCCGTTGGCTGAACCGAAGCTATTCTGTTATTAAAATTCTCGACCTCGCCACCGGCCATTCCCGGCAGCTAACGCACCGAAGCAGGTTATTTGCACCGTGTATTTCGCATGACGGCAAACAGATAGTGGCAGTGAAAATGGGAGAGGACAACCGGTCGTCCCTTGTAGTGATAAATTCAACAACCGGCGATGAAACTGAATGTTTGGCAACTTCAGCAAATGAACAATTCCTGAACCCTTCATGGTCCGAAGATGGCAGGCAAATTGTTTTCATGATCCTGGGACAAAAAGGAAAGAGCATTCATAAGATAACTCTTGCCAACAAGCAAAACCGCATGCTTGCAGCTCCTATTTTTGATGAGATATCGAATCCTGTGATTTACCGCAAATGGGTGTTTTTTAATGGGTCCTTTTCCGGAATAGAAAATATTTATGCGCTGGATACCGCTTCGTTGCAAGTATACCAGGTTACTTCTTCCCCATTTGGATCTTTCAACGCAAGTATAAGCCCCGACTCAAAACGTTTTGTTTATTCAAACTACACTTCAAGAGGCTACGAACTTGCTGAAGCCGATTTTGAACCGGAAAACTGGATACCGCTCACCAAGATTCAAAACAATTTCAAAGGCCCTTTTAAGGCTATCGTTGAACAGGAGCACGGCCTGGTTGATTCAATAAATTCAGGCAATGTTGTTTTCGAAAGCCGCAAATACTTAAAAGCGGCTCACCTGTTTAGTTTCCATAGCTGGGCACCGGCTTATCTTAACATTAACAGTTCCGAGTTTAAGCCCGGCGTGAGTTTTATGTCGCAAAATGCCCTAAGCACAGCCACAACAATAGTTGGTTATGCCTATGACCCAAACGAACAAACCGGCAATTTTCATGCAGACTTCACATATGAAGGTTGGTATCCAATTTTTGATTTCAAGGTTTCCTCAGGGCAAAGGGCCGGTGTTGACCACGATGCCAACCGCTATACATGGAACGAAAACAAGGTTGAACTGGCTATGCGTATGCCATTGCATTTTAACCACGGTAAGTATTTCAGGGGCATACAACCCGAAATTGATCCTGAGTTTATTGAATACCATCAAAATGCAGCTACCGATCCCAGCATTATCAGTGGTACAATCAAATCACTGGGATACCGGATGTATGCATACAATTATCTGAAATCGAATGCCAAAGATATGGCTCCGCGATGGGGACAAACGCTCGACATCAATTACCGGCATACCCCTTTTGGCGGAAATAATCTTGGAAAATTAGGCTCTGTTGCAACAAACCTATATTTCCCAGGCTTTGTGAGGCATCATAGTTTAAGGATATATGGTGCATATCAAAAGCGCGAAAACGGCGACTATATATATTCTAACCTGGTGAACTTTCCCCGTGGATACTTTAGCTGCTATGCATTTCAGGAAATCAACAGCCTTGCTATCAATTACAAACTGCCCTTACTCTATCCTGATCTCAGCATTGGTCCTTTTGCCTATATCAAAAGGATAAAGACGAATTTATTTTACGATTATGCAATGAACGGATACCTGTATTTTAATGATGTCTCAGGTAAACATGAAACAGCCAGCTATTATATGCGGTCATTTGGTGCCGAACTAACGGCGGACATGCATATTTTGCGTTTACTTTTGCCGGTAGATACGGGAGCCCGTTTTGCCTTCCGCCCGGATAACAACTCCCTTTCTGTTGAATTTCTTTTTTCTGTAAATTTGAACAGCCTTTAATTATTCATATTTATGAAGTTTCTGATCAAGATATTAATCACATCACTGGCCGTATTGTTCACATCTAAAATATTGCCGGGGATATCCATAGATAATTATACTACAGCAATACTTGTTGCAGTAGTAATTGCGCTGCTTAACACGTTCCTTAAACCGGTACTGATATTGCTGACTATTCCTGTAACAGTGTTGACCCTTGGGCTGTTTCTGCTGGTGATCAACGCTTTTATAATCCTTATCACCAGCGAGCTTATTAAAGGATTTAATGTTGATGGGTTCTGGTGGGCTCTATTGTTCAGTATAATACTTTCGATGGTTACTTCGTTGCTGGAAGCTATAGCGGGGAGCCAAAAGCAGAAGAAACAGTAAATGCACCACAATAGACACAATATGGCACAAAAGCTTATATATAATTATTATTTTATTGTGTTCTATTGTGCCTATTGTGGTTATTTATTTTAGTTAAATCCAATCCCTATGCGCAGCAATTTCTTCAACGACAAAGAATTAATGGAATCGATAATCCGCGAATGCCAGGTATGTTATTTGGGCATGGTGGATGAGGATAGTTCACCCTATGTGGTACCCTTTAATTTTGCTTACAGCGATGGTTTTATATACCTCCATTCGGCCCGCGAAGGACGCAAAATGGATATCCTGAAACGGAATAACCGCGTGTGCGTTACTTTCAGTACCGGACATGAGCTGCGACACACGAACGAAAGAGTGGCCTGCAGCTATTCGATGAAATACAAAAGCGTGATGGCTTTTGGCCATGTGGAATTTATTGAAGATTTCGACCGGAAAATTGCCATAATGAACCAGGTAATGGTGCATTATACGGGTAAAGAATTTACATATGGCGCACCTTCCATCCACGAAGTAGCTATCTACCGCGTGGTTATTGAAAAAATGACGGGTAAGAAACTGGGGTATTGAGATGGTTCGTTTTTAAGATTTTAGCCGCAGAGTGCGCTGAGAAGAATCGCTAAGGGCCGCTTAGGGTATCCCTTCAATCTATGTTCGTTGAAAGTTCTGGAACGCCCTGCGAAGTTCGGATCAGGCTTAGCTTGAGGCGCTCTATCCTTCAGGCTCTGCCAGCATTTTGCGATTGTTTCTGATACGATTTCTTTTAGCGGTCAGTTTCTTCAGGCATCAGCCTGAAATAATATACCCAACTCAGGCACAGCCTTAGCCGAACCGGGGGCGTATAAGCGGAAAGCGTTAATTCATCTTATGCGGGTGTTACCATTATTGCTTTATTTCATAAGGACTATTGTGCCCGTTGTGTCTTAGAGTATTAATTATTCGGATTCTATTATATCGTTGCAGGAAAATTGGGTATATGTTTACAACCAGGTTTAACACGGATATAAACACCCAATCAAAAATTGTAAATTTCCTGTCTATAAAAAATGTCAGCAATATCAATATTATTATCCCCACAATATGTCTCCATTCATAATTCCGTGTCTTTCTCTCGTATTTGTAGAGTTCCTCGATCCGGCCGGATCTTTCAGGATTTATTTGTTTAAT
>CAZEDO010000027.1:0-8809 GCA_964511085.1 uncultured Lentimicrobiaceae bacterium
TAAATGATTTGCTGTCGAATTTCCTGGGAGTACTGCTGGGAGCATTGTTGCTTTTTGCGGATATTCCTTATGTAAAGGGGAAGAAAGCAGAAAGTAGAAAGTAGAAAGTTAATAGTTAGTAGAACGTCTGAGAACTTTGTGAACCTTTGATTTATAATGACCTGGTGGCAGATTTATAAATTTGTTGCCTTATTTAGTGTATAGATCGAAAATGACATTTTAGCTTTTAGCGATCAGAATTCAGTAAGAAAAAGCTGAAGGCTTACCGCTAATCTGTTCAAATTATAACCAGAACATCAACTCCGACAAATTAATGAAGCCAAATATTATTTCGGGCA
Organism: uncultured Lentimicrobiaceae bacterium; assembly: GCA_964511085.1. Lineage (GTDB taxonomy): Bacteria > Bacteroidota > Bacteroidia > Bacteroidales > DASVHX01 > DASVHX01. The sequence continues at coordinate 339 of CAZEDO010000027.1, forward strand.
TTGAATCGATCGGGAGAGACCGCTGGGAAAATTTTCTTGCAGATCATCCTCACAGGACTATTTTCCAATCGCCTGAAATGTATGATTTATACAAAGAAGCGCCCAATTTCGGACCGCTGGTGTTTGCTATTGAAGGAGATGACAAAGAGATAAAGGCCGTTTTGTTAGCTGTAAATATTAAGGATTACAAAGGTATTATCGGCGATTTAACTGTTAGAACTGTTATTTATGGGGGACCTCTTATTTCAGCACACGTTAAAGACCCCAAAGAGTATGCTGATCGCTTGTTGAGACACCTGATAGAAGCTGTTGAAAGGCGTTCACTGTATATCCAGTTCCGCAATTCACATGACATGTCGTTGCTATATCCCGCTTTTCAAAAACACCGGTTTATGGCAGAGGATCATCTAAACCTGGTTGTAGAAACTTCTGATCCTGAAATAACACATTCGGGCATAAGTAAAAGTAAGATACGCCAGGCTAAGACAAGCCTTGCATCTGGAGCTGAGTTAGTTGCCGCATCTAATGAAGACGAAATCCGCCATTTCTATCTGATCCTTGAAAAACTATACACGGATAAAGCAAAAAAACCGTTGCCAAAAATATCATTCTTCCTGACTTTTTTCAGGGCAATGCAAAAAGGCAAACTTGGAATTATTTTACTCGCGAAATATCAGGGAATTGTGATTGGAGGTATGGTTTGTCCAATTACTCCCGGCAAGGCCCTTAACGAATGGTATATTTGCGGTCTCGATAAGATGAATCCAAAGATACACCCCAGCGTATTGCTAACATACGGAGCAATTGAATATGCAATAAGTAACAGGATACCACAATTCGATTTTATGGGTATTGGCTCACCAGGCAAGCCTTATGGGGTGAGGGAGTTCAAAACCAAATTTGGAGGCCAGTCAGTGAATTTTGGAAGATTTATGCGAATAAGCAATCCTTATTTGTATCGGATTGCCAGCAACGTGTATTCAGCACTTCTGTATTTTCATATTATATAGAATGGGTGCTCCTAATATAGGCATGAGGCAAAAGGCATTAGAGATTAGGCATCAGGCCAGATAGCGAAGCGTTCTCATGAGCGCAGCGCATAAAGATGTAAAGAACAGGTTATCTGAACAATACAAATTTTAAATTCTCTTTTGTTCAGACTAAGTTGACAAGGAATACGCAGAAAATTGAACGAAATTGATGATTTAGCGGGTAAAATTCTTTCATAGAAAACACTAACATGCTCAAAAAATTATTTAACAAATGAATAAACAATCCATACTATTTTTTTTAGCAGATATTCTGCTGATAATTCTCTCCTTCTTTTTCTTTATCTGGATAAAACCAGCATCTCTTCGCATATATTTGCCTGAGTATTATCCACTATTTGTTGAACTCCTTATCGCGTGGATCCCAATTTCTATCACTTCATGCAAGTATGCTTTCAAGAAAAAAGTATCTTTAAATGACTTTTTATTCCCGGTTTTTAGCAGCACATTGATTATCCTGGGCCTGGTGGCTGTTTTCATTTATTTCTTTCAATATTTTTTTCTCTCCCGGCTTATCGTGTTTGGGACAATACTTCTGTCAGCATTTTTTGAGCTCAACCTCTTTTCTCTTTACTATTATTACCGCAAACTTAACCGGCAATCGGATTTTCTTGAAATTGTGGAAGAGTCATTTGTAAGTACCCGAGAGGCTGAGACTTTATCAAATACTATCAGCAGCACAAAGGGGAAACCGGAAGAAACGAAATTCCCGTTATCTTATTATAAAGACTTTATCATAAAGGAAACAAACCAGGAGGTATATGATTTTATTTCGGAAAACATTGACCCTGCACGCAATCATACGCTTACCTTAGCAACTACAACCAGTTTCAATATTGATGTTCTTCATTCAGATTATTACCGCAATATTATTAACCTTTATGAGATTAATGATATAAAGCGTGTTAACCGGTTTTTCGAAGCTGTTAACCATAAATTGCCTGTTGGGGGTATTTATATTAATTGTGTTAAAACCAATGAAATTAAGAAACAACGTATTTTCAAAAAGCTACCCCCTGTTTTAAGTCATATTTATTATTTCTTCTATTTTATTTTCAGGAGGGTATTCCCGAAATTGCCGTTCACCAAGAAACTCTACTACTTTATGACCAATGGTTTCGACCGTGCCCTGTCGAAAGCGGAAACCTTTGGCAGGCTTTATTCATGTGGTTTTGAAGTAATAGCAGAATATCAGACCAATCAATTACTTTTTTTTGTTGCCAGAAAAACGAAACCACCAGAATTTGATTATAATCCAACTTATGGACCGTTGATCAGCCTGAAACGGGTTGGGAAAAACGGCAGGATTATCCATGTGTATAAACTGAGGACAATGTTTCCATATGCCGAATACCTGCAGGAATATGTGTATAAGAAGAATGCATTGCAGGAAGGCGGTAAGTTTAAGGATGATTTCAGGATATCGACAGCCGGCAGGATTTTCAGAAAGTTCTGGCTGGATGAATTGCCCATGATCTTCAATTTGCTGAAAGGCGACCTTAAGTTAGTTGGAGTAAGACCACTTAGCCGGCATTATTTTAACCTTTATTCAAAAGAACTTCAGGAATTGCGTTCGAAACACCGCCCGGGCCTCATCCCGCCATTTTATGCCGATATGCCCAGTACACTTGATGAAATAATGGCTTCCGAAATGAACTACCTGAACGCGTATGAAAAGCATCCGTTTATGACAGACTGGAAGTATTTCTGGAAGGCGGTTTATAATATTGTGGTAAGGAGGGAGAGGAGTAAATAGCAAAATATCCACTGAACACACGGATAAAATACAGATACTCACAGATTAGAATAATATGCATGGTGAAGATTTTCTTTACGAAGAAGAATGCAGGCAAATAATAGGGGCTTGTTATGAAGTTCATAATTCATTAGGGTCCGGATTTCTTGAATCTGTTTATCATGAAGCATTATCGATAGTATTTGATGAAATTGGAATTCCATTTGAATCAGAGAAGAAGTTGGAGATTTGGTTTCATAATCATAAGCTTCAGAAGGCTTTTTATGCTGATTTTGTTTGTTATGGATCTATTATTCTTGAACTGAAAACATGTGATGGATTAATTCCGGAACACACTTCACAAGTATTGAATTATCTTAAAGCAACAAATTACAGATTAGGCTTATTGATCAACTTTGGCACACCGAAAGTTCAGATCAAAAGAGTTATTCATTGAAAGCAAGAATTATCCTCTGAATACTCTGATATCCGTATAAATCACTATAACAATCAGTGCAGATCAGTGGAAGCCTTCTTTTAACTATTTAAAAATATTTCTACTATGAGAAAGATCATTCTATTCATGCTTTTTTACGTGTTTGTGTTTATTTCGGTCGCACAGGAAGTTCCACAGCACATCAGTAGCAGTGGTATTTATGAATTTCTGGATGAATTAGCCAACCAGCAGGTTATTACACTTAATTCTGCTGTAAAGCCTTATGCCAGAATACTAATAGCCCGAAAATTGCAGGAGGCTTCGTTAAAAAGAGCAGAACTAAACAATCGGCAACTATACCAATTAGACTTTTATCAGCGCGCATATCGCCTGGAAACTGGCAATAACACGAAATCCAGGCAGGATGTTGACTTGTTCAGGAAGGACAATTTATCGGTCTCGCTGTTACCGCCAGGAATTTATTATAAGGATAGTCTGTTTACAATGTCTCTTCAGCCAATATTGGGTTATGCAAGCTTTTCCAATGGGAATGGCAACATATATCATTCCTGGGGAGGATTGGATTTTAATGCATACATTGGGAAGCATTGGGGAATATACTCAAGCCTGCGGGATAACCACGAAAGCGAATTAATGGCACTTCCATCTTATTTTACCCAGGAGCCTGGTGGAAATTATAAAATTAATGAAGGTGGCAGGAAAGGTGGTGATTACAGCGAAATGCGCGGAGGCATTATTTATTCATGGAACTGGGGCAGCTTTGGATTAATGAAAGACCATTTTGAATGGGGAAACAATTACAACGGCTCCAATATTTTTTCGGGGCGCACACCTTCTTTTGCCCAGATAAACCTGCATCTGAATCCAACTAAATGGATCGATTTTCATTATGTTCATGGCTGGCTTGTGTCGGAAGTGGTTGACAGCGCCAGATCCTATAATATACCCTCCGGAACAAGGCCTGCCTATCGGGACAAATACCTTGCAGCCAATATTTTCACTATTACCCCTTTTAGAAGACTGAACATTTCTTTTGGTAATTCGATCATCTACAGCGATATGAAAGTGCAGCCTGCATACCTTATTCCTTTCCTGTTCTATAAATCTGTGGATCACACGATCAACCATGACATACAGAATCAGAACTCTCAAATGTTTTTTGACATCAGTTCGAGGCAGATTAAGCATCTTCATCTGTATGTTTCATTATTTGTGGATGAGTTCTCAATCAGCCGTGTGGGTGATAAAAGCAAGAATAATTTCATAGGATGGAAGTTCGGGGCTCGCTCCAGTAATATTTTAAATACAAATGTGTCGCTTACTGCTGAGTACACACAAACCAGCCCCATGACCTACCAGCATAAAATTCCTGCTGTTACTTTTGAATCTAATAAATACAATCTAGGCCACTACTTAAGGGATAACAGTCGCGAAATGTTTGTTTCCATTAGCTATAAACCTTATAAACAAATAAACGTGACTGCCAGCTATACGCTAGCAGAGCATGGGAACGACTATACCTATGATGGATCGCCCCAATCTGTAACCCACCCTTTTATAAAAGATAAAACCTGGCAAAACCAATCAATAAACCTGAGGGCAGATTATGAATTTGCACAAAACGATCATATTTTTGTATCATATACTATAAGCGACATAAACGGGTATGATGTTGACGGGTTGACAGCTGCAGATTATCTTGAGAAATATACCGAACCTTTTTACCGTGGCAAAACCAACAGTATTGGGTTTGGTTTAAATATCGGGTTTTAACAGAAATAATCTTAGAGTCAGAGACAGAAGAATTTATTAATATTGTAAATAATTTAACGTTTAAAACTTCAGGAGGTAAAATGCAACTATCTGAAATCACCAATTCCAAGTATTACATTGCATTTAAAGATGTAGCACTCTTCATTATAATAACGCTGGCCTTTCACTTTTTCTTCAGGGCAATTGCCGGAAGCCTTGATAAATCTGAGGCAGTGAATCAGGTAACACTTTTCTTTCAAAAGCTACTCTTCGATAACAGCACCTGGATTATCAGGCATATCCTGTGTCTGGATTTTGTGACTGATGGTCTTAAAATGACTTTTACAGCTAATAATGGCTATGTTGCAATTAATTCAAGTTGTTCCGGTCTTAAGATATTCCTTCAGTTCATTGTATTAATGGTTCTTTTTCCAGGCCCATGGAAACACAAGCTCTGGTATATCCCGGCTGGCTTAGTGATGATACATGTGACGAATATTTTTCGCATTGTAGGATTAGCACAAGTCACTGTTTCTCTTCCGCAATATTGGAATTTCAGCCACGATTACTTTTTCAGGCCTTTATTTTATGTCGTTATCTTTATTATGTGGGTAATATGGGTAGAATATTTTTACATGAAAAAAGAGAAAATTTAAAGTAATCGGAAATATTTGATATCATTACCCGAGGATCAGGCATCATTCCAATTCCAACTAAAAAATATTGGCATTTTTGGAAAAATAAATAAATCATTATATATTTGTGCCAACCGTTAAATAAATCCATTATGAAAAGTATCAAAATTTCGAATAGTGAAATGGCTCTTTGGCTAGAATTTAACAAGCAGGAATTAAAAAAAGCTCAGTTACGGGTTGATGAGCTAAAAAGCATAGTGGCACAGCTGTCGAAAAGTGCAAATGTGGCTGATGAGTCTGTTGCTAAATCCCGCCGTGGAAGACCTAAATCAGCAAAAAAGGTTTCTAAAAAAGCTAAAAACTCTATTGAGACTGTTTTAACCGGAACACCAAAAAAGCGCGGTCGCAAACCTAATGCAATTAAGGCTGCTAAAATAGTTAAGGCTATTAAGGCTATTAAGGCTATTAAGGCTGTTAAGACTGTTAAGACTGTTAAGGCTATTAAACCAGTTAAGGCTGCTAAACCAGTAAAAGCTGCTAAACCAGTAAAAGCTGTTAAACCAGTAAAAGCTGTTAAACCAGTAAAGGCTGTTAAACCGGTAAAGGCTGTTAAACCGGTAAAGGCTGTTAAACCGGTAAAGGCTGTTAAACCAGTAAAGGTTATTAAACCAGTTAAGGTTATTAAACCAGTTAAAGCTGCAAAACCAACCAAAGTTGTTAAACAAGCTAAAGCTGCTGTACCTGCTAAGGTTTCAAAACCAGTTAAAGCTGTTAAGCCTGTTGTTATAAAAACGGCAAAAGCAAAACCTGTTAAAGCAAAAAAGGAAGTTGTAGTTCCTATCCCAAGTGCACCACCAGTTATTTCAAGTTCTGACAAAAGCTAAATATATTATATTATTTTTCCCTTCCCGTATGCAGAATTATTTCTGTAGCGGGAAGGTTTTTTTATGATTATTAACATGATATGCGAATAATGTAAAATAAACCATTCGCCGTGTAATTTTAAAGGGAATTTTTACAGCTTTTATTGTTTGTTCCCGAAAATGTCCTACATTTGCAGCCGCTTTGGGAGTTTAGCTCAGCTGGTTCAGAGCATCTGCCTTACAAGCAGAGGGTCACTGGTTCGAATCCAGTAACTCCCACAACTAAAGGCTACTTCGTTAAAGAAGTAGCCTTTTTCAATTTTATATATATACAGAAATAAGAAAGGGCCGCAGCATCTGTTGTTAAGGCGTATGAATAATTGTACATTTGTAACACTCATTTTCCATATTCCAACGATTGAGAGTAACTGTTTTTGATACACGTAATTTCCTGTTTTTTCTACTCCTGATATTATCAGCCTGTAGCCCTACACACAGGATTAAGCACCGTGGAGGTTATCTTCTGAATAATAATTCTATCAAGGTTGACACGCCAAAACTTGAACCAAGTGAAATTGAAGGATTTGTAGAACAGCAACCTACATCTACTTTTCTGGGTTCAATGCACCTAAGCAACCGTATTTATGAATTGTTTGATTATGGGAAAAGCAATGGTTTTAAAAGATGGGTTATGAAAAATCTCGGGGCAAAGCCCGTCATTTTCGACTCCCTGATGATGAAGTCATCAATAGTGCCAATGAAGACTTACCTGAATAATAAAGGCTATTTCGAACCGAAAATTTCAAGCACTGTAAAACATCATAAGGCATGGGTGAATGTTACATACCACATTGAAGCAGGGAAACCATATACTATTCGTAAAATTTCGTACAACATAAAGGACACATTACTCAAAAAAACTTTCCTTGCTTTTTCCGCAAATTCCCTTATTAAAGAAAACAATATTTACGACTCATATGTTGTTGATCAGGAACGCGATAGAATTACCATTGAATTAAAAAATTCGGGCTATTTTGCGTTTGTAAAAGATTACATCAGTTTCAAGGCAGACAGTTCATTGAACAGCCATCAGATAGATATTGAAATGTTGATTCGGAACTTCCGGATCAATTCCCCGTTCAACAAAGATTCAATAATTGAAACATACCATTCACGCTATACAATCAATAACATATACATCTATGCTGATGTTAATCAAAAGGTTCAGGACACTTCGCAACAAGATACACTTAATGTAAACTATCATTTCGACCCGGGCGATACAACTGTACAGCATTGTTTTTTAATCTACAAGGATAAATTGCGGATCAAGCCATCAGCACTAACCCAGGCTCTTTTTCTACGCAATGGTTATCCTTATAGCCTGAGCGATCATGAGCTCACATATAAGCGGATGACAAACTTCCCTATCAACCGTTTTGTGAGCATTTCCTACGATATTCCAGAGAGTGAAAATACTGCTATTGTAAAAAACACATTACTGGATTGTTCAATTAAAATTACCCGTGCCCCTGTAAATGTTTATACCATTGATGCTGAAGGCACTACTTCTGCCGGATATTTAGGGCTGGGAACCAGCATGTTGTACAATAACCGCAACATCTTCAGAAGGGGTGAAACCTTTCGGATCAGGTTAAAAGGATCAGTAGAAAAACAACCATCGGTTGGTAACGATAACACCAATGACTTCCTTATTTTTAACACTTACGAAACAGGTGCGGAAACGGGAATTGACTTCCCACGCTTGCTTCTTCCTTTCAATATTAAACGTGTTGATAGGTCGACCAGACCTAAATCATCTGTCAATATTGGCTTTAATATGCAGAGACAGCCAAATTATACCCGTTATATCATCAATTCTTCCTTTAGTTACGAATGGAACAGAAGCGAACAAAGCCGGTTCATATTATCCCCGGTTGACATAAACTCTGTCAGCATTTTCAAAGACTCGGTATTTAC
>CAZEDO010000027.1:8909-35026 GCA_964511085.1 uncultured Lentimicrobiaceae bacterium
TATTATCCCCGGTTGACATAAACTCTGTCAGCATTTTCAAAGACTCGGTATTTACGGCTTACCTTAAATCCGCAAATGATGCACGCCTGAGTAATCAATATACTGATCACCTGATCACCAGCCTTAAATTCAGTTATATCTTTAATAACCAAAAGCTGAATAAAACAAGAAACTTCATTTTCATGAGATGGAATGTTGAACCGGCCGGAAACCTTATGAACCTTGTGCAAGTCTGTAGTAATTTGCCCGCTAATTCTAAAGGTCAGTATACATTTTATGGCATCCCGTATGCACAGTTCCTGCGATCAGATATTGATTTCAGAAAATATTTTGCACTACCAAATGATCAAAACTTTGTTTTTCGGGCTCTGTTGGGAATTGGAATACCTTATGGAAACTCAACAGGATTACCTTTTGAGAAAGGATTTTATGCAGGAGGAGCCAATGATATGAGAGGATGGGCAATTCGCTCTTTGGGGCCAGGTGCCTATTCGAGTGGAATTTCCAATTATAACAATATGGGTGATTTAATTATTCAAAGTAACATTGAATATCGTTTTTCCATTTATAAATACTGGCTGGGTGCCTTTTTTGCTGATGCAGGAAATGTGTGGCTTCTGCGCAAAAGCACAGTATATCCTGGAGGAGAATTTAATGCGTCAACCTTTGCAAAACAAATTGCCATAGATGCAGGGCTTGGCTTTCGCTGGGATTTCAGTTTCTTTATATTCCGTATCGATGGTGCCTTGAAAATGAAAAAGCCTTCATTTAGCAACTCCAGTGATTGGATTAGCTTTGGGAAGTTTAAAATTCTGGATATTATGTGGAATTTTGGAATAGGCTATCCTTTTTAACTACTCAAAAATAATTTCCTGTCAGGAATAACTTGCTTATTTTATGTCTGCTTCTAAAGTGGCATTGTTTTGATTATTCGCTCTGCTCATTAATTTTCAAAATCAGACATCATGGACAGACTATATTAAGTATTACATTTAACATATTTTACCCGATACTTTAATGACTGTTCAGGAATTTCGTAATGCCGTTGGGAAACACTTCCCATATACACCTACCGGTGGGCAGTCTGAGTTAGTAAACTTGCTCGCTGAATTTATTGGCAGCCCAGCCAATGAGCGTCAGGTATTTGTGCTAAAAGGGTATGCAGGGACAGGAAAAACAACAGTTGTAAGCGCGCTTGTAAAAACACTGCCTTTATTGCAAATTGACAGTGTACTATTAGCTCCAACCGGCAGGGCTGCAAAAGTGCTGGCCTCCTATTCCAACACGCATGCCTTTACCATTCACAAAAAGATTTATATGCCTCATACAACTTCCAATGGAAGCCTTACATTACGGTTGCTATCAAACATACATCGGAATACGCTTTTTATTGTTGATGAAGCATCAATGATTCATGGTCAATCATCACAAGGAGGCTCAAGCCTCTTCGAGTCAAGGAACCTTCTGGACGACCTGGTGGAATATGTTTTTGAAGGAATAAACTGCCGCCTGCTTTTCATTGGCGACACAGCTCAACTACCTCCTGTTGGTTCAAACCAGAGCCCTGCGCTGGACACTAACTGGCTTTTACAAACATACCACATGCAAATCCGTAGTTACGAACTTACAGAAGTAGTCAGGCAAGCCAGGCAATCGGGCATCTTATCCAACGCTACAGCTATCCGTAGCAAAATTACTGCAAAGGATCCTGCATTTCCGTTCTTTGGCACCACTATTTTTAATGATGTGAAACGTGTAGAAGGCATCGATCTTGAGGACATGTTGAATATTGCCTACTCCCGGTATGGTGCTGAAAATGTGGTAGTGATAACACGATCTAATAAAAGAGCCAATATTTATAACCGGGAAATCCGCAACCGTATTCTTTTTCGTGAGGACGAACTGGCGGCTGGCGATCAACTGATGGTAGTCCGCAACAATTATTTCTGGCTCTCGGCTGAATCAAAGGCCGGATTTTTAGCGAACGGAGATATTGCCGAAGTTAAACGTATAAGAAAGACAGAAACCCTCTATGGCTTCAGATTTGCTGATGTCACTATACGAATGATTGATTATCCTGACGAACCTGATATTGACGCCAAGCTGATCCTGGATTCATTGGCTACAGAAACCCCTGCCCTATCAATGGAAGAGAACCGCAAAATTTTCGATGAAGTGATGCTGGATTATGCTGATATCCCCCTACGCCGAAAACGCACAGAGATGGTAAGAAGCAATCCTTATTTCAATGCTTTACAGGTAAAGTATGCTTATGCCCTTACCTGTCATAAAACTCAAGGTGGGCAATGGGATGCTGTCTTTATCGATCATGGGTATCTGGCAGACGGACAGGTGGATATTGAATTAATGCGCTGGCTATACACTGCAGTTACGCGAGCCAGTCAGATGGTCTTTTTCGTTAATTTTCAGGAAAGATTTTTTGGATAATGGTCAATTATAGCAAAACTCCGGTAACTTTTTATTTCTCGCAAAGACGCAAGGGATTGGTTATCAGCATTGTACACTTGCAGCAGATATGCATGCAACGTGTTGATAATTAGTAGTTTACAAAATTTTACCGAACAATGTTATAACTATTTCGTAATAAGTACAACGGCATAAGCAGAAATGCCTTCTTCCCTCCCTTCAAAACCAAGTTTTTCGGTGGTGGTGGCCTTTATGGAGACATCGTCTATTCCAAGTCCCATTACTTCGGAAAGTATTTTTCTCATGGCAGAAATATAGGGCGCAATTACCGGACGCTGCAAGGCCAGAGTTGCATCTATATTCACAAGGTGATAACCTTTGGTTTCCAGCAAAGCGATCACTTTTTGCAGTAGGATTTTACTGTCAATGCCCTTATAATCTTCTGAAGTATCAGGAAAATGCATGCCAATATCTCCAAGACAAGCTGCCCCCAAAAAGGCATCGCAAATAGCATGAATAAGCACATCGGCATCGGAATGGCCTAATGCACCTTTAGAGTGTTCTATTTTTACTCCACCGAGCCAAAGTTCCCGATTTTCCACCAGCGTGTGCACATCGTAACCGAAGCCAATCCGATAGTTCATTTGTGGATTATTATAATATTTCTCAAAAAAAAAAGCCCTCAATTTTTGAGGGCATAAAATTATTATTTTGTACTTCCCTGATTCCCGAACGAGTCAAAATCGAATATAAGAGAGAAACGAAGTGTGTTTTCAAGTGGATTCTGTTGCTCCATTGGAATAAGGTATGAGAAATCAAGTCCAAAAACATTGTACTTTAGTCCGGCCCCAAGCGAAAAAAACTTGCGGTTACCTTTGTTCTTGTCCTCGTAAAAGAATCCACCTCGTAATGCAAACTGTTTGTCGTACCAATATTCTAAGCCGGCAGCTAAACTGAATTCGCGCATTTCTTCTGTAAAGCCACCAGGCGCATCATAAAACGACTGTAGCATACCTTTCGGAACAGAAACTTTTGGACTTAGACCTTCTCCATCTTTTATTTTTTGACTTCCATCCGAATTGAAAACCGGTTGATTGTTACTATCCAGTTCATAAATAGGAGGAGTTGGTACTAATAATTTATTGAAATCGAGCATAAATGTCATACGGTTGTAATCGTCTAAATCAAGTGTTATTGACGGCCCAAAGCGCAAATTCGTAGGTATAAAATCTGTACTATTAGGATCTTTTCCTTTACCATAGGATATTTTAGCACCGATGTTTGAAATATTAATACCCCATGCGAAAATCCCGGTCATATTATTAAAACTAATCGGGTGATGTGAGTATACAGCCACATCTGCGGCACCAGAAGTACCTGCTTTGGTCTGAGCCCCTTGAACTACTTGCCCTTGTGTAAGGTTTGAATAGATAAACCGGCCAGAAACAGCCCCTGAAATAGTTTTAGTGAATTTACGTGAATAGGATGCATCCAATGCAAACTCGCTGGGATTAAAAGTACCCGTTATCAAACCGTTCTGGTCAGTAAAATCTATATTGCCCAACGAAAAATAAAGCAGCGACATTCCAAAAGCCTGCTTATCATCTAACCTTTTAAATCCCGAAACATAGGCAAGGCTAATATCCGGAACCAGTTTACGCAGCCATGGGCTATAAGAAACCGAAAATCCCATGTCTTTGTTGATGAATGCTAATTTAGCCGGATTCCAGTGAATAGAGTTGGCATCAGGAGTAGAGGAAACCCCGGCATCACCCATGGCTCCTGCCCGCGCATCCGGAGCAATCATGAGGAAAGGCACAGCTGTTGTTATGACATTTAATTCCTGACCCAGCGAATTATTTATTGTTTGAGCCGGAAGACTGAAGGAAAGGAAGAACAAGGCAGATGAAAGTGTAAAGTATGCACTGATAATTGAGTAACGACGCATAAAACTTACTGTTAATTAATGAGTTTGCAAAGATATATTTATTTCTAATTCCAAAGAAACGTATGAAAAGACTTATTATTGTATTGAGGAAAAGGATTTTGGCCAATGATCAAATTTGATAATTCCAAACAACAGCAAATCAACATGCACTTATAAATTTCACAAATCCGGACAAGGTTAGCAAACGTTAAACTGAAATTTATACAATAAAGTAAATGATTACCCAGCATTACAAATAGCGTCAATCGTGATTGACGCCATAGTTATCTAACAATGATGATTTTTCCTGATTTCTCATCATAATTATTGTTTCGATCTTTGGCCCGCACACGGAAAATATACATTCCGGCCCGCACGTTGTTACCTGATGTATCGCGACCATCCCATTGAAGTGGCCCGACCTGATAACCTCCGGACTGAATTATCAGAAGTCCTGTCGTTTTTACCAACATTCCGCTAAGATTGAAAATATCCACTTTTACTTCCAATTCGTTATCGAAAAGGTTGTGTTTAAATATAATATTCAGCGGATCTGAAAATTTGCATGGGTTAGGGTAAGTCACTGCCTCAATAATTTTGAAATGGATAGATTTTGAGACAACAAAATTTATCACTGCTTCGGCTGAATTATTATACACATCCCATACTTTTAGTTTTACACTATGCGGGCCTTCTGCCAGATTAAGAAAGCGATAAAGCAATATCCCTTCCTGATAACTATCCAAATTGGACTCGTAATAGTCGTTCAGGACTATAGTCTGGTTCGTATTCCCATCAAGCACAGCTACAATATCATGACCAATTCCATTGCCCACGGTATTGATTCCATTTTCGTCTTTCAGGTAAGCCAGCAGTAATGGGTTTTCGCCGGTTACTTCTCCTGATCTGAAAGATCTGTCGTTCATGAATAATTCGATTTGCGGCCCCAATGTATCGGATGCCAAATTGTTATCTCCGCCTCCAATAAGAATATTATCATAATATCCTCCGGCATCAATAGTGCCATTTTCTGCATAGTAAGATATCTTACCTAAACCAAAATGGTAGTCTATATCCTTAGGGACAATAAACGAAAAAGTAAAATCTCCATTTACGACGGAAGCCTTTCCCTGGTACAAAATACTTTTTTGAAGCAGAAAAGTCCATGGCGGGCTGGTAGGGTCGTTTGAGAGTGTTGTTATTTCAGACGGTTTATCGAAAACCTTTACTGACATCTCACCGTTGAAATTTTCGAGTTTGCCACCATCATGTCCCGCAACAAATCCTGAAAGGGTAATTTTGGATAAAGCTCTTACTGTATCTGGTAATTCAGAAACAGACCTGTCGTTAACAGAGGTGGTAACTATATGATTATCAGGATATGAAAGCCGGATAGCAGGATCACCCAGCAGCACGAAATTACGAATAGATGCTGCAGAAGTATTCTCGTTTTTTGAGAATGCCATAATATCGCCCAGACGTGGATAAACCCCTTTGTTGCTTGAAAACAGGGTATCGTAGAGACTCTGGTTCAGTTCTACATTATTGCCGGCATTGGCAATTCGGGATGTCGTAAAAAGTGCGACGCCTCCGCCGTTGGGATTCAGGAAGACCTGTTCGCCTGCTGAGATACGGGCCGGGTCGTCGAAGCGGCTAAATTCACAGGTAGCAGTAATAAAAACAGGCATTTCATCTATATTATTCCAACTGTTGATGTCAGAAAGTTCGAGAACACGCTCGTGAGCCCACCCAACTTCACCTCCATGACCAGTATAATTGACGATAAGAGCACCTTTTTCTACCTGCTGGTTGATGGCTTCGTTCACAGTGGGATATCGCTGTCCACCGGGAAAACTTTCCTGCTTAAAGGCATCGAGGTATATTTTGTCGATATTATATTCTTTATGATCCAACCAAACAGAACTAGAAAGTTGTTCAGCTTGTTTCACATGTAAATCATTATTCTCATCGTCGGCCACAAAACATATTGTATTTCGCCAATCACCAAGATTCGACGTACTATTTTGTGCATAATAAATGGTTTTATCTACAGCCTTTTTTGCCTGCTCCACTGATACCACAGGAAAGCGTCCTATACCAATATCAATTGAGCCAGATGCCCCAAACCCTTCCGAATTACCGTAAATGCCATAATAATCGTCTGAAACATAGGAGCCTATAACATATAATGATTCTTTTGTCTGGAAAGTTGGAATAACATTTGTATTTGAAGTCAACCTGTTTTTATTGTCGTATGAGCCATCGCCGAACAATAAGAGATAGCGTGGAGTTTCTCCAGCAGGTGAACGGTCGTAAAGCATACGCATATAATCGCGGATCGCAGTAGCATCAGGAGCACCTGACGAAAATTCGTTATAAATCTGCTCAAGCTCTACAACAGCTACTACCAGATTATCATGAGCAGAATGGAAATTGCCTAACCTCTGAGCTTCGGACAAAAATACCTCTGGAGCAACAATTACCATATCAGTCCGCTGAGTGGCATGCAGGTTTTGAACAGGCACTTTTCCGGCAAAAGAAGCTGTATAATACTCGCTTTGATCAGTGGCAATAAACCGGCGCAATGAATCTGTGGCAAGAGTGAACACCCGATTACCACCTTCAACATTTGCATTTACAATACTTACATTTAAGGGATCGGTAACTTCCCATATCTCAAGGCTGGCAGGTGCGTTACTTAAAGTAAATTTAGCAATATAGTCAGTGCCTACTGATCCTGGATCGGCAAATGGCATTTGCCCACCGGTAAATATTAACTGTCGCACCACATTCATCTCGACATAATCAAGCCAGGCCGTGGCCGTAGAGTTTGGTAAATTGTAGCGGATATTTACCTGCATGGATGGAACAGTAAGAGTAACATTTTTCTTTTCGACGAGGTAACGTGCAAAAAGGTACTGGCTTTCAGCATTCAGCACTGCCGGGCTACTTACAACATTTCCATTCACACTTATTGTAAATGATGAATTTTCGGTGGCTTTACCCGCCAATCCGTAACATATTGAAGCTGGGCTTGACAGGTCTGCATTTGGGAATGAGAATATAGGAAGGTCAAATGCTTGCCGGAGGTTATCAAGACGCTCTCCCATCCATTCTGTTCCTGAAAGAATAAGATTATACAAGTCGTTTTCATAGTAAACAAAATCAGTAAATATTGAAGACTCATGGTTTGAAACTTCGGAAGACTGATCTGAAATGCCGAGTCTTTTGCCTGGGCCAAGGTCAAAATTCAGAAAATAACAGGTTTTATCGGAATAGTTGTTAGTAATATGCTCAAAACGTCTTGTTAATTTGTTGTAACTCTGCATAACAGGCGAAGTTCCATAAAACAAAATATAATCACCCGGTGCAAAAACGCCTGAGTTGGCTGTAACAACGCGTATAGCATTTTCCTGTAGATCGTCGTACCGGAATTTTGAATTAGCCTGAGGGAGCATACCGCCAGGGTTTCCATATATCCTGATATTAGCAGGATTAATGGATTGCATACTAACCCCCATATTTTGAATGTCAGCATAAGTAATCCGGTAAATTCCTGCTATGCTCACATCCAGTTTATACCATTCGCCGGAAGCAAGTACAGAATTATCGCTATACACCGGACTTGCCTTGGTAGTTATATCTTCTTCGTAAATAAATACCATGTCGAATGAAACCAATTGTTCCAGATGCCCAGTTTTTGGATTTAACCGTAATGGGATAAGCCATGCAGAAACAGATGTTATTTTTCGAACTTCGTTGATGGCGGAATGCACTTCAATTGTATCCTTTATCAACAGGTTTCCGGCAAATCCTGTTTGCCACATCTCATCAGCAGAGCTATATACAGTATTTGAGAAAGTAATTTTGCATTCACCAATTCCACCCGAAGGCCGGTAAGTTGATTTATAGATTGGTAACAATCCCGTCTCTTCATTATATACTGCTCCTTTGAACGAAGCAACCACGGGTGAAAATGAGCTATCAACATAATATGTATCAAGGCCTGTCCATTGTAATTCAACATGTTTGGTATATTTCCCGGAAAACGCCTGTACTCCAATGAGTAGGGATACAAAAAGCACAAAAAACCTGGAGTAGAAGTTAATCAGATTTGATTTCATAATGAAGAGTATTTTATTTAAATCAACGCGATATTGCCAGCTTGCCCGAGCCACGCTGTAGTTGTCCATCAGCCTTAGTAACGGATATTCTGTAAATATACATACCTGAACTCAATAAAGAACCGTTATCGGAAGTACCGTTCCAACTAATAGGATCAGCCTTGTATCCGCCGGCAACATTTATTCCAACAAGGGTTTTCATCCTTTGTCCCGAAAGATTATAGATGTCTATATTCACCTTCATCTCATTATCGGGCTGGTTATGTTCAAAAGTGAAGAAAGTATGATCGCTGAAAGGGTTAGGATAATTTGATATATCACCAATAGTAAAAGATGAAGATGGCTTCACTAAAAACTCGGTGTAGGCCTGAGAAGAATTGTTGAATACGTCCCAAGCCCTCAACGTGAGAGTGTGCAACCCAGGGCTAAGATTGAAGAGTGGGAAATTTACATGACCGGCTCTAAAAGTATTTGTTTCTGCCTGATAATAATCGTTGAGAATGAATGGCTTATCTGTCTTGTCATCAAGAACTGCAACTATATCATGACCTATACCATTTCCCAATGTATTAATTCCGTTTTCATCTGTTATACGGGCATACAGTATCGGATTTTCGTCAGTAATTCCACCTGAAACAAAGCGGTCATCATTCATAAACATGTTAATGAATGGCCCTTGCTCATCCATCTGAATGCCTTCAGAAAACCCTCCAACAATAATATTTTTGAATGAACCGGATGCATCTGTGTTGGAATCAGATGCATAATAACTTATTCGCCCAAAATCAAACTGATAAGCAATATCCCTGGGAACAATGAAAGAGAAGGAGAATAAACCATTCTTCACTTCAGCGATTCCCTTATAAAGTATGCTTTTCTGTAAATTGAATGCATATTTTGAACCACCATCATTGGCTAATGTAGTTAGAGAAGTAACTTTATCGAACACTGACGGTGTTATGGTTCCATTATACCCGTTCACCGTTTGCCCACTTAAATCAGTTATCCTGCCTGTAATAACAACATGGGAAAGTGCGCGGATCGTATCAACACCATCTGCGACAGGACGCCTATTTATTGAGTCAGTTTCTACTTTGAGTTGCGGATAAGCCATGCGTAAGGCAGGATCGCCAAAAAGAATAAATTTCTTGCCATTTGGATCAGAACCACTCTCGCGTTTGGATTTCAGGAGCAAGTCACCCATTCTCAAGTGTTCTCCATTCTGGTCAGTATCAAATGCATAACGGTAAAAACTTTTATTTAAAGAAAAATTAGGGGAACCATAAGTGGCTCTTGTAGTAGTAAACATGGCAATCCCACCGCCGAGAGGATTCAAAAACACCAATTCACCGGCTGAAGTACGCCCTGGGTCATCAAAACGGCTGAACTCACAGGTAGCTGTAAGAAAAACCGGCAAATGGTTAAAATTATCCCAGGAGTTGATATCTGACACTTCCAGGATCCGTTCGTGCGCCCATCCTACTTCTCCGCCATGCCCGGTATAATTAACAATTAAAGCACCTTTTTCTACCCGCTGGTTTATAGCATTGTTCACATCGGGATAGCGCTGACCACCGGGACCTGAAATCTGCGGATATGCATCAAGGTATATCTTATCAATTATGTAATTGCTCTGAGAACTATTAATGAAGGCAGCAAGTTGTTCGGCCTGATCGATATGACTGTTATCATCTTCATCATCAGCAACAAAACAGATTACATTGCGCCAATCGCCCATAACATCGCGACTATGACTGTCGTAATGCAGAATTTTATCTACAGCATGTATTGCTTCGTCTTCTGTTTTTACCGGTAGGCGACCAATACCGACATCGAGCATGTCATATGCCCCGTCCCCTTCACCATCATCAAGAAAACCATAATAATCGTCAGTTACATAAGAATTTACAGGATGGAACGATTCCTCTGACTGGTATGTAGGAATAAAATTGGTATTTTCGGATATACGGTTTAGGTTATCGTAGGAACCATCGCCGAAAAGCAGAACGTACGATAACGTATCCGATCCTTCACCCAGATCATAAAGCATTTTAATATAATCACGTATTGCAGTAATATCCTGCACCCCTGACGAAAACTCGTTATAAATCAACTGTGGGTCTACAACGAGTGAGCGCAGCCCGTCAACAGCAGCGTGATAGGTGGCAAGCCTGTTAGCCTGGTCAGTAAATACTTTAGGGCAAATGATCAGAAGGTTTATTCTACGTTGCGAATGAAGATCCTGATTACTAACCTTCCCTGATAAACTAAAAGGAATAAATGAAGTTCCATCGAAAGCAGCATATTCACGTATAGAATCTGAAGGAAGACTGTAAGTAAGATTATTTCCTTGCATTTTTGTTTCAACAGCCGCCACATTCAAAGGATCCGTGACTTCCCATACTTTTACTGCCGATGTTGCACCAGCAAGCTGGTATTGTGTAATATGACCAGGAATTGCAGAACGGGAATCACGGAAAAGCATCTGACCGCCGGTAAACGTAAGGTTGCGCCTTGCATTTACCTCAATAAAATCGAGCCAACCCAAGGAGCCAGACTGTGGCTTGATATAGTTTACTCTAATGCTGAGAGCTGACTCAGTGGCTGGAATAGTATGAATTCTTAAAGATGACTTGGCATAAGGATTATTGGGCACATTTGAAATATAATCAATAGGAACGCTCCATGTATTTCCCGAAGTGGAAAGGGAAAAGCTACTGGTTTCCAGGGAGCGTGCCACGAAGTTGGACCGAAAGATCAAATCAGAACCAATAACAATATTCGGGAAATTAAAGCTAAATGTATAGTTTGTCTGTAAGTCAAAGGATTCGCCAAACCATTGACGGCCTGATTTAATAAGGTTCTCAAGATCTTTTTCATACACAGCGTAATCGTCAAACTGATTCACTATATCAGAAACTTCCTGGGTAGTATTGGCTTCAATAGCTAAGCGCCGGCCTGGTCCAAGATCGGCAGTTATAAAATAACATTCCATGTCGGTGTATAAATGAGAAGTGTGTTCGAAACATTTGTTTGACGAATTATAATTCCACACAAGAGGTCCCTTGGCATAAAAAAGAATATAGTCGCCTGCATCGAAACTACCATCGGCTTCACCTACAACTTCGATGGCATTTTCGGTAAGATCATCCTGCCGTTGACCTGAGTTTCTTTCCGGCAACATTCCGCCACCGTTTCCATAAATTCGCAGGTTTCGTGGATCTATCCCCGCAGGATTTATTCCCATATTCGTTAAATCGGAATAAGTAATCCGACAGATTCCAGACTGTTTGACACCTATTTTATACCAGTTTCCTGAAGCCAATACTGAATGTGCGGCATATATCCGACCATCTGATTTTTTAGCACCTTTATCTTTCAATACTGAAAGTGTTATTGTGCAGGAAACTAGTTTTTCGGGTTTACCTGTATGCGGATTCATTCTCAAAGGAATAAAATTAATTAAGGCAACAGGTTTTTTCCGCTCCCTGGCAAGGTCGCAATCAAGAATAATCTCCGATGGCAGGTTTGTGTTTTTAATAGCTTCTGTTTCCGCAACTGTTAAAGGCTCATATGTTTCTTTGCTAAGTATGCCTGAAACCGAAGTAATCCCTGATAAAAGAGGAAAATAGCGTGTAATATTTGGTAATCCCTGCTCATTAATATTTGCTTCTTCACATTGTAAAAAAGTTACCTGAATGTTATCAGTGTCAGATTCACTTACGGGAGTACCCCAGTGCAGCGAAATTTCGGATGATTGCGCAAAGGCAATATCACACCCTACGAATGAAAAAAGCAGGAAAAAAAGTATATAATAAAGGTTTTTCATAAACCGCAGTAACGAAAAATAAAGGCAACTTAAAAAATCAGAGAATTGATCGGTACAAAGATAACCCTTAGTTAACCTTGTTGTTCAAAACGGTGCATTACTTAATTTTATTGTCCTTATAAAGGAAATTCAAAAAAATGTGGATTTGCTGAAAAAAATGTTGTAATATTGAACGCTGAAAAACGAGTATGAACAAGCAAAAGATAGCATATTTCCTTTTGACAGTGCTGACGCTTTGCGCAGGCTTTGTTGATGCTCAGGATGTAGCCTATTCGCAATTTTATGCAAACCCTTTATATCTCAACCCAGCCCTTGCCGGATCCAAAGTTTGTCCGAGGTTCACACTAAATTATCGCAACCAGTGGCCTTCTATTAATAAAGGTTATGTTAACTATAATGCCTGTTACGACCAACATTTTGATAAAATTTCCGGAGCTATAGGCTTAATGGTGAATGCATCAAACGCAGGAGGGGGAATCCTTAAATCTGATGCTATCAGCCTCATGTATTCCTACCGCCTTGTAATTTCTAATTCACTTGTCGCTAACGTTGGCTTTCAGGGAACATACCTGCAAAACAAACTTGACTGGAACAGCCTTGTATTTGAAGACCAGCTTATTTCGGGGATCGGAGTTATTAACCCTGTAACTCTCGAAGCGCAACCTGATCACCTTACTAAAGGCACTTCCGATTTTTCGGCAGGTATGCTGATAGGATATAAAGAAAGTCTCTATTTCGGAACGGCTGTGCATCATCTATCGCAACCAGACATTGCTTTTTATAATAATACACCTTCAAAACTCGACATGAAAATTACTGTTCACGCAGGTGCTTATATTGATCTGGAGCAGGGTCTGGATGGCAATGACATTGAAAATCTAAGTGTTTCGCCAAACATTATGTATATACAACAAGGCAATTTTCGGCAATTAAATCTTGGAATGTATATGAATGTTTACCCTTTCGTTGGAGGGCTGTGGTTTAGGCATAATTTCGAAAATCCTGATGCTATAATTGCTTTGCTAGGCTTTCAACATGCTCAATTTAAAGTTGGCTATAGTTACGATTACACTGTTTCGAAATTAACCAATGCAACAGGTGGTGCGCATGAGGTTTCCTTTGCATGGCAATTTCCATGCCCACAGAAAGTTTTTAAGATTAAGGCAATAAAATGTCCCCGATTTTAGTTATAACACAATTAAAAATTATCTTTTAAGATGATAAACCCCGGAAAATCGATTATTTCAATAGCAATTGCCGCTTCAACTATAGTGGCTGTTTCATGTTCAAAAGAAACTTCGCACACTACAGGATGGGAATACAACAACTCCAAAAACGGAGGTTTTGAGGTAGCCCCTTACAAAGAGCAACAGACAGGGCCTGGCCTTGTGTTGATAGAGGGTGGAACATTCACAATGGGCCGTGTTACAGATGACCCCATGTATGAATGGAACAATATCGCCCGACGGGTGACGGTTCCAACATTTTATATGGATGAAACCGAGGTTGCAAACGTGGATTATGTGGAATACCTTTATTGGATCAGCCGTGTTTTTGGTTCTGATTTTCCTGAGGTTTACCGCAAAGCACTACCTGACACCCTGGTTTGGCGTGAGAAAATGTCCTATAATGAACCACTGGTAGAAACTTACCTCCGTCATCCTGCCTACCGCAATTATCCGGTTGTTGGTGTTAGTTGGATCCAGGCTAACGATTATTGCCTCTGGCGTACTGATAGGGTAAACGAAGAATTGTTAGTAAAATATGGTATCCTTGATTATTCTCCCGACCAAAAAAATGAGAATAATTTTAATACAGAATCATACTTGGCCGGACAGTACGAAGGTCTTGTGAACAAACCCTTAAAAGACCTCAACCCGAACGGCACTGGCGAACGCAGAGTTAAGCTTGAAGATGGTATAATGTTACCAAAATACCGCCTCCCGACAGAAGCTGAATGGGAATTTGCCGCTTACGGCTTGATTGGCAACACACAATTGGAACGTGTGGTGGAACGCAAGGTTTATCCTTGGAGTGGAACCATCATGCGTACTGACGACAAAAAATATTATGGCAGTTTTATGACTAACTTTAAGCGCGGGAGAGGCGACTACATGGGCGTTGCCGGAAACCTGAACGATGGTGCCGACCTGCCTGCAGAAGTAGGATCATACTGGCCAAACGATTACGGTCTATATAACATGGCCGGAAACGTAGCAGAATGGGTGCTTGATGTTTACAGACCACTTACTTTCGAGGATGCATACGACTATAGCCCATTTAGAGGAAATGTATTTAAAACAAAAGTTACAGATGCAGAAGGCATCCTTGTTCCAAAAGATAGCCTTGGCCGGATAAGATACCGCGAAGTTACCACAGAGGAAAGCGTTAACCGGCTTAACTACCGCCAGGCAAACCAGATCAATTACCTCGATGGAGATTATCAATCTACGATCAGTCCTGACTGGACAATAACACCAGACAACCCAAATACTACTAACCTGATGTATGAGTATAGCAAAACTTCGCTTATCTCCGATAAATCAAGAGTTTATAAAGGAGGATCGTGGAAAGACCCTGCCTACTATATGAGTCCTTCAGCCCGCAGGTTTATGGATGAAAACATTGCTGCCAATTATATAGGTTTCAGATGTGCAATGACGCGCGTTGGTAGTGCATCACCGGCTGGCACCAGAAAATAATTGTATCAGAACTTATTCAAAAAACCCATTCCTTATACGAATGGGTTTTTTAGTTTATGCAAATATGATTCCTTAACTTTACCCCATAATTAAACCAGAACTGAAAACCTATTCCTTATTTTATGAGAATAAGCATTGATCAACTTTATGCTCATTACCTCGAAGCCGGCAGTGTTACTACAGATACCCGAAAGATTACACCAGGATGTATTTTTTTTGCTTTGAGAGGCGAAAATTTTGACGGTAATGCTTTTTCAAATGAAGCAATTGCCAAAGGTGCACGTTTTTCTGTTGTTGATAATGCGTCTTTTGATTCGGGTGATCATACAATTTTGGTGGATGACACGCTGAAAGCTATGCAGAAGCTGGCCCGCTTTCACAGAGATCAACTGAACATTCCTGTTATAGGAATTACAGGCACTAATGGAAAAACCACAACTAAAGAGCTGATAAATGCAGTGCTATCACGAAAATTTGAAACAATTGCTACCGAAGGAAACTTAAATAATCATATTGGCGTTCCGCTCACGCTTCTATCAATCTGCAAAACAACAAACATCGCTATTATTGAGATGGGAGCCAACCATAAAGGTGAAATTGCAACACTATGCGAGATTGCCAGTCCGGAATTTGGGATTATTACGAATATCGGGAAGGCCCACCTTGAAGGATTCGGCAGTTACGAAGGTGTGATAAGCACAAAAAAAGAACTATTCGAATTTATCAGCGAAAGCGGAGGTCAGCTTTTTGTTAACTCCGACAATGATTTACTTACTCAACTTTCAGAAAATATTTCCACTATTACTTATGGAGCAAGATCAGGTGCATGGTGCCACGGCTGGCCGGAAGAATCAAATCCATTTGCAAAGCTCCGCTGGGATAGCCCCGAAGGGCTTCTTGCTATAACAACCAGTCTTGTGGGAGCGTACAATTTCGAAAATGTGATGGCCGCCATTTGTATTGGCCAATATTTTGGAGTTCCTCCTATGGAAATACGCGCTGCTATTGCAACTTACCATCCATCAAATAACCGCTCCCAGATTATTGAAACAGGTAATAATCAGCTAATAATGGATGCATATAATGCCAATCCAACCAGCATGAAAGCCGCCATTCTTAATTTCAGAAACTTGAATAGCCCTTCAAAAATGGTAATCCTTGGAGATATGTTTGAACTAGGTAATGAAACAAAGAAAGAACATACCGAGATTGTACGTCTTCTTGATGAAAGTAACTTTGAAACAGTAATGCTAGTTGGTCCCAGGTTTGGATCAGTTTCTGTTCCGCAGCATTTTCTCTCTTTCAGTTCAACAAAAGAAGCAACGGGGTGGCTCGGGAAGCATCCTTATAAAGGACACACTATTCTTATTAAAGGTTCTCGTGGCATCCATCTTGAAGATATAAAAGAAGCACTTTAGAAAAACAGACTATGAAACAGTACCGCACGATTGGCCTGATGTCCGGCACTTCGCTTGACGGAGTGGATATTGCCTGTTGTCTTCTCAAAGAAGAGGAAGGATGCTGGTCTTATTCAATCGATTGTGCTGAAACTATTCCCTATCAGGCAGAATGGAAAGAAAGATTACTAGCTATGCCTAATGCCAGTGCAATGGAACTGGCACAATCACATGCTGCTTTTGGCCATTATTTAGGCATATTGGCAAGAAACTTTTCAGAGAAGCATATGCTGGTAGCTGACCTTGTAGCTTCACATGGCCATACAATATTCCACCAACCTCAGAATGGATTCTCATTCCAGCTAGGCGACGGATCGGCTATTGCAGCAGAATGTGGTTTGCCTGTTGTTTCCGATTTCCGAACTCTTGATATAGCTTTTGGTGGGCAAGGTGCCCCACTCGTTCCAATGGGAGATCAGCTACTTTTCTCCGATTATGAACAATGTCTTAATATTGGCGGATTTGCAAATATCTCATTTCAGCATAATGGGCACAGGTTGGCTTTTGACGTTTGTCCGGCAAATATCATACTTAACCACTTTTCGGAGAAACTTGGCTTGCCATTTGATAAGGATGGGCTAATTGCTGCCTCAGGTAATATTAATAGCAGCCTGCTCAATAAACTTAATCAAATCGGATATTACAGGTTACTTCCCCCGAAATCGCTTGGACGCGAATGGGTAGAAAGCATTCTTCTACCCGTAATCGATGTAAACACAATCGCACTAAACGACATTCTTTGCACAGTAACCGAACATATAGCAATACAACTGGCTAAAACAATAAACGACAATTCTGGTCATCAGGTATTGATAACAGGAGGCGGGGCATTAAATATTTTCCTTATAAACCGATTAAAAACCTATACAAACGCACAACTGATTATCCCTGATCCGATAATCGTAAACTACAAAGAAGCACTTGTTTTTGCCCTTCTTGGAGTGTTAAGATATAGAGGCGAAACAAACTGCCTGGCTGATGTTACCGGAGCCAGCGAAAATGTAGCAGGAGGAGGGATTTTCCTTCCACCAACTAACAAAATAAAAAATCCCTGATAGCAGATTGGGCGCTTTGACAATCGATGTAATATCAACTGCAAATCACGAAACTATATATTTTCATCATTCTCCTGCTTTTCATTATTGACATTCAAGTGCTCCTAAATACCTGTAAATGAAACGTCTCCTCTTCTTTTTCTATGCGCTACTGTTTACGGGCATTTTTATTTTTACACCAATACTTTCCTTTGCTGCTAACAGTGGGGTTCCACCGGTTATTTTCGGGATAAGAGCTGAATTCATATTATTTGCACTAACACTGCTGGGCGTTGCCATTTTTCACCACCAAAGCATGTATGTTGCATTGATTGGTCTAACTGCTATTGTCCTTATGAGGATTATCTTTCTGCCGGATTTCTCAATTATTGACCATATTTTTGGAACACCTTCGAAGGAAGGCGAATGGCGTACACTACTCAACCTAGGTGGCCTTTTATTAGGCTTTGCCATATTAGCAAAGTATTTTGAAGAATCCGGAGTCTCCGACATTCTTCCTAATTTCCTCCCAAACGATTGGAAAGGAGGCTTTGTACTTTTAATCCTTATCAGCATCATTTCATCTTTCCTGGATAATATCGCAGCAGCAATGATTGGCGGAGCTATCGCATTTGTTGTGTTCAAAGGAAAAGTACATATAGGTTACCTTGCAGGGATAGTTGCTGCCAGCAATGCCGGTGGAGCCGGAAGTGTTCTTGGGGATACAACGACTACTCTCATGTGGATCGACGGTGTAAGCCCATTGGATGTAACGCATGCGTATATCGGTTCTGTTACCGCCATTTTTATTTTCGCGATATTCGCATCAAAACAGCAGGATAAATATCAACGGATTCAAAAGGATGCCAACATAAATGTTAATGTTGACTGGGGTAAACTTGCAATTGTTTTGATGATGTTGGTTGGCGCAATAATTACAAACTGGATGCTTGATTTTCCTGCGATTGGAGTTTGGGTTGCATTGCTTACAGGTACTACTTTCTCCAAAACACCATGGAAGGAATTACCTAAGGCTTTACAAGGCAGCATCTTTCTGCTGGCACTTGTAACCTGCGCTTCACTGATGCCGGTAGAAGAATTACCAGAAGCATCCTGGCATAGTGCATTCGCACTTGGTTTTATTTCGGCTGTGTTTGATAATATTCCACTTACTAAACTCTGCCTGGAACAAGGCGATTATGACTGGGGAATACTCGCATATACGGTTGGATTTGGTGGATCAATGATTTGGTTTGGCTCATCGGCAGGCGTTGCTCTTTCAAACATGTACCCCGAAACCCGTTCAATTGTAAGATATTTAAAAAATGGATGGCATGTCATTCTTGCCTATATTATTTCATTCTTTGTAATGCTTGGCATTGTAGGTTGGCATCCGCATACACCTCACAAAAACAAACATATTGCACCTGCTGAAATAGTCGCTCCAATAAGTACTATTCAGACTCAGAAATGAAGCGTAAATCAGGATCAAACAGATTAGAAAATAAATAAGCAGATTTATTCGCTTATATATTGAAATAAACGATATTTTTGCCGGTTATTTTTTTTGAATGAAAACTTCCCTTTCAAGGCACAAACACAAACTTAGTGCAGCCGGTCTTCTTATTACATTAGGCATTGTGTATGGCGATATCGGCACATCACCACTTTATGTGATGAAAGCCATCCTGGCCGGCGCCAATGGCATACCTGATGTCAATTTCATACTTGGAGCCATTTCCTGCATAATTTGGACACTCACACTCCAGACAACTGTCAAATATGTACTCATAACCATACGAGCCGATAATAATGGAGAAGGCGGGATATTTGCCCTATATGCTCTTATCCGTAAAAAGAGGAGATGGTTGTACCTTTTTGCAATTATTGGAGGAAGTGCACTGCTGGCTGATGGTATTATTACACCCTCCATCACTGTGATTTCGGCGGTTGAAGGGTTACGGCTTCATTCTCCTGATATTGCAGTTCTACCAATTGCAATAATAATCATTGTGTTGCTTTTTACTATACAACGGTTTGGCACAAGTTTCCTTGGAAAATCATTCGGACCGATAATGTTTATCTGGTTTTTGATGTTGGGAATTCTTGGTTTGCAGTATATTGTTCAATTCCCTGTTATACTGAAAGCATTTAACCCTTACTATGCTTACAAACTTCTTGTCTTTTACCCACATGGATTCGTCCTGCTGGGCGCGGTATTTCTTTGCACAACCGGAGCCGAAGCTTTATATTCCGACCTTGGGCACTGTGGGTTGGGCAATATCCGCATGACCTGGATTTTCGTGAAAGCAGTACTTGTACTTAATTACCTCGGACAGGGTGCTTGGATCCTAATGAATATATCCAAACTCAATGAAATGACTAACCCATTTTTTATGGTTATGCCTCCATGGTTCCTAACCACCGGCATTGTTATTTCAACACTGGCAGCTGTTATAGCGAGCCAGGCTCTCATCAGCGGATCCTACACTATCATTAGCGAAGCTATCCAGCTCAATTTCTGGCCAAAGATAAGAATTAGCTACCCGACCAATTTAAAAGGGCAGATGTACATTGGCAGTGTGAACTGGTCTTTAATGGTGGCATGTATTTTCGTTATTCTCTTTTTTAAAGAATCCAGCAACATGGAGGCTGCTTATGGTTTAGCGATAACTATTACCATGCTGATGACCTCCTTCCTTCTGACATTCTTTTTATTCAGGATCAAAGTAAAACGTATTTATATATTCTTGTTTTACGCAATCTACATACTTATTGAAGGGTCGTTCCTGGTGGCTAATCTGCATAAATTCCAGTATGGTGGCTGGGTAACTCTTTTAATTGCCGGAGTTATCTTCTTTATCATGTTTGTTTGGTACAGGGCCCGCGAAATTAAAAAAGGCTTCACACGGTTTGAAAAGATATGCCACTATACAAAAGTCCTTACTGCATTGAGTAATGATACTAGCATTCCAAAATTTGCAACAAACCTCGTTTATCTTACGCGTGCCGATAAAAACACAGAGATAGAATCAAAAGTGATGTATTCTATCATTTATAAGCAGCCCAAACGAGCCGATATGTATTGGTTTCTTCACATTCATGTTGTTGACCACCCGCATACACTTGATTATCATGTAGAAAAAATCATTCCCGGTGTGCTTACCCGGGTAGAGTTCAGGATTGGATTTAAAGTAAATCCACGTATAAACCTATATTTCCGGCAGGTATTGGAGGAACTGGTAAGGAATGGTGAAATGAACCCTATCAGTAAGTATGAATCATTACGTGCTCACGATATTCCTGCTGATTTCCGATTTGTCATTATCAATCGTATACAGAACTACGACTTTGATTTTCGTTCGTTTAATCAATTTATCATGGATTCTTATTCCCTGATAAAAAATATAGGTATTTCCGATGTGAGGGCATATGGCCTTGATACCAGCAGTGTGCTGGTTGAAAAAGTACCTCTTAATGTAGCCATAGGCCATGATGAACGCCTGAAACGTATACTGTAATATACCTTTAACATTCCGCCATCTGGTTATCCTTGTTTATTCTGAGAAACATTTTTTTATTATTAAGGGCTGGAAAATAAAACCCGGCGTTTGAAGTTATATTAACAATCTTCTGTTATTAAGTAAGCCATGTCCGGGCAAAAGGCATTTTGGATATTGGTTACTTTTAAATTCTAAAATACACGTTTATGATAAATGCCATTCTTCTTCAGGTTAATCAAGCAGCCACTATGGTTTCGGATACAACAGCGCGCGTAGCACAGCAAATTCCTGTAGCAACTCCTGCCAAACTACTGGTTGATGAGTTTTCGTTGCTCGATCTGCTAATCAAGGGAGGACCTATCATGATTCCTGTTGCCTTTCTCTCTCTAATAGCAGTTTATGTGTTTGTCGAACGTTATATCGTCTTGAGAAAAGCTTCAAGAGAAGATGTAAATTTCATGAATAATATCCGTGACTTCATGCATAACGGCAGGGTTGATTCTGCGTTGACGTTCTGTCATAACAATAATACGCCTATAGCCCGTATGATAGAGAAAGGCATTAAACGGCTGGGACAACCTTTAAAAGAGATAGGCGAATCAATTGAGATTGTAGGAAAGTTTGAAGTATATAAACTCGAAAAAAACATAGTCATTCTTGGTATAGTTGCCGGAATTGCACCCATGTTAGGTTTCATAGGAACAATTATCGGGGTAATTAAAATTTTCCACGATATTTCCCTGGCCGGTGATGTAAGCATAGCAACCGTTTCGTCAGGTCTGTATACTAAAATGGTTTCCAGCGCCGCTGGTCTTATTGTTGGTATATGTGCCTTCGTTCTTTACCATTGGTTAAATATCATGGTCGAAAAAACCGTTCATAAACTGGAACGCAACGCAATGGAATTCCTTGATGTACTCCAAGAACCATCGAAATGAACCTGCGCCGGAAATCAAAAATAACAGCCGAGGTAGCTACCTCCAGCATGAACGATATCATGTTTTTCCTGATGTTGTTCTTTCTTATCATGTCAACTTTGCTTAATCCCAATGTGATTAAGCTTACTTTGCCAAGTTCAAAGCATAACCAGACTCTACGGCAAAAAGAGGTGTCAATTTCAATAACCAAAGACCTTCAATATTTTATTGACAACCAGTCAGTTCCCTTCGAACAAATCGAAACCTACCTTGCAGTTGAGTTACAAAAGTCAAAAGACCTGACAGTAATTCTACGTTGCGACAGCGGTATCACGGTACAGGAATTGGTCAACGTTCTCGAAATCGGAAATAAATTGAAGGTAAAAATGGTTTTAGCAACAAAATCGCCTACCACCAATCCGAATGGATAAAGAAAATAACAATATTAAAAACAACCTTTGGGGGCTGCTAGGGACAATCATATTCCATGGATTGCTGCTATGGCTTATGGTTATAATAATTTACCGCACCCCCATTCCTCCATGGCCCGAAGACGGTGGTGGTGGCGGTGGAAACGGACTCGAAATAAACCTCGGCAATAGCGATGAAGGAATGGGGAACTACCAGTTTGCCAACTTGTCAATCCCAAATTTTGAGAACCGGAAAACTTCGGAAGTGGTTAATCCTGAAGAACAAAAAGCAAAAACCGATGCCGGAGAAGATATCCTGACACAGGAAACGGAAGAGGCAATAGCGGTCCCATCAACGCCAGCGCCAAAAAAGGTAAAGGACAATACTAAACCTGCAATCGTTAAACCAAAACCAAAGTCTGAACCTCCCCCGCCTGTTGTTAACCCAAACGCACTTTATAAAAAGAACAAAAGTTCAGGAACAACAAACAAACCGGGCAACCAGGGACGCGAAGACGGTTCAACATCAGGAAGTACATATTCCGGCAAAGGATCAGGATCGGGCACAGGAAGTGGTACAGGAAACGGAAGCGGATCCGGAAGCGGCACAGGTAATGGCTCTGGTAGCGGCTCTGGTAATGGAATCGGAAGTGGTGTTAATTATACACTTGAGGGCAGAGTTCCGAAAAATCTGCTTAAACCATCCTACAATTCTGAAGATCAAGGGAAAGTGGTTGTTACTATCTGGGTAAACAAAGAAGGAAAAGTAATAAAAGCAATCGCTGGTAGTAAAGGGACAAGTACATCTGACCAAAAACTCTGGAAGTTGGCCGAAGAGGCTGCCAAAAGATCTTCATTTGCTTCAAAATCAGATGCTGCTGAAGAACAGAAAGGAACTATTACATATAATTTTGTTAAATCAAGATAGTCAGGAATAGCCTTTCGGAGGAAAAATTACCTCTTCATCCCGCATTTGCTCTTTCCTTAATCTGGCAAAGGCTAATATGACCTATAAGCAAACACTCGAATTCTTTTATTCACAACTTCCGATGTTCCACCGGGTGGGTGCCGCCGCATATAAAGCCAACCTTGACAATACTATCGCAATCTGTAAATTGCTTGGAAATCCTGAATGCAAATTCAGGAGCATTCATGTTGCAGGCACCAATGGCAAAGGCTCAACTTCCCACATGCTTGCATCGGTACTCATGGAAAGCGGACTTAAAACAGGGCTCTTTACATCTCCTCATCTGAAGGATTTCCGGGAACGGATTACCATAAACGGCAAAAAAATACCCCAAAAAGAAGTCGTACAGTTCACGGCAAAACACAAAGAGCGCTTTACGAAAATTAAACCGTCCTTCTTTGAAATGACCTTTGGCCTTGCTGCATGGTGGTTTGCCCATGAGAATGTGGATGTTGCCGTTATGGAAACTGGCATGGGCGGACGGCTTGATTCAACAAATGTGATTGTTCCTGAACTAAGTATTATTACCAATATCGGATTTGATCACATGCAATTCCTTGGCGACACTTTAGTGGCTATAGCTACCGAAAAGGCTGGAATTATTAAAGATCATATCCCTGTAGTTATCGGAGAATCACAAGCGGAGACGATGCCAGTTTTCAAAGAATTTGCTACGGAAATGAATACCAGTTTATTTTTTGCTGATCAGATTCTTATTATCCAGGAAGCAACATTAACACGACACAGAATTCCACAATTGAAGTTAAATATCCTGAAGCAAGGAACGCCATACATTAAAAAATTGACCTCTCCCCTTTCGGCTGATTACCAGAAAAAGAACATACTCACTGTATTACAGGCTGTGGAATTGCTGTGCCAGAGAAATTTTGAAATTGATGACAATCATTTGAGAGATGGCATCCGAAAAGTAATCAGAAACACAGGATTTAAAGGGCGCTGGCAGACCCTTTCGCTGAAACCTTTGACGATTGCAGATATCGGGCACAATGCCGATGGAATCCGGGAGGTAGTTAATCAACTTAAAACTGTCCGTTATAACAAGCTCCATTTCGTTTTGGGAGTTGTAAATGACAAAGATGTTCGTGCAATGCTCAAACTTTTACCGGCAAAAGCTGTTTATTATTTTTGCAAAGCTGATATTCCACGCGGACTTGACGCGGATGTGCTGGCTGAGCAGGGCAAATCCATTGGCTTAACAGGAAAGGCTTATCCTTCGGTGATACAGGCATTTGATACAGCCCGGCTTACTGCAGGAATAAATGATCTGGTATTTGTTGGCGGGAGTGCTTTTGTGGTGGCTGAAGTGGTATGAAAAAGGGACAAGAAAAAAGGGACAATTCTACAATTATCAATTTTTAAAATTACACAATGAATATTTTTTCTAAAATCGGCGCAACAATTGTCATTTTTGCACTGGCATCTTACAGTGTAGCAATTATAACAGAGCAAAGGAAAAGGTTGGTCAACCGTTTTATACTGACATTCCTTACATTAGGCGTAATTCTGGATATAATAGCTACCACTTTTATGATCATCGGGTCGAGCCATGGAGCTTTTACGCTGCATGGATTTCTTGGCTATTCTTCTTTGACTGCCATGCTTATCGATACCATTCTGATATGGCGCTTTAGTCGCAAAAATTCTACAGATACTATTGTTCCAAAAGCATTACATGTATATTCCCTTGGTGCTTATTTGTGGTGGGTGGCAGCTTTTGTAACCGGTTTACTACTGGTGGTATTCAGGTAAAAAAGATCAAATTCAAATCTGGCTTTCAACCACCGGAAATCAGGTGCAGCACCATCACATCGTCACCATCCTTAACTGTTGCGGTTTCGTAATCGCCTTTTTTTATCAGTTTCCCGTTTATCTTAATAACCAGCATTTTAAAGCTGAATTTCTTCGCTTCAAGTAAGTCAACTATCGTAAGGGAATCGGAGGGAAATGTTTCCTCGCGGTTATTGAGAATAATTTTCATGGTATTTGCAAAAGTATAAATTATTCCTGTCCTGCTAATAATATCTCGAGAACAGCATTTGCTTGCATATTTGCAACAACACCTACGCGTGGCGCCAATGGAGGCAATTGTTCGGATATTTCTTTTTTCTCATCACCACAAATAATAAGCTTTCCTGACTGACGTGTGTGAATCGAGTTATTGTCGCCCCAGCCAGCCATGCCAACCCCAACAACAAGATGTTTTTCCGGCATGTGATGGAGAACCGTTTCAATTATCATTTGCTTCATTTCAGGCTTGTCAAACGCTTCAACTATGACATCGCAAGTACGATAAATTTCCATAATATCTGACTGGCAAAGCCTGATATCGAAAGCCCGTACTTTTACACGGGGATTCACCATCTGAATGTTTTTCTTAAGCGCAAAAACTTTTAACATCCCAATCTGGTCGTAAAAATAGTATTGCCTGTTCAGGTTGCTTTCCTGTATAAGGTCGAAGTCAGCGATAGTAAGGGCCCCAATGCCAATCCTGGCCAAAGAAATAGCACAGTTGGAGCCTAAACCACCACAACCGGCGATCCCAACTGTTTTATTTTTAAGCACGTTACGAATGTCTTCGGACGTCATGATTGCAGAGTGAAGGAATAAATTCGCGAGGAAATCCCCGAACAAAGTTAACACAGTTTCGAGATTTACAAACTCAGACTCATACATAGGTCGATGTGTCAGAGGTTATGAGAAGCCGATATGACGCAACTTTCATATTGCTTTATTGTAGATATTTACTTGCACGCTACATCAATTTTTCTACTTTTGTGAACTAAATAACAGAAACTAAAA
>CAZEDO010000028.1:0-34972 GCA_964511085.1 uncultured Lentimicrobiaceae bacterium
CGGTTAACTATGGCTACCAGTGGCTCACGCGTAAGTTCACTGTTCGAAAATAATGCCGCAACTTTAACCGCAGCACCCGAAGCCTGCGAAACTGCATCAGGAATATCCTTTGGATTCTGACAGGCACCTGCCAGGAAAATACCGGCTGTATTGGTTTCTACAGGTTTTAGTTTTGGATGTGCTTCGGAAAAGAATTTATGTGAATCGTAGGAAACATGCAATTTCTGAGCAAGTTCTTCGGCTCCTGGATTAGCTACGCCGGCAGTGGCGAGCACTACCATATCGGCAACTATTTCCATAGGTTGGCCACCCAAAAGTGTATCCACACCTTTTACGATTAATTTACCATCGCGCTCATAAATTGTGGAAACGCGGCCACGGATATAATTCACATAATCTTCCTCAATGGCCCGCCGGACAAATTCTTCATAATTTTTACCTGCTGAGCGGATATCCATATAGAAAATATGGGCTTTCCCTTCATGCACCTTATGCTTATACAGCATGGCATGTTTTGCGGTATACATGCAGCATATCTTGGAGCAATAGGCAATTCCTTTCGCAGGATCGCGGCTGCCGGCACATGCAACAAATACAATATTTTTAGGTACTTCACCATCGGACGGACGGAGGATCTTACCTGCAGTGGGGCCTGAAGCAGAAGCCAGGCGCTCGAACTGCAAACCATCAATTACATCTTTATATTTTCCGTAGCCATATTCAGGGAAGAAATCGGCATGTTTGATATCAAAACCAGTGGCTACCACGATGGCTCCTATCTGCACTTCCAGAATTTCGTCGGGTTGATCGAAACGGATAGCTTTGGTAGGGCAAACAATTTCGCAAACTTTGCATTTTCCTTTTATATAATAGGTACAGTTTTCCTTATCAATCACAGGCCTGTTTGGCACAGCCTGAGGAAACGGAACATAGATAGCGGGACGCATTCCCATGCCTTGTTCAAACTCGTTGGGTATCTTTTTCTGCGGACATTTGGTGGTACATAAACCACAACCGGTACAATCCTTTTCGTCGAGGCTCTTGGCTTTTTTACGAATCTTAACAGTAAAGTTCCCTATAAATCCATCAACACTTTCAACTTCGGCATATGAGTATAGCGTAATATTCGGATGTTGCGCCACTTCAACCATGCGTGGTGTAAGGATACACTGCGAGCAGTCGAGCGTAGGAAATGTTTCAGATAACTGCGACATATGGCCACCGATAGATGGCGAACGTTCAACCATAATAACTTTGTGCCCGCAATTTGCGATATCCAGCGCCGATTGAATTCCGGCTATACCGCCTCCAATTACTAAAGCTGTTTTTGTAACAGGAACTTTGATAGGTTGTAAAGCATTGTTCTGCTTTACTTTTTCAACCTGAGTCCTTACTATATCAATGGCTTTCGCTGTTGTGAGATCATTTTTTTCATGCACCCACGAACAATGTTCGCGCAAATTTGCCATCTCGCTCAGATAGGGATTTAATCCTGCTTCTGCACATGCTTTGCGAAAAGTAGGTTCATGCATACGCGGTGAACAGGCCGAAACTACAACCCCCGTGAGGTTGTGCTCCTTTATCGCATCCTTGATAAGTGTTTGCCCTGGATCAGAACACATATATTTGTATTCGGTGCTGAGGACAACATGCTTTAACTTACCTATCGTTTCGGCAACCTTGCCACAATCAACCGTCGCGCTGATATTTTCGCCACAATGACAAACAAAAACACCTATTCTGGCCATATTTTGAAATATTTATTGAATCAATTAATCATTTAAATAATTAGCAAAACTTTAGTTAATACCGTTCGTTTAACTAATTTTCACTTCTACAAAAGACCGCTCCAATCCTACTTCTTTTGCTGACAAACCAATAGCTAAGCCAATAGCCTGCGTCACAAACATGATGGGTAATTTAAAATCTGCTTTCCAGTATTTATTAATATCACCCCGTCGCATATCCAGATTGGAATGGCACATAGGACAGGCAACAATCATTGCATCAGCGCCACGGTGCTCGGCATCTTCAATTATTTTTCCTGAAAGTTTTGAAACGATATCGGTTCTGGAAACTGAAAATCCTGCTCCACAGCATTCGGTCTTGAATGGAAAATCAATTGGTGTAGCACCGATCTTACTCATCACTATGTCCATTGTCTGAGGATCTTCAGCGCGGTCATATTTAAGTACTTTATTGGGCCTTACCAATAGGCAGCCATAGTAACAGGCAACTTTATAATCGAATGGTTTTTTAATTTTTCCCTCAAGTTTAGGAGCGATGTACTTATCGATCCATTCAATTACATTCAATATTCTGGCTGTGCCGCGATATTCCATTTCAATCACTTCATTGATGCGGTTTTTAAGTTCCGGATCCTTTTTCAGTTCGTGCGCGGTAACCACAAGTCGGCTGTAGCAGGCGGCACAAGGGACAATAATTTCCTCCAAACCTTCTCTTTCAGCTATTGCAAGAATCCGTGCCGGCAATGCTAATGATAACTCTTTGTTGAGGTTATGCGCAGCTGTTGCTCCACAGCAGTTCCAATCGGGTATCTGCAAAGGTTCAAAATCAAATGCTTTGGCCAGTGCATATACAGATTCGTAATAATCGCGTGACGAGCCGGTTAATGAGCATCCGGGATATATTCCTATTTTCATTTCAGGCCTATTTATTAATGGTTTTCTTAAATATTTTAGCAATCTCTGCGGTGCCTTTTATCATTTCCGGAAAAATGTGAAGTTTCCCTCGCGACAACATCTTTGGGGCCAGCGATATATCCTGGATCATGTTCAGCGATTGACGCTTGTAATCGATTATAAGCCCAAGTTCATAGAGCCTTCCGGTGAATCGGATAGAATTCAGAAATGACTTATGAAAGGCGATGATATTTTTTGCCTTTGGATTTACTTTGTTTTCTGCACGCGATCTCTGCCTGAGGAAATCCATCATAGAAGGAATGTCAATTTCCATAGGGCAGCGGCTAAGGCACATTTCGCAAGCTAGACAAAGCCAAATTGAATGGGATTTAAGTACTTTATCGTCGTTGGCAGGAGTCTCTGTTTGCAAATGGCGCATCACCCTGCCCGGCGGCAGATCCATGTCCTCGGCAACAGGACAACCTGCTGTGCATTTGCCGCATTGATAGCATTTTTGAGCAAAAACATTAACCTGTTTCTCAATGGTGGCTGCCAGTGAATTTCTTTCAATATGATGATCGGAATGTGACATAAAATTTCCTTTAAAATGCGTTAAACAATGCTCGAATAGAGGCGGATAAACTGCACACGCTCGTACGAAGCCGGGTTATGAACATTGGTATGGCTCAATAATCCTTTAAATTCATTGATAGTATTGAAGTTATGATCCTGCATCCACGATTCAATTCCGGCAATCATCTGGGGTATTATCTCAAAATTCTTTTCATAAAAAACGGAAACCATCTGAACAGCATCAGCACCGGCTAACAGTTGCTTGATAATTGTCTCATAATT
The DNA here is from genome assembly GCA_964511085.1 of uncultured Lentimicrobiaceae bacterium. Classification (GTDB taxonomy): domain Bacteria; phylum Bacteroidota; class Bacteroidia; order Bacteroidales; family DASVHX01; genus DASVHX01. The sequence continues at coordinate 3,498 of CAZEDO010000028.1, forward strand.
ATGAATTCCCGTTGAAGCAGCAATATTGCACTTAATCTTACCTGCCAGCAACGCCACCCAACGCAATGAATGATGATATTCGGCTTCATTGCTATACATATTTGAGGCGCTCACATGGAGTGTTTCAATATCGATATCAGGATTGTAGGGCCTGTTAAACAGTGTTAAACCAGCAATACCGGTTTCTGATAGCTTTAGAGCAGTTTGTGCAAGGCTCGAAAAATAATAGCCTATTTTTAGAGCAAAAGGTATAGTAATGAACTTTTTCACTTCATGTATAATGTCAAAATATACCTGTTCGATATCGCTGCTGGTTTTATCAAAATCAGATGGCAGGAGGTAAACGTTGAGTTCAAGGGCATCTGCACCAGCTTCCTGGATACGTTTGGCGAAATATTGCCAGTCATACTGTGTACTGCAATGGATGCTGGCAATCACTGGTATATCAATTGCCTGCTTTGCATCCAACACCAACTTTAAATAATGGCTAAGCGTATGCTCTTTGGCATAATTGGTGAGATAATCAAAGGCTTCCTCGTGATAAAACTCTTTCTTGCTCACAATTCCTTCAAAGGCATCTTGCCAGGATTTCATACCCGGGTCATTGGAATTGAGGAATTTATCAGTTTCGAATTTGATCTGCTCTTCAAAAATCGATTTTAATATGACAGCTCCGGCACCTAGCCTTGCTATGGTTTTAAGATTTTCGACGGATGAGGTAAGTCCCGAACTTCCCACTATCAATGGGTTCTTCAAGTGAAGACCTAGATATTTGCATGATAAATCGATCATTGCCTTAAATTTTATAGATGAAACTAAATTTTGAACCAAATAGAGAGATCTTTCCTATACGAAATCACAATTTTGCTCAAAAATTCCTGACAAATTTAGTATGTAAATTTGAAGGAAAACACATCAATAAAACTAATTAGCTTGTTTATATTTGATCTTATTTAACCACCGTCGGTTTTTTCAATTTATAAGCTGAATGCAGTATAATAAGAAGGTATATGACTTTTCAAAACAATTCAGATAACGAAATAACCCTTTAATTAGCCAAAGATAATCAGTTGATCAATCTATGCTTTCCGGCAACTCGCAAAGAAAAGGCATGTCCATCGTTAACAGACATCTCAGCTATCTATTTTTTGGGATTATTCAGTTTACTATGCCTCATTCCATAACCAAAGTAAATGATCCCACCGATAACCATCCATGCTCCCAATCGGGCCCAGTTAGGCCAGCCCAAGCCAAAAATCATAGCGCCACAAACGAGAATTCCAAGTATAGGGACTAAGGGAACAAGAGGGGTTTTGAATTGACGCTGAAGTTCAGGCCTTTTCACCCGCATAATCCAGACACCTGCACAAACCAGCATAAAGGCAAACAGAGTTCCGATACTTGTCATATCCCCGACAATATCTCCCGGAATAAATGCGGCAAATAAACCTACAAAGACTAAAAACAACAAATTGGATTTATATGGCGTCCGGTATTTTGGATGAATGTCAGAAAATAATTTAGGAACTAATCCATCAATACTCATTGAATAAAAGACACGGGATTGACCCATTAGCATAACTAAGATAACTGATGAAAAACCCGCCAATATGGCAACAGTTACTAATTTGGCAAGCCAGCCAAAACCATGCATATAAGTATTAATGGCAAATGTAACCGATGCTTCCCTCCCCTGATGCCTGAAATCGTCAACCGTAGCAACACCGGTCAATACATGGGCAAACAAGATATACAGTACAGTGCAAATAACCAATGAGCCTAAAATACCCATGGGCATATCACGCTTTGGATTTTTCGCCTCCTGTGCTGCTGTGGATACAGCATCAAATCCTATAAAAGCAAAAAATACTACACCGGCTGCACCCAATATCCCCATCAGCCCGCCATAATTATGGCTTATACCTTGAACATCAGTATAAATAGTTGGATCAGGAATATACTGTGTATGATTGACCGGATTAATAAAAGCCCAACCAAAACATATAAACAATATTACAATCGAGACTTTTGTTATTACGATAATTCCGTTCACGAAAGCTGATTCTTTTGTTCCTTTGATAAGTAAAAAGGACAGTAGGATAATAATAAATAAAGCAGGCAAATTCATAATACCGTGTGATGAAACTACACCTGCCGCGTCAGTAAACTTATCAAAAGGCGAATGGCACCACTCATAAGGTATTCGCATTCCCAGGTATTCGAGGAGTTTATTCAGATATTCACTCCAGGCTATCCCCACGGTGGCTGCACCTAAGGCGTATTCTAAAACTAAATCCCAACCAATGATCCATGCGACCAATTCACCCATAGTAGCATAGGAATAAGTATATGCGCTCCCGGCGATTGGTATCATTGAAGCGAACTCGGCATAACATAAACCTGCCAAAGCACAACCAATTGCGGCAACAATAAATCCAATAGTAACAGATGGTCCCGCGTTATTGGCTGCTGCTGCTGCAGTGCGGACAAACAAACCGGCACCAATGATTGCGCCGACTCCTAAACCTACTAAGTTTTTTGCATTAAGCGTCCGCTTCAACCCTTTATCCGAATCAGCGGCTTCAAGCATTAATTGTGTTAACGATTTTTTAACCCAAAGATTTATCATGTTTTTCAGATTAGGATTAGCTGTTATGAGACAGGATCAAATACACATCAGAATTGGCAGTATACTCAAATACAAACCTACATGAATTTTCCAGATTACCCATCGACCAAATGAAAATTCATCCCTGGTTCAACCTGACCTTCTTTTACAAAATATTTTCAGAGTATAAACAATCAGGATATTACCAGACTCCGGCTAACAATCGTATTCTATTTCTTTCTCAACTTCCCGGAGGATTGAAGAATGACTTCGCCGGTAGCTGGCAAAGTAAAATCGGGTTCCTTTTCGTGATTACCGACAGCCGAAATGGCATCTTTTATGGCCAGCCAGGCTGACAATGCCAGCATAAGAGGAGGCTCGCCCACTGCTTTGCTGCGGCGGATCGTACCTGTATTGGAGACATTTTCCAATAGGTGAACACGGAAATCTTTTGGGATATCGTTAACAGTAGGTATTTTATAGGTATCCGGAGAGTGAGTCAGTTGGTTACCGCTCTTGTCCCATTTCATCTCTTCGGTGGTACACCAGCCCATACCTTGCACAAAACCGCCTTCTACCTGACCTTTATCTATTTCCGGATTAATTGAATCGCCAACATCCTGCACAATATCGCAGCGCAAAAAAGTATGTTGCCCGGTAAGTACATCAATCATGACCTCCGAAACTGCCATACCATAGGAATAATAGAAGAATGGGTCCCCTTGTCCGGTGTCCCTGTTAAAAAAGACACCAGGAGTCTTGTAAAATCCTGTTGAACTAAGACTTACCTGTTGAAAATGAGATTCCCTGGCTATGTCTGCAAAGGAAATTTTACGGTTATGATCTTCTTTATCGAAAATGAAATTATTACCAAATTCAAGATTATCTTCTTTGATTATTGATGTTTTAAAAATCTTCTGAAGTTCTGCAACAGCTACCTTTGCAATTCTCGATTTAAGAATGTCAATGGCATTCTTAACTGCCATGCCGTTGAGATCGCTACCCGAAGATGCGGCTGTAGGCGAAGTGTTTGGCACTTTGGAAGTATTGGTGGCATTCACTTTCACCCTATCAGGCGTAACACCAAGTTCGGCGCAGGCAATCTGAAGTATCTTTGTATGAAGCCCTTGCCCCATTTCAGTTCCCCCATGATTTACGAGCACAGTACCGTCTGTATAAATATTTACCAAAGCCCCTGCCTGATTAAGGAAAGAAGAGGTAAACGAGATGCCGAATTTCACTGGTGTCAGAGCTATCCCTTTCTTATAAAACTCGTTTTCGTTGTTGAATAATTCTATATCCTTCCTGCGTTTGAAATATTCAGAAGTTTCGATAATCCTGTCGTATGCCAGAAAGAGCCTGTTGTTTTCGATCCTGGCACCGTATGGGGTAATATTGTTAACATCGGGCCTGTAAAAATTGAGATGCCTGACGTCAGTTGCATCTTTATGAAGAAAACGGGCTACACAGTCAATTGCATTTTCGATTACCGCCATACCCTGTGGCCCTCCGAACCCGCGAAAGGCAGTATTGGAAGGCAGATTTGTCTTCCATGCCCTGCCAACTATACAAACATCCGGAATATAGTAGGCATTGTCAGCATGAAGCATAGCCCGCTCCAGGATGGCAAGTGAAACATCAGTGGAAGAGCCGGCATTTGAATTCAACTCCAATTTATATGCAAGGATTCTGCCTTCATCATTAAATCCAATTTCATAGTCAGCTAGAAAAGGATGCCTCTTACCTGTCATTATCTGATCATCATCGCGGAAAAGATGGATTTTTACCGGTCGTTTTGCAGCATTGGCTAAAAGTGCAGCCCAGGCGGCAACATGGTTTCCTTGAGTTTCTTTACCTCCAAAACCGCCGCCCATACGTTTAACTTCAACCTCAACAACGTTTCGCGGAATGCCAAGAACTTCAGCCACTATAGCCTGTGTTTCTGCCGGATTCTGAGAAGAAGCATAAACAACCATTTCCCTTCCTTCGCCAGGAACGGCAAGGGCTGTCTGTGTTTCGAGGTACCAATGTTCCTGAGCGCCGGTCTTCAGTTGTCCTTTAATAACATGTGGGGCATTTTTCAGCGCAACATCAGCATTTCCTCGTTCAATGATACGTTTAGGAGCAAGAATATTATTTTTGGCAATTGCTGTTTCGATATCCAGAATTGGCTCAAGGGGTTCGTATTTAATTTTAACATGTATTTCTGCTTCCAGCGCTGCTTCTTCATTTACAGCCGCTATTAATACAAGTGCCTGTCCAATAAATGTGACTTCATTTTCGGCTAGACATATTTCGTCATGGATTATGGGTCCCATTTGATTAATACCAGGAATATCCTTCGCTGTGAGTACTGAATGGACACCTGTAATTTTCAATGCTTCTGAGACATCGATGCCCGATATAAGAGCGTGAGCATGTTTGCTATAAACCACCTTTCCATAGAGCAATTGATCATTGGCAGGCATATCGTTGATATACACAGATTCGCCTGTAACATGCTTTATTGCACTTTCGTGATGGAGATTATTAGTTGCCATTCTGTTTTTATTTTACAAAAAGGTAGTTCTGAATGGGTTGTATATTTTTATTTGACTAATTCGTTTCTGAATAAATACTCCGGTAACTTTTCATTTCTCGCAACTTAGCGAAGCGTTCTCATGAGCGCAGCGAATAAAGACGCAAAGGCGCAAAACGTTGATTCTCAGCACTATGCGATATCAAAAGAGTCGTATGTAATATATTGATAATTAGCATATTATAAAAAATTACCGGACTGTTTCTGAATAAAACTTTAAAAGTAAATTTCCTGCAGCAGCAGTCCGGAATTTGGCTTCCGAACGGGCATCAGATAATGGTGTAAATTCTTCTGACAGTATTTCCATTGCAGAATCTACATTTTCTCTTGACCACTCTTTTCCTGCCAGAAATTTTTCAGTCTTTACTGCACGTTTTGTTGTGGCTGCCATTCCACCGAATGCCAATATTATTTCAGCAATTTTTCCTTGTAGGATATTGAGCCGGAAAGCCCCGCAAACAGTGGAGATATCAAGATCCTTCCGTTTCGAAACCTTATAGGATAAAACCTTTGTTTCAGCATCCGGTTTCTGAATAATTACTTCAGTTATTAATTCGTCGTTTTTTAAATCGGTTTGCCGATATCCTTTAATAAAATCTTCAACACCAATAATTCTTTCGGAATTGACCGAACTTAATTTTATGCTTGCACCGTAAGCAAAAAGAACCGGAAGTGTATCTCCAATCGGCGAAGCAGAACCTACGTTTCCCCCTATCGTTGCAATATTCCTTATCTGCAGCGATCCGAAAACTTTCAAAATATTATTGAGTGCCGGTAATTTATCAAGAGACAATGACTTCATCTGCTGCACAGTGACACCGGCTCCGAAAACAAAACAATTTTCATCCTCATGGAAATTTTTCAACTCATCGATCCCAGAAAGATCAAGTATTTCTGCAAATAATTCTTTTTTCTTAGTCTGTCGCAATGCCACATCAGTAGAACCATTTACAATGATTGCCCCGGGATTTTCTTTCCGGATTTGCAGCGCATCTGAAAGTAAAAATGGCTTGAAATACTTTTGCTTTTCAGTCACTATTTCAAGTGTTTCCTTATTGCCGTTTATTTCTTTCAACAGTTCAATTATTCTGTTTTCATTATCCGAGAAATGATCTCTGCCTTTGTTAATGCATGATTTAATAGCTGCATTCAAAATTGGTTCATAACCTGTACAGCGGCAAAGGTTTCCGGTTAACGCATCTTCTGCAATTTCGCGGGTGGGTTCATTCTGATTTTTGTATAAGCCAAAGAGTGACATCACAATGCCAGGAGTGCAATATCCACACTGGCTTCCGCTTGTTTCCACCATCAACTGCTGCACCGGGTGAAGTTCTTTTTCTCCTTTTGAAGTATTAGCCAGGTTTTCAACCGTTATAAGTTGCTTTCCATGAATCATCGGGAGGAATACTAAGCAGGAATCAAGTGAAGTATATTTCAGTTTTCCATTACCATCCACATCTGCCACAACCACGGTACATGCACCACAATCTCCTTCAGCACAACCTTCCTTCACTCCTTTGTGGTTCGGATAGGAGCGCAGGTAATTCAATACTGTTGTAGTAGGTTTCAGTTCCGGAAATTTAGAAAAATCAACTTCAACAAGTTTGTCGTCAAGGATAAAGCGGACGATATTTTGCATAATTAAGGTTTAATAGGTATTCTTTCTTAAATTTACTAATGGCATTCTTTGCTACTTAAATTTTATTCAGCATTATTTGTATTTCTGACATCAATTAATTTTGCCAGGATACTTATTGCAATTTCCTGCGGAGATTCTGCATGGAGCTTGATCCCTATCGGCATATCAATTTTATCGAGTTCTTCGGATGTAAGAACATTCTCTTCTAAAAAGCGTTTTCTCAACAATTCCACTTTTCGTGTGCTACCAATCATGCCAAGGTAACCATGGGGTTTTCTTGCCACTTTTGCCAGGATATCCTCGTCAAAAGTATGCTTTGGAGTTACGATTACGCCATAAATATTTTCATCAAACAAAGCTTCATCTATTGCCTGGAAATAGTCCTTGTTTATACAGGTGCAGCCATCAAACTCCTTGCTGCTGAATATATCTTCCCGTGGATCGAAAACAGTCACAGAAAAATCAAGTGCTTTTGCAAATCCTGCAAGCGCTTTACCAATATGTCCTGCTCCAAAAATATATAGTTTCCTGGCTGAGTTTATTGGTTCAATATAGACTTCCATATAGCCTCCACAATGCATCCCCAGGTCAGTGCCAAGGTTAAAAACATATTTCGCCGGTTTTCCTGAGGCAATTTGTTCCACAGCTTTCAAGGCAACTTCTTTTTCAATACTCCCTCCTCCGATTGTGCCAAAAACACTGCCATCAGCATAAACAATCATTTTCGCTCCTTGTTTACGCGGAGTTGAACCCTTGGTATCAACAACAATGCAAAGTACAGCAGGCACTTGTCCTTTTTTTATTTCTTCAGCCTTCGAAAAAATGCTTTGCATAATCTTTGGAATTGGGGGTTTGCTTTCATACTTTACAGCAGGTAAAATTAGAGAATAATAGAAAGTGAACTGCACAATTCGATGCCAGAATGAATTAATTTAGCCATTTGAAGAGAAAACAATCTGATAATTTAACGCGACCGGATACTTCTGTAAGATAAATCATAAAAACAGCGTCAATTTCTAATGGACTTAACACAACAGTATAACAAGCTCATCGACAACAATAATGAAGCACGACTAAGTTATATTCACAATCGAAAATACATTCCACTTTTCAGGCTCTTGCTATTCCTGGCAAGCATCTTTTTCGTTTATGCATTTTTTGCAGGAGCGCACCAGGGATGGAAAACGGTTATGGCTGTGCTTTCTTTCGGCAGCTTCATTTTCCTTGGCTGGCTGGATGCTACTTTAAACGGTAAAATTGAGCTATGCGACCATTTGATCGATATTAACCGGCAGGAAATCAACTCACTTAACAGCGATTATTCTTCTTTTGATCCGGGGGCTGAATATGTAAATTACGACCATCCTTACACACATGATCTGGATATTTTTGGCGTAAACTCATTGTTTCAGTGTATCAACCGCACGGCCACAATCTTTGGCAAAAACAGACTGGCGGATTATTTTAAAAATGCCTGGCAGTTTAAATCTGAGATTATTCAACGACAGACTGCAATCCGTGAATTATCAGATAATGTGACTTTCCGGCAACAAATCAGGCTCATTTTCTATGGACAAAATATTACGGAAAACGATCGGAATGATTGGAATGATTGGCTTCAGAGCCAAACGCTGTTGAAACATCCCCTGCAGCTAAAAATCCTGATTATTGCTCTGCCGGTTCTTACAATAACAGCTATCGTCCTCTCTTCGCTGGGGATTTTACCTTACCAGGTTCCTGTTTTTCTCGTGCTTATCCAGTTCTTTTTTGTGACGATATATGGTAAATTAACCATAAAGGTGCATACTTCAATTACATCAAAGTTTGGGATTCTCGGCAAATATGCACAATGCCTGGAACTTATTGAGAAGATGAATTTCACAAGCCCGCATCTGCAAAAGCTTAAAGAAGGATTAAAATCAGATAGTAAAAAGCCACCCAGCGAAGTAATTAAAAGGCTGGCAAACCTGATGAATATGATGGATACAAACCTCAACCTATTTGCTTCAGCAGTAATGAATGGTCTCTTCATGTTCAACCTGCACCTGCTCATGGCAGTTGAACGATGGAAAAATGAACACCAGAGCCTTATTAATCAATGGTTTGAAGTAATTGCAGAAGTGGATGCACTTTCCAGCTTAGCCAACTTTGCTTGCAATAACCCTGGCTATACTTATCCAAAACCTTTTTATAAAGAATTTCTGCTAAAGGCTGAAAATATAGGGCATCCGCTTATTTCAAAAAACACATGTGTAACAAACAGTATTGATATCAAGGGATGGAACCAGTTCTGTATAATCACGGGGGCAAACATGTCCGGCAAGAGCACATTTCTGCGAACTATTGGCAGCAACTGCATATTAGCTATGATGGGCACTCCTGTATTTGCAGATGAATTTACATTTTACCCTATCGAAATTCACAGCAGTATTCGCACCAGCGATTCACTTTCGAAAAATGAATCCTATTTTTATGCCGAATTAAAACGACTTAAACAAATCATCGGCGAGCTCGAAAAAGGTCATCACAAACTAATCCTGCTCGATGAAATACTAAAAGGCACCAACTCAAGGGATAAACAAACAGGCTCCATTGCACTAATCCGGCAACTTCTTAAATACAAACTAGCCGGTTTGTTTGCCACACATGACCTGGCTCTTGGCGAACTTAAAAATCACTATCCGGAGAGCATCAACAACCTTTGCTTCGAAATTGAAATTGTGGATGATCAGATGAAAATCGATTACAAATTACGCGAAGGCATCTGCAAAAATCTGAATGCTACTTTCCTGATGAAAAATATGGGAATTTTGCTGGATGGGGAAGGAAGCAGAAAAGAAATTTCTAAGTTCTAATTTCTAATTTCTAAATCCTGGCTAATCTAATTGAGAGGTATTTATTCAAACATCAATATTGTTTTTTACTGTTTTGATAAATCGTTCATATTCAGCAGGCGTATTTATATTCCAGAGAATCCGTTCATCACCATAGGGCACTTCAATTCGGTTGAACTGCTTTAAAACTTCCCTGAAATCGGGCACTTCATCCATATTTTGTAAATATTCAACAATCCTGTTTCCCAGCAAAATTGGATGTCCTCCCCTGCCCTGAAAAACCGGAACAACATAACTATCTGGTTCATTGGCTTCTAAAAGCAAGCTAAGCAGTTCATTTCCGATGCAGGGATTATCAATATTATGAAGAAAACAGGAACACTTTTTCGGAACTTTACGGGTACCAAGCATTATAGAGTAGGACCGCCCCCAATCCGTGTGCTCATTAAGCACCGTAACATATTGACTTGTAGCAAACCCTGATAAATCGAGCATTGTATTCACTACCATCACAACGGGATGAACTCCAAATCCGGAATAACTCTTAATCAGATGCTCCGCAAAAGAAAATCCGTTACCATAAGCCAACAGAGCTTTATCAGTACCCATCCTGCCTGAATTTCCGGCAGCAGGGATGATTACAGAAAAGGGAAACGTTGTCAAGTTTACTTACAAATAAAGATTTAACATATTTATTATCAATACTTTGCCGTGATAATTCATCGGCAGGATGTTACTTTAGCCTATAATAAGGAAGCAAATCTATCACTTCTCCTTCATTTTGTTCTATTTTTGAAGCCCCAAATTAATGAATAAACTTTAAGAACTGTGTCTGATAAATTTACACCAATCCCGCTACCCAGGCTTTTAGCCCTAACCCTGAGCGAAATACGCAACAACCGCTTCATGGGCTTACCCGGAAGTCTTTTCTTTATACCCAAACCGGCTGATCCTTTCAAAATGGAGCGTTATGGTGAGTTATTGGAAACACCAGTTGGCGTAGCAGCCGGCCCGCATACGCAACTTTCTGTAAATATAATTGCTGCATGGCTCTGCGGGGCGCGCTATATCGAGTTAAAAACAATCCAAACCCTCGACGAGCTTGAAGTTTCCAAACCTTGTATCGATATGCAGGACGAAGGATATAACTGCGAATGGTCGCAGGAGCTCAAAGTGGAGCAGTCGTTCCACGAATACCTGAATGCCTGGATCATTATTCACATTCTCCGCAAAGAGCTTGGATTTGACGGTCCTGTCGGCACACTTTTCAATATGAGTGTCGGCTATAACCTGGAAGGAATACTGAACGAAAACGTACAATGGTTTTTCACAAAAATGCAGGATTGCAGCAAAGAGCTGTCGCAGGCAAAAGATTCTATCAGGAATATTTATAAATCCATAGATGAAATTGGAATCCCATCCTGTATCTCCAACCACATTACACTAAGTACCATGCATGGCTGTCCTCCCGATGAAATCGGGAAGATCGGCCTTTACCTGATCAACGAAAAGAAACTGCACACGACTATCAAATTAAACCCTACACTACTTGGGCCAGTTGATTTGAGAAGTTTGCTAAATGATAAAATGGGATTTTCTGCTGATATCCCCGACCTGGCTTTTGAACATGACCTTAAATATCCTGATGCGCTCAAAATTCTGAATATGCTCGGCAAAGCTTCACTTTCAAACGGGCTTCATTTCAGTGTTAAGCTTACCAATACCCTCGAAAGCCACAACAACAAACAGGTTTTCAGCGAAAAAGAAGGTATGATGTACATGAGCGGAAGGGCATTGCATCCTATCAGCGTAAGCGTAGCGCGCAAATTGCAGAATGATCTCGGCGGCGCTCTCGATGTTTCTTTCTCAGCGGGAGTGGATTGTTTTAATATTGCTGATATTCTTTCCTGCGGCATGAAACCTGTTACGGTATGCAGCGATCTGCTCAAACCCGGCGGTTACGGACGGCTATGGCAATACATGAATAATCTCCGTAAGGAATTTGAAGACAAACACGCTAAGACTATTAATGAATACATTTGCAAAATAGCAGGAACAACCTTACTATCAGTTCAAGATGCAGCTCTTCTTAACCTGAATAATTATGCTGATCGCGTTGGCGATAATCTGGCATATCATAAAACATCTTTCACCGATCCGAGTATAAAAACGAACCGTCCTTTAGGATTTTTCGACTGCATCCATGCCCCATGCACAGATACCTGCCCCACACACCAAGGTATTCCTGATTATATGTACTACACATCGCAAGGAGAAATTTCATCGGCATTTGAAACTATTTTCGACACAAACCCTTTTCCATCTGTAACCGGCATGGTTTGCGACCACCTGTGCCAGGGAAAATGCACCCGTATAAATTATGATGAAGCACTCCACATACGCGAAATAAAGCGATTTGTTGCAGAAAGTATGACAAGCGATCCAAGCGGAAAACCTTTTGAACTTAATGGTCGTAAGGCAGCCATAATAGGTGCAGGTCCCGCAGGATTATCCTGTGCATGGTTCCTGAAAAGAGCTGGTTTTGAAGTGGATGTTTACGAGCAAAAAAACATCGCAGGGGGAATGGTTTCCTCTGCAATCCCATCATTCAGGCTGACTAATGAAGCGATTGAACGTGATATACAACGGATATTAAGTTCAGGTGTGAATCTCGTAGACAACTACAAGATAAATAAAGAGAATTTTGAAGCTATCCGCCTTGCTCATGATGTAGTCTTTCTTGCTACCGGTGCCCAGAAATCGGCAGAGTTGACTATTGATGGTATCAACTCGCAGAATGTTCTGGATCCTTTGCAGTTTCTATTTGATGTAAGGCAAAACCTGCCTACCGGCTTAGGGAAGCATGTTGTGATCATTGGTGGCGGTAATACCGCCATGGATGCGGCACGCACTGCTTACCGGCTTGTTGGAAAAGAAGGAAAAGTCACTATCGTTTATCGCCGCTCAATTAAAGAAATGCCCGCAGACAAAGGAGAAATACAAGCTGTGCTGGATGAAGGCATTGAAATCATTGAGCTCACAAACCCGGAAAGCATTATGTCGTCTGAAGGGCGGGTAAATGCAATACTGTGCTCCCGGAATATCCTTGCTCTTAAAGACAAAGATGGCCGTCCTGTTCCGGTAAAAGTTCCGTATTCAGAATTCACAATTTCGTGCGACACTATAATCCCTGCAATAGGGCAGAAACTCGATATCGACTTTACTACCGAAGGAGACATCAAAACGATAAACGGTAGTTATAAAAACACAAACGACCGTTTATACATTGGTGGTGACGCTTTGCGGGGCGCATCAACAGCGATAAATGCAATTGCTGATGGCCGTAAGGCTGCAGCTGAGATCATTGCCGATCTTTCTGTTCCCCATCCTGCAAAAACGAAACAAGCGGAGAAAAATATTAATCTGGCAGACCTTCTTCACCGAAAATCCATCCGGCAATATGGAATTTCACCAAAAGAAACTCCATTGTATAATAGACGGAATTTCGATTTGGTAATGGCCTCACTTTCTCCTGAAGAGGCTCGCAAGGAGGCTTCCCGCTGCCTGCAATGCGACGAAATCTGCAATGTATGCGCCAGTGTTTGCCCTAATCTTGCCAATTTCAGCTTTGAGATTGAACCTGTTAAATATCATCTTCAAAAAGCAGTTCTTACAGATGATGCCAGTGTTGTGCTGGAGGCCGACCGCATCTTCAACGTGGAGCAACCGCACCAGGTTTTGAATATCCGCGATTTGTGTAATGAATGTGCCAATTGTGAAACTTTCTGTCCGAGCAGTGGAAAGCCATACGCCGACAAGCCGGGGCTCTGCCTTAGCATCCAGACATTAAATCAGGAAGGTGAAGGTTATTTCCTAAGCCAACTCCCGGACAGGCAAGTGCTCATCTACAAAAACAAAGAAAACATTAAGACGCTCAGTCTCGTTGATGGCAAGTACCTGTATGAAACCGACCAGGTGAAGGCTACGATAAATCCTGATGATTTTAGCATTCAGGATGTAAGATTCCTCACACCATGCGTAACGCAATATCATTTTACTTTTGCCGCCGAAATGAGCATAATCATGAAAGGCGCGATGCAATTAGTATTTTGACTTAAATAACTAATTTATTGAAATGAAAAAGGAAAGGACGAACAAGGATTAACGATTTTAGATTTTAGAAGTACGCAAAATTAAATCAAAAAAAGGATTGACCAAAATTTGATTTGTTTACAAACCATATAGATAGCACAGAATACTATTCATTAGCAGTTAACACAAAAATCGTAAATCACAAATCGTTAATCCTTGTTCTTAAATCCTTCATAACTTCAATTACGAAACAAAAAATAAATCAATCTAACAGGGAATATCCCACTTCAAGAAAACCAAATTCTATGATCCCATTTACCGACAAAGTTGTTGATAGCGAAGTACTTCAGAAAGCCATCGACCGGTACCGCGAAAAAGGCGTTATCCTTCCTACATTTGCTCAAATGCAAAATCCGGAACTTGTTCCGGATAAAATAAAAGAGAAACTAAAAACCATTGGCTTGTGGGACCTTCATCCACTAAACCTTTTCAGGATTACCTGGAAAAATGAACCAAAAGCCCTCGGTGGCCTCTATGGCAAACCTAATTACATCGAACTCCCCAAAGCCCTTACAGGCATTGATGCACGTATTGTGGTAATGCTGGGCAAATGGTTCCCGACAGGAGCGCATAAAGTTGGCGCAGCTTATGGTTGTCTTGCGCCCCGGATCATTACCGGGCAATTTGATCCTTCCTATCACAAAGCCGTTTGGCCATCAACAGGCAACTATTGCCGTGGAGGAGCTTTCGACTCATACCTGATGGATGTAACAGCTGTAGCAATACTTCCGGAAGAGATGAGCAAGGAACGCTTTTCGTGGCTCAGGGAAATTGGCGCCGAAGTTATAGCTACGCCGGGTTGCGAATCGAATGTGAAGGAAATCTATGATAAATGCTGGGAAATCAAACGCACACGTAAGGATTGTATGGTCTTCAACCAGTTTGAAGAGTTTGGCAATTCCTGCTGGCATTACGAAGTCACCGGCCATGCCGTAGAAGAAGTTTACAAAGATGTAGCTGGCAAAGATTCGCAGATGTCGGCATACATTTCTGCAACAGGATCAGCAGGAACTATTGCTGCGGGCGATTACCTGCGTACAAAATTCCCTCACCTCAAGGTAGTTGCATCCGAAGCATTACAGTGCCCTACCCTTCTGCGCAATGGATTTGGCGGTCACCGTATAGAAGGTATCGGCGACAAGCATGTTCCATGGATTCACAACGTTAAAAACACGAACGTAGTAACCGCAATTGACGATGAATATTGCATGCGCCTGCTGCGCCTTTTCAATGAAAAGGAAGGCCATGAATACCTTGCTGCTAATGGTGTAGACCGCGAAACGCTGGCAAAACTTGACATGATCGGTATTTCGGGAATTGGCAACATCCTTTCGGCGATTAAGACTGCCAAACATTTTGACATGACCGCTGATGATGTTATTATCACCATTGCAACTGATTCTGCTGAAATGTACGGTTCGCGCCTTGAAGAGCTCACAGCAGACCGTGGAAAATACACAGTATTGCAGGCTGCAAAAGATCATGAAAAATGCATGTTCGGAACAACTCCCGACTACATGAAGGATCTCACCTATGATGACCAGAAAGCCATTCATAACCTGAAATATTTTACCTGGATTGAACAACAGGAAAAAGATGTGGAAGACCTGCGCCAATTGTGGGATGACAGGCATATCTGGCCAAAAATATTCAGCCAGCCTGCCCGCTGGGATGAGATGATAAATGAATTTAATGATCGGACAGGGTTGCTGAAATGATCATTTGCTTTGAAAAAATCAGATTTCAGAACCATGACCGAAAAATTCCATTACCAATGTAACGACTGCGGTAAAGAGTATACCGTTGAAAATGTGATGTACCTTTGCCCTGCCTGTCAAAAGACAAACACGGCTGATCTTCCGCCCAAAGGTGTATTGAAGACTGTTTATGATTTTGTAGAAATTTCGAAAATTACTGCTCCGAAAAACCTTTTCAAGCATCTTCAACGGGAAAACTTCCTTTCCCTGCTTCCAATTAAAAATATCAAAAGTTTACCAAAACTTAGAATAGGAAAAACTCCGCTATACAAATTCAATCAAATTGATTCATCGGAATTAGGGTTCGAACTGTATTTGAAGGACGATTCACAAAACCCTACATTTTCTTTTAAAGACCGGGCTTCTGCTTTGGTTTCAGCATGGGCAAAAGAGAATGGAATAAATACGATAATTGCCGCGTCCACGGGAAATGCCGGATCATCACTGGCTGGCATCTGCGCGTCGCAAATGCAGCGTTCTGTTATATTTGTCCCGGCTGCAGCACCGTTAGCAAAACTTACGCAAATAGTGATGTATGGTGCCACAATTATTCCCGTTAACGGAACTTACGATCAGGCATTCGATCTCAGCGTTAAAGCATCTGAAATGTTTGGTTTTTACAACCGTAATACTGCCTATAATCCGCTTACTATCGAAGGAAAGAAAACAGTTTCGTTTGAACTGTTCGGTGATTTAAAACAGCATATACCCGACCGTATTTTTGTTCCGGTAGGCGATGGTGTAATTATTTCGGGTGTTTACAAAGGTTTTGAAGATTTACTGAATCTTGGAATAATTGAAAAGATGCCGGTGATTGTTGCTGTGCAGGCAGAAGGCAGTTGCAACCTGATTAATAATATTGGAAAGGAAGTGTTCAGGGTAACTGCCTCTGATACGCTGGCAGATTCTATATCTGTGGATATTCCACGAAACTATTTCATGGCTGTTAACTACCTTCAGCAATACCAGGGAGAATATATTACAGTGAGTGATGCTGAAATTCTGCAGGCTTCAGTCAAACTTTCGCGATCCACAGGAATTTTTGCAGAACCGGCAGCTGTTGCAGCTTTCGCTGGCATGCTAAAATACAAATCGAAGGCATTAATTCCGGATAATTCTAAAAACGTGGTTCTGCTTACCGGCAGCGGATTGAAGGATTTAAAGTTTGTTCAGCCCGTAATAAAACTTCCGGCACCAATTCAGCCTGATACTTCAGAACTGGAAAAACTTTTTACTACTAAAAAGCCATAAAATTCCGACATGATTACATTTTACCTGAACGATAAAAAAATCGAATATACCGGTGATGGCGACCAGTCTCTTTTGAACTGGCTTCGCGGGTCCGAAGGAATTACTTCAGTTAAGGACGGATGCTCAGGGCAGGCTGCCTGCGGCGCTTGCATGGTTGAGATCAATGGTAAAGCCAAACTCTCCTGCACCCAAAAGATGAAATTCCTGGCAGACGCAAAGGTAATTACCATGGAAGGCATTCCTGCGAAAGTGCGTGATGTCATCGCCAAAGCTTATGTTGAAAAAGGAGCCGTTCAATGTGGATTCTGTACGCCGGGGCTTATCATTCGCACGAAAATTCTGTTTGCTGAAAATCCAAATCCTACTCGTACGGAAATTAATAAAGCAATTAATCTGAATATGTGCCGCTGCACAGGCTATGTTAAAATTGTTGATGCCATTGAGGAAGCGTTAAAGAATTTATGTGAAGAATCAACTTCAATTAATGCAATTTCTGAAGGTGGAATCGGAAAGCCTTTAACGAAATATGAGGCTTATGAAACTGCCGTTGGTAAACGACTATTCGTAAATGATATGCACTTCGATGGAATGCTGCATGCGGCGTTGCGTTTCAGCGATCATCCGAGAGCAAAAGTTATTTCAATCGATACTACTGAAGCTTTTAAACTGGATGGCGTAATTAAAATATTTACAGCTTCTGATGTACCTGGCGAGCGTTTCACCGGCCTGATTTACAGCGATTGGCCACTCATGATCGCACCAGGGGAAATTACGCGCTATATCGGCGATGTAATTGCAGGTGTTGTTGCTGAAGATGAAGCAACCGCAAGAAAAGCTGCTGCCTTAATTCATGTTGAATATGAAGTGTTGGAGCCGGTATCGGATATGCATCTGGCACTTGCCAAAGATTCGGTATTGGTTCATCCCAACAAACAAAACCTGCTTGAAAAATGCATTGTCCGCCGTGGCGAATCCGTTGAAGAAATCTTGAATAAATCGAAATATTCCACTTCGGGAATTTACGAAACACAGCGTATTGAGCATGCTTTCCTCGAAACTGAAGCTGCCATAGCCCTCCCAACCAAAGACGGTATCCATCTTTTCAGTCAGGGACAAGGGATTTATGTTGACCAGCGGCAGGTGGCATCCATACTTGGATTGGACGAAGACAAAGTAAGAGTTACTCTCGTGCCCTGCGGTGGTGGCTTTGGTGGCCGTGAAGACATGACTGTTCAGGGACATGTTTCATTGTTTGCCTGGCTTTTAAAAAAGCCGGTTAAATTGCATCTGTCACGTAAGGAGTCGATTATTATGCATCCAAAACGTCATCCGGTGTGGATGGATATTGCTGTTGCCTGTGATGAAAATGGAATTCTCACCGGCTTAAAACTGCGGGCAGTTGGCGATTCCGGAGCGTATGCTTCTGTCGGCACGAAAGTGATGGAAAGAGTTGCAGGGCATGCAACAGGTGGTTACCATGTTTCTAATGTGGATATTGAAGCTCTTACAGTTTATACCAATAATATCCCGTCGGGCGCCATGCGCGGATTTGGAGCTAACCAGGTTGCCTTTGCACTGGAAAGTTGTATTGATGAGCTTTGTGAAAAAGGTGGTTTCGACCGTTGGAAATTCCGCTTTGATAATGCATTGGATAGTGGCAAAATGACTGCTACAGGGCAGATTCTTGAAGCTGGTGTTGGAATCAGATCATGTTTACTTGCACTCAAAGAGCATTTCTATGCAGCTAAATATGCAGGAATTGCTTGCGGAATAAAAAACTCCGGTGTTGGAAACGGAATGCCCGATTTCAGTGATGTGAAAATTAATATCCTGGAGAATGGGCGCGTACTTATAGAACATGGCTGGACGGAGATGGGCCAGGGCGTTCACAATATGGCAATTCAGACACTCAACCAGGAAACAGGAATTGACACAAAACTCATCGACGTTACTGTTGATACAAATGCTGAATTACCTACCGGAATGACAACCTCGTCACGCGCCACAGCATTACTGGGAAATGCAATTATTGATGCGTCAGTTTCGCTGCGGAATAATTTGAAAACAAATAAACTTGAAGACCTTGCCGGCAATACATATACAGGAAGCTACTTCTGCGACTGGACAACAAAGCCCGGGGCCGATGCAGAGAAAATTATAACGCACTATTCGTATGGTTATGCAGCCCAACTTGTCGTTCTTGATGATAAAGGTGAAATTGCAAAAGTTTATGCGGCACACGATGCTGGAAAAATCATGAATCCAATGCTGTTCGAAGGACAGATACAGGGTGCAGTACACATGGGTGTTGGCTATGCCCTCACCGAAGATCTGCCCATGGAGAACAGTCGTTTGGTAAGCACTAAACTGCGCGATTGCGGTGTATTGAATGCTGAAAACACACCGGAAATTATTGTAATAGGAATTGAAGAAAAAGATCCCGTTGGACCATACGGAGCAAAAGGCATCGGAGAGATCGGCCTTGTCCCCACAGCTGCAGCTGTAGCAAACGCATTGTACACATTTGATGGGATAAGGAGAAGGAAATTACCGATGAAAAGGAAAGTGAAGTAATTTTAATTTCTAATTTCTAATTTCTAATTTCTAATTTCTAATGCTGTTTTAGTAATTTAGTATCGCATAATTTCGAATGAATAGCACATCAAACCCTGTGCTGGCAAACAGCGCCGGGTGCAATAAGTGAAACAATTACCAATATTAATTTCACATCCCATGGCAACCTTAGCACAAATCGAACAATTCGTCGCACAGCGGCACATTGCCGTAGCAGGGATTTCCAGAAACCCGCGTAAATTCGGCAATACAGTTTTTAAAGAACTTAACAAACAGGGATATCATGTATATCCGATCAGCAAGCATTTGCAGGAATTTGAAGGGGTAAGGTGTGTTCCTGATGTTGCTTCCCTCCCGGCTGAAGTGAGTGCAATTATAATTGTCACAAAACCTGAACAAACTGTAATTCTGTTAAAAGAAGCCGAGGCCAAAGGAATAAAGCAAATCTGGCTGCAGCAAGGATCAGCAAATCCTGAAACTCTTGCTGCTATCGGGAACAGCGATGCTACAGTTATTTCAAAACAATGTATCCTGATGTTTGTGCATCCTGACCACTTCGTTCACAAAACCCATATACTATTCAAAAAATTATTTGGCACATACCCAAATTAGCTGATGCAAAATATTACGCTGATCAACCATCATCTTTGCGAAGAAACCGGACTACTGATCAAAGGAATGAGACTTCGCAAAGCGTTTTATCAGCGCCCTTTTCTCACAGTAGCTGCGCCTCTGGAAACAAAGCTACGCGCCTTTTTCTACAGTACAGCTATATGTCACCAAACCTATACTTTAGAAAACGAGGATCTTGGCTTATACGGCTGGGATTACCTGGAATTTGTTTTCACCCGGTTGATGAAAGAACAGGATGAATTACTGATACCCGGAGCAATGCTCCCTGCTAATATCAAGGAAATTTCAAGGAAACTGGCACATCTCTTCGCTCCGGAAAAGCTACCACGGCTTACAACACTCGACAGGCTGGAAGAACGCGTTCTTTTCCTCATTAATCTGGATGCTTTCATTGATATTCATTTTGATTCACAACTTACGAATCTGATGAAAGCCGCCAATGGAAAGCTTTTTAATAAGGGACAGGGATTTTACGAAACGCTACCGGCTACGCTGGCCTTCAGCGATCCGATGAAAAAGAAAATCACCTTCCTGCTCAAACTGCTCGAAGAAGCCGGGATGGTTGAAATAGCGGACAAAAATAAATTTGTCCCGATAATGGATTACCATATGCAGCGGGTTCTCCTGCGCATGGGATGTGTTGAAATAATTAATCCTGAAATTCACAAAAAACTTACTCATCATTATCTGTTAGAGACCGACGAAGAAATCAGAAGCGCATGTATCGAAGCATTCAAAATTATATCAGAAATTTCAGGACATCCGGTTACGAAACTGAATGATTTTTTCTGGTCTCTGGGGCGCAGTTGCTGCAATACTAAACCACTTTGCCAATTCAATCAATGCGAAAAAAATCCATGCACCTTTTACCAGATTGTTGATTTACTATCGCATACAGAATGTGCTTTTATTTCCACCTGCAAAGGTTATTCAGATGTGAACTACAGAAGTCTGTGGCAACCTGTTGTGGAGACGCACTATTATTGATTTTGCCATATCATTTCTGAACCTATATTACCTGGCATCAGAATGCTAATGGTGCAGTTGTAACACACTGCCTATAGATCACCTGATGGTATCCAGGTTATCTCCCCGCACTAAATTCACTTCACGGTAATTGTCAGAAGAACAGTGCCTTCAATTTGCCGATAAAAGGTATTTTCTGAAATCTTTCGAAAGGTTTTCAACATCACCAAACAATCACTTGCATGTATTGTTATATCTTTGTATTTGCATATAAGTTCTCCCCGCCTACCGGAAGATTTATTCCTTCTCTTACAGGAAGTTTATAGCTGGATACAGTTTCTCACTAATTTCCTGAAAACAATTTTGTTTACCTAATGAATCAAATTCTATGAAAAACCTATTCTTTCTTTTATTCCTGTTGGCAGGATTGAAGGCTCATGCACAGGTTGCCATCAATACCGATGGCTCATTACCCGATAATTCAGCCATGCTGGATGTAAAATCCTCCTCAAAAGGCTTCCTGCCACCGCGCATGACTACCGCGCAGCGCAACGCCATTGTATCGCCGGCCACGGGGTTGGTGGTGTTCGACACAGATGTTAACAGTCTATTCACGCGAACCAGTTCAACCTGGGAGCAACTGGGCACTGCCAGTACCTGGGGATTAACCGGTAATGCCGGCACGAATGCTGTTACCAATTTTTTTGGCACCACAGATAACCAGGATATAATCATTAAAAGAAATAATGAAAGGGCCGGATACATTGGATTAAACAATACCTCATTTGGTTTATTTGCTCTAAATCCGTCAAATACAGGGTTGTATAATACAGCCATCGGAATCGGCTCACTGATATTCAACACAACTGGATATGAAAACACTGCGAATGGAGTTAATGCACTTTTATTTAACACAACCGGAAGTTACAATACTGCGATTGGAAAAGATGCGCTTTTTAATAACACAACAGGATACAATAATACAGCTACCGGATCAGGTTCTCTCCTAGCAAACAGCGTTGGTTATAATAATGTGGCAGTAGGAAAAGATGCGCTTCAAACCAATGTGGCTGGTTCAAATGCCACTGCCATAGGAGAAGGCGCCATGCAGTATGCCTATAGTGCAGCAACGGGTTTTACCAACTACAATGTGGCAGTTGGTTTTGAGGCATTAAGAGGCTCTGTAGTTGCAGCCAATAATTATGGAAATTTCAATACTTCCATTGGATTCCGGACTTTACGGTCTAATACCACTGGAACAGATAATACTGCCATTGGTCTTTTTTCACTCCAAAATAATACAACAGGCTCTTTTAATATAGCAAACGGGAGTTGGTCACTTTTTTCAAATACAACAGGTTATAATAATATAGCTGTCGGATACCAGACTCTATATCAGAATTCAACGGGTTATTATAACACTGCCACAGGAGACCAGGCACTAGCCTTTAACTCTAATGGATATAATAACACTGCAAATGGGGCATACTCTCTTAATGCAAACACTACCGGGTATAATAATACTGCCAACGGGAGGAGTTCTCTTTTATCAAACACAACAGGAATTCAGAACACAGCCATGGGCGAATCTTCGCTGCTTTCAAATACAACAGGTCATTATAATTCAGCGCTCGGTTCCAATTCACTTATATACAATACAACCGGTCAGCAAAATGTGGGCGCAGGTGTTTCTGCTCTTCGTTTTAACTCAAGTGGCAGTTTTAATACCTCGGTAGGTACTAATTCTTTAATTAACAGCACAACTGGTTCTTATAATTGTGCATTGGGTTACTATGCACTATCTGACGTTGCCGGAGGCTCCAATAATATTGGTATTGGAAATAATGCCCAGGTTCCCAACGCGTCAGGGAACAACCAGGTACGTATGGGTGATGGATACATATCATATGCCGGAATTCAGGTTCCATGGTCAATCACTTCCGACAGACGGCTAAAATCAGGAATAGAAAAATCAGGCCTTGGGCTGGATTTTATCGAAAAACTAAATCCGGTTTCTTATGTCCGCGTCAACGATGCAAGCAAAAAAACAGAATATGGATTTATCGCCCAGGAAGTAGAGGAAACACTTGCCGCTGCAGGGGCTGACCATAGCGGTATCATTACCAAAGATGATGAAGGCATGTATAGTTTACGCTATAATGACCTGATTGCTCCTATGGTTAAAGCTATACAGGAGCAGCAGGAAATGGTTGATCATTTAAATGATCAAAACAAGCTGCAGCAGGGCATAGTAGAAGACTTGAAAAGTCAAAGCAGCGAGCAACTGGCAATGATAGCGGATTTGAAAATTCAAAATCTTGAACTAATAAAACGGCTCGAAAAATTAGAAAACAAATAAAAAAAATCAAAAAACTCATGAAGCAATTACTATTTATGCTATTACTGACATTTGCGATAAATGTCAATGCCCAGGTTGCAATTAATACCGACGGCTCTGTGCCCGCAAACTCAGCCATGCTGGATGTTAAATCCACCGATAAAGGCTTTCTGCCTCCTAGAATGACGAGTGCACAACGCAACGCCATTGCATCGCCGGCCACGGGGCTGGTGGTGTTCGATACAGATGTTAACAGCCTGTTCACGCGAACCAGTTCAGCTTGGGTGCAACTGGGCACTGCCAGCACCTGGGGATTAACCGGCAATGCCGGAACGACCGCTGCTACCAATTTTATTGGCACCACAGATAATAATGATATAATCATTAAAAGAAATAATGAAAGAGCCGGATACATTGGATTAAACAATACCTCATTTGGAACTAGTGCTTTAAATCCGTCAAATACAGGGTTGTATAATACAGCCATCGGAGGCGGCTCTCTTTTATTCAACACGTCAGGAAATAATAACACGGCTACTGGAAATGGCTCACTTTTATTCAATACAACGGGATATAATAACACAGCTATTGGTGTAAGTTCACTTCGTTCCAACACAACGGGATTTAGTAACACCGCTAATGGAACAGATGCACTTTATTCAAATACAGCAGGGTTACTGAACACTGCATTTGGAAATCAGGCACTTTATTCCAACACAACCGGAAGTTATAACACTTCTAATGGGTATCAATCCCTTTGGAGCAATACAACAGGTATTCATAACACAGCGATCGGGCAGCAGTCTCTTTATTCAAATACAACTGGTAATGCCAATGCCGCCAATGGATCCAATGCATTGTACAGCAATATTGACGGGGGGGGTAATGTTGCCAATGGTTCCAGTGCACTACATAATAATACGTCGGGAACTGGTAATACAGCCAACGGATTGAATACACTATGGACCAACAGCACAGGAAACTCCAATACTGCTGATGGCAGGGGAGCTCTGCAATACAATGAAACCGGGAGCTACAATACAGCTTGTGGAAATTATGCGCTTTTATATAATATTGGTGGCAGCAATGCTACAGCAATTGGCACCAATGCCATGTATTATTCAAATAATTCTTCTACTCCATTTACCAACTACAATGTTGCAATTGGCTTTGAAGCTATGAGGGGCTCAGCATCTCCGGCAAATAATACGGGTAACACTAATACGGCTGTTGGCTACCAATCATTGTGGTCGAATAGTTCTGGAAATTATAATGCGGCTCATGGTCGCCTGTCCCTTTATTCTAATACCATGGGTGAAAAAAATACTGCAATGGGAGAAAGCGCCCTATATGCCAATACTACCGGAAATTATAACACAGGCATAGGAGCTCTGACTCTATTTAATAACACAACCGGTTATTCCAATTCTGCATGTGGATTGGCGGCACTCTATTCAAATACTACCGGGAATGGATGTTCATCCTTTGGATCCTCGTCACTTTATTCAAATACTACCGGTTATGCCAATACAGCAAATGGGTATCAGTCTCTTCTTTCAAACACAACCGGTTATTATAATACTGCAGTTGGAGCTAATTCACTCCAGGCCAACATAACGGGTAATAATAATACCGCAGCCGGGGTCAACGCACTTGGAGATAACTCTATTGGGATTAATAATACAGCAAACGGGGCTTTTTCTCTTCAATACAATACTACTGGAAATTATAATACTGCAAACGGGGCTTTTTCTCTTCAACACAATACTACTGGAGAAAACAATACAGGTATAGGGGTTTGGGCTCTATATAATAATTCAACCGGCTATTCCAATTCTGCCTGCGGGTTGGCGGCACTCTATTCAAATACTACAGGATACGGATGTTCATCCTTTGGATCCTCGGCACTCTATTCAAATACTACCGGTTTTATCAATACAGCAAATGGGTATCAGTCTCTGCTTTCAAACACAACCGGTTATTATAATACGGCAGTTGGAGCTAATTCACTCCAGGCCAACACATCGGGTAATAATAATACCGCAGCCGGGGTCAACGCACTTGGAAACAACTCTACAGGAAATTATAATGCAGCGAATGGGGCTTTTTCGCTTCAATACAATTCTACAGGAAATTATAATACAGGTTCAGGGTATCAGGCTCTGTTTTATAACTCAACTGGCTCCTCTAACACAGCTTCAGGATATCAAGCACTTCAGGAAAGTACAACCGGTGGACAAAACACCGCCTGTGGATACCAGGCAATGCAACACAATATAGTTGGAGGTAGTAATTCAGCATTTGGAATATGGGCGCTATCGAATGTAACAGGCTCCAATAATATAGGCATTGGGTATGATGCCCAGGTGCCAACATCATCGGGCAATAACCAGGTGCGAATAGGCAATTCAAGTATCAGCTATGCCGGGATACAGGTTGGCTGGTCAATAACATCCGACAGGCAGTTGAAATCAGAAATCACAAAATCTGATCTTGGTTTGGATTTTATTAAAAGCCTGAATCCGGTTTCCTACGTCCGGATCAACGATGAAAGCAAAAAAACGGAATATGGTTTCATAGCTCAGGAAGTTGAGGAAACGCTTGCCAATGCAGGGGCCGCCAACTCAGGTATCATTACCAAAGACGATAAAAATATGTACAGTATGCGTTATAATGATCTGATGGCACCTATGGTTAAAGCTATTCAGGAGCAGCAGGGCATAGTAGAAGACTTGAAAAGTCAAAGCAGCGAGCAACTAGCAATGATAGCGGATTTGAAAATTCAAAATCTTGAACTAATAAAACGGCTCGAAAAATTAGAAAACAAATAAACAAAAATCAGAAAACACATGAAAAAGCTACTATTTCTTGTATTACTGTCAATTGCGCTGAATGCCCAATCCCAGGTTGCTATAAATACCGATGGCTCATTACCCGATAATTCAGCCATGCTGGATGTTAAGTCAACCGCTAAAGGCCTACTTCCCCCGCGCATGACAACCCTCCAACGCAACGCGATTGCATCGCCGGCCACGGGTCTGGTGGTGTTCGACACAGATGTTAACAGTCTATTCACGCGAACCAGTTCAGCCTGGGTGCAACTGGGCACTGCCAGTACCTGGGGGTTAACCGGTAATGCCGGAACGAATTCTGCTAACAACTTTATGGGCACCACAGATAATATTGATGTAATTTTCAAGCGGAATAATGTAAGGGCAGGCATGCTTGGCGCGAATACCTCGTATGGCGTATATGCCTTAAATCCTTTAAGTACCGGCGGATTTAATACTGCCAGCGGATATAGCGCCCTTTTATCGAATACGACCGGTGCCGAAAACGCTGCCTTCGGGTATCGGGCACTCTATTTCAACACAACAGGATTTAAGAATACAGCTGCAGGAAGTACTGCACTAAATGCCAATACCACAGGGGGAGATAACACGGCCACAGGTAATTCTGCACTTGGTTCAAATACTATAGGAAACGATAATACAGCCACTGGATATGCTGCACTTGGTTCCAATATTTCAGGATTCAACAACACAGCTACCGGGAGTACTGCCCTATTTTACAACACAACCGGAAATGGCAATACTGCCAATGGATCTTATGCCCTGTTTAATAACACAACCGGAGGTTACAATACGGCAAACGGAAGTGGCGCACTTACGTCTAACACAACCGGAGGTTCAAACACAGCTAGTGGTGGTAATGCGCTTTATTCCAACACAACAGGGTCTCTTAACACTGCCAATGGAGCCGGAGCGCTTTATTACAATACGACCGGAACTGCAAATACGGCTACCGGATCAAATGCTCTTTCTGCCAACACAACAGGATATGAAAATACTGCCACCGGAGCAGGTGCACTTTTCTCCAATACAATAGGAACCGGCAATCTGGCCAATGGTTTTAACGCGCTCCGTTTTAACACATCCGGAAATTATAATACAGCAAATGGACACAGTGCTCTTTTTCTTTCATCAACAGGAGGTAGCAATACTGCCACTGGATATCAGGCACTTTATTCTAATACTACCGGAAGCGCAAATTCTGGCATGGGTACAATGTCACTTTATGCGAATACTACTGGAATTAGTAATACTGCTTTAGGGGCTTCTGCACTTTTATCAAATACCAGTGGAAATTATAATACTGCCATTGGAAAGGACGCTCTTTATTCCAATACCTCAGGATATAACAACACTGCAAATGGGATTGGTGCTCTTTATTTAAACACAACCGGAACCTTTAATACGGCTAATGGATCTGGTGCACTTTATTTCAATACTACAGGAAATTATAATACCGCGAATGGAGGTGGTGCACTTGCTACCAACAGTGCCGGAAGTTCCAATACAGCTACAGGGGTGCGTGCTTTGAATCTCAATACAACAGGATTTGGAAACACAGCCAGCGGAATTGATGCACTGCATTCAAATGTAACTGGGTTAAGAAATACTGCCGATGGTGATAGTTCACTTTATTCCAACACGAATGGAATCAGTAATACAGCTAGTGGAACAAAGTCGCTGTTTTCCAATACCAATGGGAGCTTTAATACGGCCAATGGTATGCAGGCTCTATACTCCAACTCATCCGGAAGTTATAATACTGCCGATGGGCAAAATGCTCTTTTTAGCAATACAACCGGATCTTATAATTCATCTAACGGTATAAATGCTCTGGCTGGAAATACAATCGGAACTAATAATTCAGCAATCGGGAGTGACGCATTATTGAACAACACATCCGGAAGTTATAATAATGCCGATGGTTCCCGGGCTCTTTATTCAAACAATACAGGAAGCTATAACTCAGCAGTTGGCAGCGGTGCACTTTACGGCAACACGACAGGATCTTTTAATACCGCGAATGGAATTGATGCACTTCGTGTTAACACTACTGGGGACAACAATACAGCATCAGGCAGGTTTGCTTCTTACTATACCAATTCCTCTAATAATGCCAGTATGGGATATTCTGCAGGTGATTACAATTCATTCTCAAATGGTACTTTTCTTGGAGCTTTTTCCTATCCTACAGTTTCGGGATTTTCGAACTGCATGGCCCTGGGCTATGATGCCAAAGTGAACGCATCCAATAAAGTTGTTGTAGGTAATACAAGTGTGACCAGTATTGGTGGTTATGCAGGATGGACCACGTTTCCTTCGGATAAAAGGTATAAAAAGAATGTTTCTGCCAATGTCCCAGGTCTGGAATTTATCAGATTGCTGAAACCTGTTACCTATACGCTTGATATTACTTCCATAAATGCAATACAGGATAAGAATAAACCTGCAACGTTGCGCGAAGGTGAAAAATCACATGAAAAAACTCCTGAAGAGATAGCCGCAATTGCAGAAAAGGAAAAAGTCGTGTATAGTGGATTTATCGCACAGGATGTAGAACAGGCCGCTAACGCAATTGGTTACAATTTTAGCGGGGTTGATGCGCCAAAAAATGCTGACGGGCAATATGGCATACGCTATTCAGATTTTGTGGTACCCATGGTAAAAGCCATGCAGGAACAGCAAGCGATGATTGAAGATTTGAAAACTCAAAATCAGGATCTTATCGCCCGTATTCAAAAACTCGAAAATAAATAGTCACGGTAAATAATCTCAACATTCACTTTCAACAACTAAACCCTATCCAAGACCTCATGAAAAAACTACTCTTTACTATTCTGGCTGCTGCATTGCTGAGTTTTGCTTCTATGGCCCAGGTGGCCGTTAGTACCGATGGCTCATTACCTGATAATTCAGCCATGCTGGATGTAAATTCCACCACCAGGGGAATGCTTATGCCCCGCATGACCGGAGTACAGCTTGCTTCTATAATAAACCCTGCTAATGGCTTACAGGTGTTTTGCACCACCGACAGCAAGATGTATATTTACGTTGCACCGCTTGGTCAATGGAAAGAAGTGGCTTATAGTACCGGAACAGTTTCTCCGGTTTTTACATGTGGAGCTTCTTTCAGCATCAATCATATTACAGGAGCAGTGGCACCCGTTAGCAAGACTGTTACTTATGGCACTGTTACAAATATTCCCGGTGAAACATCAAAATGCTGGATCACAAGCAACCTGGGAGCCGACCACCAGGCAACTGCCTCGGGTGATGCAACCGAAGCCTCCGCCGGCTGGTACTGGCAGTTTAACCGCAAACAAGGTTATAAACACGATGGCACTACCCGGGCTCCCAATACAACGTGGATAAACAGTATAAACGAAAGTTCGGAATGGGCAACAGCAAACGATCCCTGTACCAGTGAACTTGGCAGCGCCTGGCGCATTCCAACCGCTACCGAATGGACAAATGCAGATGCAAGCGGGAACTGGGCTAATTTAGCAGATCCATGGAATTCCGGTTTAAAACTCCATGCTGCAGGAAACCTGGATAACATCACTGCTGCGCTCACTTTCCGGGGTTCCGACGGTGTTTATTGGGGCAATTCGCAGAACAGTGCTACCGAAGGATGGTTCCTGTACTTTAAAAGCAGTTACAGCTATGTGTACTTTGGTTCCAAGGCTTACGCGTTTCCAATCCGATGCCTCAGGGACAATCCCACAGCCTCAGCCCCCCCAACAGTTACTACTTCCTCTGTTACCTCCATCAACCGGGTTGTTGCTACATGCGGGGGCAACGTAACCTCTGAGGGCAGTGCCACGGTAACCGCAAGAGGAATTTGCTGGAACACCGCAACAAATCCTGTTGCCACGGGAAGCCATACCAATGATGCAGGCACAACGGGCTCTTTTACCAGCAATATGACAGACCTTACAGCAGGTACAACTTATTTTGTTCGTGCTTATGCCACCAATATTCTGGGAACAGCCTATGGAAATGAGATAAGCTTTACGACCTTGCCTGCCTGTGGCACTTCCATTACCATAAACCATGTGGCTGGAAACACAGCCCCGGTTACCAAGACTGTTACCTACGGAATTGTTACAGATATTCCAGGCGCACCCACAAAATGCTGGATTACCAGCAATCTTGGGGCCGACCACCAGGCCACTGCCATGAATGATGCTACCGAAGCTTCAAGCGGCTGGTACTGGCAGTTTAACCACAAGCAGGGGTACAAACACGATGGCATTACCCGAACACCAAATACGACATGGCTTACAAATATCAATGAAAATTCTGACTGGACAGCTGCCAACGACCCATGTTCCATTGAACTTGGAAGTTCGTGGCGCATACCAACCTATGCAGAATGGTTTAATGTGGATGCTAGTGGCAATTGGACCAACTGGGCCGGCCCCTGGAATTCACAATTAAAACTTCATGCTGCAGGCGGACTTGATATCAATGGATCCCCGCCAACTGACCGGGGTTCCTCTGGCTACTACTGGAGTGCAACACAAGTGTATAACAATGTGGGTTGGTTCCTCTTCTTTTATAGCAGTTACAGCGGCACATCCGAATTAGTCAAGGATAATTCGACCCCGCTTCGTTGCCTCAAATAACAATTTGATCAGATAATATAACTGGAAGCGGCATATCATGACTTTTAAAAAAGAACGCTCGTATCTCAAAAACTCCATTACCATGAAAAGATGTTATTTCCTGATAGCGCTTGCTTTTATTCTGGCTTCTATTGCCAATGCCCAGGTGGCTATCAATACAGATGGCTCATTGCCCGATAATTCTGCCATGCTGGATGTGAAATCCACAACAAAAGGGATGTTATTCCCCCGAATGACGATGACACAGCGAAACGCTATCGTCAGTCCGGCTGCAGGTCTTACTGTATTTCAAACAGACAATATCCCAGGTATTTATTATAATTCAGGAAGCAGCGTGAGCCCTGTTTGGGTAATGTCAGGATCCGGATCATGGTGGAGCCTGACTGGTAATAACGGGACAAATACATCCTCAAATTTCATTGGTACCACTGATGATGTGGACCTTTTATTCAAGAGGAACAATGTGAAAGCCGGCCAGCTTGGAATGAACAACACTTCATTTGGAGTAAATGCTTTGAATGCTGTAACAACAGGTATTGTAAATACCGCAATTGGTCAGGCGGCACTCAACTTTAACTCAACAGGGAATAATAACATTGCTATAGGTTCCCAGGCCTTGTATACCAATACAACGGGAAGTAATAATACGGCCAGTGGTGTTATGT
>CAZEDO010000029.1:0-24635 GCA_964511085.1 uncultured Lentimicrobiaceae bacterium
TATTATAAAATATTACCGGACTGTTGTTAATGTAAATATTGAATTAAATTAATTATTCTATTTTATCAAGTTGATTAGCCTCTCCTTTTCTTGTTAGCGTTATAAAACAAGCCAGCAGAAAAAACCGGTCAGCATCCGGTGTTATTGCTGAACTCCGGTAAACGCCTTCCGAATTTTTGTCACTGGCATAGGAATATCCATAGCCTTGTTTAAACCCAAATATATTAGTGACAGCAGCATAAATAATAATATTCTGCCGGTATAAAAAACTCCAGCTTATATCCACACTACGGAAAGGTTTTGTATGCTCACCATTAAATGTTTCTGAATTCGGATTGTTATAAACTCGCGGCGAAGAATATTTAAGATTCGCACTCATGTATGAACGGAGACTTCCAAACCAATGTTTATAAACCATCGCAAAATTATGTTTGCTGGCAAATCCCGGGATGGCTTCGCCCGGATAATTCCGGTAATCGCGTTTGGTATCCAGGTAAGAATACGAAATCCAATAGTCGCCATTTTTTATGGTCTTCCTATCCCTGAAAAATAAATCAAGTCCCGTGGAATACCCATCACCCGCGTTTGAATAACCCGATGGCAAATAAAAAGCTTCACCAGTTAATTTCGCCAGATTTTTATAATCTTTATAATAAATTTCTGCGCGTAATGTGCGGTCGTTTTGCTGTGCCTGGTAGCTTAACGTATAATGATCGGCCCTTTCGTAATTCAGCTTATTGGTGTACAAGAGATATTCATCAGAAGGATTCTGGTAAAACCATCCATAAGCCATGGAGAACTGGCTTGTTTTGGTAATTTTATACGCAGCGGAAATCCGTGGAACCACGTTCGCACGTCCCAGGTAATCCGAATATTCCACACGGCTGCCTAGCCTTGTCACAAATTTTGAAGAAGCATAAATTTCGGCCTCAGCAAATCCTGAAACACTATTATTCGTATAATCATTTATAAAATCTTTTTCGGAACCGGAATATTTTTGCGAATACGTTTTTGTAAAATATTCAGCTCCAAAATGCAGATTAATCATATCACTGAACTGATGCGAAAGTACATTCTTCACATGCGCCCCACGGAGTAATTTGGTAAAAGAAACAGTATCGTAACCCACCTCATCTTTATTGTTGGTGAATGAAGCGGCCGACGCAATCGTCCACTTTGTCCCCAGATTGCTCTTCCACGATGCATTTAAAAAATAATTGTCATTGCTTAGTGCGTAATCATAAAATTTATTTTCCTGGTTCAGATCTTCCTGCTGCAGTGTCAATCTTGAATTACCATAGCTGCTATAGAGTTTGAACATTCCAGTTTTGCCGGTTTTTTGTCTTACACTTAATGCCCCTTCCGTGAATACAGGATATTTCACCCATTTAAAGCTTTGAGGCACAACCAGCATATATGGCTCCAGGTTGGTATAATTCACGGATGCAGTGGCAGCCCCTGTTTTCCAGAGTTTTGTACCAGCCACTCCCACCCCGATGGTCATGAAAGAGAGATCAAGCTGTTCTTCGGTTGGCATATCATTCGTATTCAGGATCAGTACCGACGATAATGCCTGCCCATATTCAGCCGAGTAGCCACCAGTGCTGAAGATCGTACCCTTAAACATAAACGGGTTAAACCTCCCTCTTACCGCCGTATTTGGGGCAGAAGAACTATACGGTGCATACACCAGCGAGCCATCAATATAGGTTTGAGATTCCTCGCTATCCCCGCCTTTAACAAATAATTTCCCCGATTCGCCGTTAGTGGTTGTGCCGGGCAATGATTGCAAAGCTCCATACACATCGCCCTGGGCGCCGGCGGTGGTGATCATATCCAGCGGGGTAAGGATATTTGCCTGCTTTTTATCACTTGCTTCAAATGTTCCTGCAGTAATAGTGACTGCATTTAACTGGTTGAATTTCTCCTTTAGCTGCACATCAATTTTAACAGGCTTTCCATTCAGATCAAGCTCTTTTGAAAAAGGTTCAAATCCCAGATATTCAATCATCAATGTATTTATTCCTTTTTTTGATGTTTTAAAACTGAATTGTCCTTTGGCATCGCTGGAGGTGCCATCATAGGTTCCCTGGATATAAACACTGGCTCCGGGCAGGTATTCGCCTTTTTGATCGGCAACAGTACCGGAAATAGTCGTCTGGCTGAATGCATTTATGTTTATAAACACAATAAGGAAAATGAGTATGTAATTTTTCATATTATGATATGCATTTGTTATTTTTCAAAATGATGCAGCAAATTTGAATAAATAAAACAATGCACAAAAATAATAGTTGCCGAACTGTTGAATAATGAGGATGAAGTGTATAAACGCCTAATTTAAACTTTGTGAAGTTTGGTTCAAAGTGCTCTTTTGCTTAATACCGTATCAGGTGAAAATATTCGTTGGTTCATCAGTATAATCAACAAATTGTTACTTTTGAAATTGCTCCGGCAAGTGGTAATTTTACGCAACCATTATGATTTCAGATTTTAACAGCCGAAAATTTAAGTTTTGGTCATTTGTTTCAATGTTTTTATTGGTATTTGTACATGGCTATAACCTGGATGTTCGGTACTTGCAGCCATGGACCATTCCTGGTGAAACGCTCACATTTACAACTTTCACAGAATACTTTTTGGCCAATGGAATATTCCGCTTTCGTATTCCGATGCTATTTATTATTTCCGGCTACTTATATGCACTGCACGATTACAGGCCTTATAAACAACGCACTAATAAACGATTTCGCACCTTGCTCCTGCCTTACCTTATATGGAGTGCCGCAGGCTTCCTGATTACTTACCTTCTTGAGATCTACCCTTATACCAGGACAATTATTTCCAGTTCGAATATTGTTCAAATTGATGATAGCCGCATGTTGCTTCACGATTATCATTGGTATGAAATGCTTTTCAGATGGATACTATTACCTGTTCCCTACCAGCTCTGGTTTATTCGCGTATTACTTATTTATAATATTGCATATCCTGCGATAAGATGGTGCATTTTGCATAGGATTGGCAAATGGATTTTCTTTGGCATAGCATTGCTATTATGGTTACACACTGATGGTTTTGTATTATTTGAAGGCGAAGGGTTGTTGTTTTTTTCGCTGGGAGTCTGGATGCAAAAAACAAAATTTAACATCGATATTCCAAACCGTTGGCTGAATCCCTTATGGAGTGGGATGGTATTCCTGGGATTGTGTTCCATAAAAACATTGCTTGCATTCAGAGGTGAAGCTTTATTGGGAGAATCTATCTATCCCATATTAGCAATAATGCATAAACTGGTCATATTAAGCGGACTGATCACTGCGTGGTATGGATGTAATGGAATTGCTGATTGGTGCATGAAACAAAAATGGTTTGTATGGCTCAGCGCATTTTCTTTCATGATATACGCAATACATGCACCACTGGTAGCTTATGCCACCGATGTAGTATTTGCTTCTGCAAATTATTTGCCTCATTACCGTTTGCTTACTTTCTTGTTTTTACCATTTACTTTTATTGCGCTAATAGTTGGGGTTAGTGCGTTGTTAAGAGCCATATTACCAAAAACTTATGGAGTGTTGACGGGTGGAAGAGGAATTTAATTGTTTCGACTCCAAAACAGAAAAGTTAAAATGCAAAATCAATATACTAATTGAAAACTTGAAAATAATTCATTTAAACCTTACTCTCACTTTTATGTCCGGATTTCTTTATTTTAAAAACAGTAAGTATTTCTTATGTGGCTTGCTATTTCTTTTGTTATCGTTTCAAATATATGCCCAGGAAGGCAGTAGCAACAAGGAAACTGTTGATTATGTGAATCCTCTCATTGGTACATTTGGAGAAGGGAATTGTTATCCAGGTGCTGTTGCTCCGTTCGGAATGATTCAGATTTCGCCGGATACTGAAGATAATCTTTGGGAAACAGCTTCAGGATATGATTATGGAGATAGTTCTATCATCGCCTTTAGTCTCACGCATTTCAGTGGTACCGGCATCCCCGATCTTGGTGATATCCGGTTTATGCCACAAATTGGTAAGCCATGGCTGGTGCAAGGATCTAAAAACAATCCTGATTCCGGCTACAGGGCAAGGTTCTTGCACAAAGATGAGATTGCAAAAGCAGGCTATTATTCAGTAAGATTATCAGATAACAACGTTAAGGTAGAATGCACTGCGACTGACAGATCAGGCATATTGCGCTTTACTTTTCCTGCATCGGACAGTTCTATTATTATGATTGACCTCAGTAAAAACCTGCGTTGGAATACCGTGTGGTCAAACATCCGAATAATCAACGATTCCACAATAGCCGGTTACCATATGGTGAATGGCTGGGCAAAAGAAAGGTATGTCTATTTCACCGCAATATTTTCAAAGCCTTTCCGGGATTTTGAAATAATGAATGATGGCAAACCTGTGCTTTACAATGGATACCGGTTCCGGAGTCCGAATGAAAGTACTGGGAAAAATCTGCAGGTTTTTGCAAAATATTCCACAAAAAAAGACGAACAAATTGTTGTGAAAGTTGCTATATCTGCCATCAGTACAGCGAATGCAGCTTTAAATCTGGATACTGAAATTTCTAAGATGAGCTTTGAACAAGTTCTGAAATCAACACGCCAAAAATGGAACAATGAATTGAATAAAGTTACGATTGAAGGAACTACAGCAGAAAAAGAGACATATTATACTGCGCTGTATCATGCGTTCCTGACGCCAATTCTTTACCAGGATGTTGATAAACGCTATCGCGGATTTGATAACAACTTCAGAAAGGCAGATGGATTTACCAATTATGCCATTTTTTCACTTTGGGATACATACAGGGCCACACACCCACTATTCTGCCTGCTCCAGCCTGAGCGAAATGCTGACATGATTAATTCCATGCTGGCTCATTACGACCAGAGTACAGACCACCTTTTGCCTGTCTGGTCACTATGTTCAAACGAAACATGGTGTATGATCGGCTATCATTCCGTTCCTGTTATTGTTGATGCGTATATGAAAGGCATCAAAGGGTTTGATCCCCTTCGTGCTTACGAAGCTATAAAAACAACTGCAATGAATCCCGATTATGATAATGTTAAAACATATGCTGAACTTGGCTGGGTCCCTTTTGACAAAGAAAATGAGTCGGTTTCAAAAACGCTTGAATATGGATTCGACGATTATTGTGTAGCACAAATGGCTAAATCTCTTGGTAAAACTGATGACTATAATTATTTCACCAAAAGATCAAAGGCCTATAAAAACCTATTTGATAAATCTATCAAGCTGATGCGCGGCAAGGACTCAAAAGGCAATTGGCGCAATCCCTTTAATTCGCATGAATATATTCAGGGCGGAGATTTCACCGAAGGAACCAGTTGGCAATACACATGGTATGTGCCCCACGATATAAAAGGGTTAATTGAATTATTCGGCGGGAATAAACCCTTCGCCCAAAAGCTGGATTCACTTTTCACTTTTAATGATAATTTAAGTGAAAATGTTGATGATATCGGGGGGCGGCTAGGTGAATATTGGCATGGCAACGAGCCAAGCCATCATATCATCTACCTGTATGATTTTGCAGGCCAGCCATGGAAAACCCAGGAATATGTGCATACTATCATAAAAACACAATACGGGAATAAACCAAATTCCCTTTCGGGAAATGATGACTGCGGGCAGATGTCCAGCTGGTATTTATTTAATGCCATGGGATTTTACCCTGTTTGCCCGGGCTCAAATTATTACGCTATAGGAAGCCCAGTTATTAGAAACATAACCTTACATCTTACTTCTGATAAGACGTTTAAGGTTTCTGCATTAAACCTGAGCGATAAAAACATATATATCCAGCGTGTAAAACTGAATGGAAAAGAATGTACTAAGCCTTACTTTCTTTATGATGAGATTAAGAATGGAGGGGAGCTAATCTTTACAATGGGCTCAAAACCAAACAAAAAATGGGGTGGCAAAATTGATTTTTCCGAACTTGATATGAAGTAAGTAGAGATTCTAGCTCTGAAAATATGAAACAAATAGAATATAGCTTTTGAAAATTTCTATAATTTGAATCCTGCGTGGAAGTATCCTACAAACCATGTAGCTGTATTTCCTCCGCCGGTAATACCGAATGTAAAGTACCTTTTATTGATCAGCACAACAGAGGCCATACATTCTACAACGAATTTCTTTGTCTTGCTCACTTCGCGCCATTCGGTCCGTGTTTGGCTATATCCTCCATCGTTAAAATAATACAGATATGTATATTTCTCTATTTGGTGAACCCTGTAATTTCCCAAACCGGCACTAAGGTAAACTGGGAATTTCTGGCCTTCGTGGCTAATATTTTTTGTTACACCAATTGTTATCCCATCATAATACTTGTAATTTTCACCTGATGCGTTTTTGTATTCACGGGTCCAGGTGCTGGAGGCGGAATAATCATCTCCTACCACAGTTAATTGCAATGGATTGTGATGGTGAGTTGCAATATAAAACCCAAAACTTTTCACTACATCGCGACAATCAAATATATTGTCGTGGGTATTATTGCTACTAAGCCCATAGGCAAAATTAATTCCACGGTGCTGCTGCGCAGTTCCGGTAATGGAAAAGAGCAGCAAAAGGAGGGCTATGAAAGTTCTCATAATTATCGAAAAAAATCAGGAGTAGTCTGCAAATTTGCCAATTGCAGTCAATCTCGGAATTTTTCCCTACCAAAGGTATAACGGAATTTTTAATTAAACAAGTAGCAATCAAAATAATAGCACAAAATAATTAGATATTTTTTCTAAATCATGTGAATTTACCATATAATCAGGGCTTGGAGCATAACTACTGCTCCCGATAAAAAATCTTATTATGATAAATTTCAAAGGATTCTGAACCGGCCGTGCTAATTAAGAAAACTTCCATAACTTTATCGCTACAATTTAATTATGGAAAACGAACTATCCCCCCACGAAGTTTTTGACGGGACTGGCTGGGAAGCAGGATTGCTCAAGAGCATCCTCGACGACAATGAAATAGAGTCCTTCATCAGGGATGCCTCGTTTGTTCCCTTGAGTCTTATTTCCGTTAGAGCTGGTTCTGTAAAAGTATATGTCGCATTTAAAGATTTTGAGAGGGCACAACTGTTAGTAAAGGAATTTTATAAAAACATGAAATAGATATTATGGATATTTTTAATGGCAACAGCGAGCCCTATTTTCCGCCCCAATTTCGCTACGTTGGTTTTGTACTGGTTATTACAGGCTGTATCATGGTTATTACCGCAAACTATTTTGGGATTGGGTTTATAATAATCGGCCCGACATTTTTTCTTCTAAAAACAGGCATCCGAATCAATTTCAAAGAACAATCTTTCCAGGAGTTCAGGGGAATTCAAGGCCTTTATTTTGGAAAGTGGGAAAAACTTCCTGAAATTGAATATGTTACGGTATATATGGAAACCGAATCTCAGACCCTAAACACCCATAGTATCAGTAGTGATAGTACAGATAGTTATTATAATACTGATTTAATTTTCCCTGAGCCCAATCGTTTGCAGGTAATAAGCTTCCCGGATAAATCAGATGCCATGAAAGCAGGTAAGTTGCTGTCCCAAAAACTACACACACGTTTGTTGGATTATACTTCTACTGAACCAGTTTGGATGGACAATGAGAATGAATCAGACGAAAAAATAGCTGAGATTACTTAATAGGATTGATTATCAACTTCAACAAAACAGAGTCCTTCTTTTTATATATTATCTTAACCAATAATTCGG
This sequence comes from uncultured Lentimicrobiaceae bacterium, assembly GCA_964511085.1. Classification (GTDB taxonomy): domain Bacteria; phylum Bacteroidota; class Bacteroidia; order Bacteroidales; family DASVHX01; genus DASVHX01. The sequence continues at coordinate 7,769 of CAZEDO010000029.1, forward strand.
TAATATTTTGTAAAATACCAATTATCAATATATTGGATGCACTTCTGATAGTATAGTATAGTGCTGACAAACACCCCCTTGCGGCTTTATTACTCACTTCGTTCGTGAGAACCCTGCTTGCAGCAGGCAAGGCTGCACTAAGTTCGCTGCACTCATGAGGACGCTTCGCTACGTTGCGAGAAATAAAAAGTTACCAGAGTATTGCTTAACCATATTTAAATTCCGGAAAGTAAATTTAAGGAAAATTTGCAAGCATGCTATCCGCATTTATTCCTCCACCGGCTTTATCGAATCGTCATGCCAGCTCGCATACAAGGTGTAGTTTTTCGCAATGCGATTAACCTGCCCTTCGAGGAGTGCCTTGTCAATGGTTTTTATCTTTTTAGCTGGAACACCTGCATAAACGCTACCCGATTCGATAACCATATTTTGGGAAACAAGGGCACCGGCGGCAACAATTGAATTACTCTCTACCACGGCGCCATCCATTATGATTGAACCCATACCTATAAGAACATTATCCTGTATTGTGCAGCCATGTACAACGGCATTGTGGGCTATTGACACATTATTGCCGATATTTACAGGCCATTTCTGATATGTGCAATGGATAATAACACCATCCTGAATATTCACGTTATTACCGATATGGATATAATGGACATCGCCGCGCACCACAGCGTTAAACCAAACGCTACAGTTATCTCCCATTTCTACTTCGCCTACTACAGTAGCATTATTAGCCAAAAAACAATTTTTGCCAAATTTTGGGGAGATACCTTTAATGGGATAAATGAGGGGCATGAGTTTAGAGTTTGGAGTGCCTTAAGTTAAGCGATTTTAGTCCTTGTTTAGTTTGGGATAGTCGATGGAGAAGTGAAGGCCATGGCTTTCCTTGCGCGCCATTGCCATTTTTATAATAAGATATGCAACAGTGATGAGGTTACGCACTTCGCAGAGTTTTTCTGTAAGAATAGAGCGGTCGTAAAGTTCCTCTGTTTCCCTGTATAGTAATGCCAGCCTTTCAAATGCCCTGTTCAGCCGGAGGTTTGAGCGGACAATCCCAACGTAGTTGGTCATGATACCCTGAAGTTCTTTAAGAGTCTGCGTAATAAGGATCATTTCTTCATTCAGGACTGTTCCTTCGGCATTCCAGTCAGGAATAGCTTCACAGAACTCAATGCTATTAAGTCGGGCAGCAGCATGCAAGTTAGCCCGGTGCGAAAACACAAGTGATTCGAGCAGGGAATTGGAAGCTAGGCGGTTAGCGCCATGTAGCCCGGTTGATGCGCATTCGCCAATGGCATAAAGATTCTGAATAGTACTGCACCCGAATTCGTCCACTTTAATTCCTCCACATGTATAATGGGCAGCAGGAACAACAGGTATCATTTCTTTGGCAATATCGATGCCTACACTAAGGCATTTGGCATAAACCCCCGGAAAATGGCTGAGAAGGTCATTTTTATGTATGTTCCGTGCATCGAGATAAATATGGTCATCACCCGAAAGTTTAAGCTCATTATCGATTGCCCTTGCTACAATATCCCTGGGAGCTAATGATAAACGTTCAGGATCATATTTGTGCATAAACTCCCGGCCATCCATTGTTTTAAGTATAGCCCCAAAACCCCGGAGAGCTTCAGTTATCAGGAACGAAGGCTTTTCGGAAGGATAATAGAGCGATGTAGGATGGAACTGAATAAATTCCATTTTCTCAACAATTCCTTTTGCACGATGCACCATGGCGATACCATCACCTGTAGCAATTGGCGGATTAGTTGTTGTTGCATACACATTTCCTGCTCCACCTGTTGATATCACCGTGGTTTTGGCAAGAATGGTGTCAATGCAGTTATTCGTTTTATCCAGTACATAAGCTCCGAAACAGGTAATGTCGGGGCTACGCCTGTTCACCACCATGTTAAGATGATGCTGGGTAATCAAATCAACAGTAAAATGGTTTTCGAGAATTTCTATATTAGGATGTTCGGCTGCCCTTTTAAGTAATATCTGTTCGATTTCGAGGCCGGTCTGATCCTTATGGTGAAGCACCCTGAATTCTGAATGCCCGCCTTCCTTGGCTAAATCATATTTTCCTGAATCTGTTTTGTCGAATTCTACACCCCATTCCACCAATTCTTTAACCCGCTCGGTGGATTCAGTTATTGTAATGCGGACGATTTTTTCATCGCTCAGTTCATCACCGGCAATCATCGTGTCGCGGATATGCTTTTCGTATGTATCCGGGGTGTACATTACTGCTGCAATGCCACCCTGTGCATACTTCGTAGCACTTTCTTCAGCTTTACTTTTGGTAACGATACAAACCTTGCCATGGACACAAACTTTAAGTGCATAGCTTAAACCTGCAATACCTGAACCTATAACCAGAAAATCAACTCGTTTTCTCATAAAATGGAATTCGCCTGTAAAATTACCATAAAATGGCAGACATCAAGCCGATATTTGTCAGGTAAGAGAGAGGACAGCATTCCAATTTGAACAGGAAACATAATTTTATTCCGATTGTCTGTTATATTTTCAGATAATCAGAAAATCTGGTTGTTGCAATTAATCGGAAAATAAGCAGCATTTATAGAATTGGCAAGAGCTCTGATCAGGCACAAACTTCATCAGCCATTTTCCGGATTTGTTCCCAGGCCGCTTCTACATGTCTTTGCTCAACATATGTTTGGGCAATGACCATTCTCAATGTGAAACAACCGTTTAGTTTCGTGTGTGTAATGTAGATTTTACCGGTTCCATTCAACTGGTTAAGCAGTTTTTCATTCAGGCGGTTGAGTTCCTCAATGCCAGCGATCCCCAAAGGATGCACACGGAAACAGACAACATTCATTGTTACCGGAGCTAAAAGCTCGAACCTGTTATCTTCCAGAACCCGGCCTTTAAGCCAGTTGGCAAGACGAATATGTTCCGCCACTTTATTTCGGATACCATCTACTCCAAAACTCCTGATAACAAACCATAATTTAAGTGCCCTGAACCTGCGTCCAAGCGGCACACCCCAGTCACGATAATCGTTCACTTTCCCGCGTGTACTGGTTTTCAGGTACTCGGGTAGAATCTCAAAAGTGCGGATGAGCAATTCGGGATCTTTCACAAAGTATGCCGAGCAATCGAAATTAGTAAACATCCATTTATGAGGGTTAAAAACAAAGCTATCGGCATGTTCAATGCCTTCTATCATAGAGCGGTATTCAGGCAAAAAAAGTGCTGTTCCTGCAAATGCTGCATCAATATGCAGCCAGATATCATACCGGCTTGTAATTTTCGCAATTTCAGATAGTGGATCAATTGCTGTACAGCTGGTAGTCCCGAGTGTTGCAATCACACAGGCTGGAGTTAAGCCATCTTCAATATCTGATTCGATTGCTTGCCTCAGAGCAACAAAATCCATCCTAAAATCTTTATCTACCTTCACTTTTACAAGATTACTGCTGCCAAGTCCTGCAATTTTTACAGCTTTTTCAATAGATGAATGCGTCTCAGTAGAACAATAAACGCGTAAGCCTTTAAATTCCTCAGGTCCCGATTTGTTTGATTCAAAATTTGCACACCTTTCCCTTGCAGTAAGGATAGCAGCTAACGTAGCAGTTGATGCCGTATCCTGTATAACTCCGCTCCAGCAGGAAGGAATACCTGTAATTCCTTTAAGCCAGATCATCATTTTTTCCTCTAATTCAGCAGCAGCAGGAGATGTTTCCCATATCATACACTGGGCGCCTAATGTGGCAGTGAGCATTTCAGCTAAAACCGATGGATAGCTTGAATTTGCCGGAAAGTATGCAAAAAAATTCGGGCTTTGCCAATGAGTGATGCCTGGTAAAACCTTTGTCTTAAAATCGTGAATTATTTGATCCATTTCTTCACTTTCAGTTGGAGCAAAATCGGGTAAGCTGTTAAACACATCACCAGGCTGGACCTGCGATTTAACAGGGTAATTTTCAACCTCGTCAAGATAATCGGCTATCCAGTCAACCAACAGATGGGCTTGTTTGCGAAATTCCTTGTTATCCATTTCATTTAATTATCTTGATCAAGCAGACTCACTTATGAGTTTGGCAAGATCTAATTATTTGAGCAAAGATACTGCTCAATACCCATAAGGTTCTTTGCCAAATCAGGAATTATGCAAAAACTGAATTCCAAGGGACCGTAAAGGATTGCTGATAGCTTCGATCAGAGCGAAAGGAAGATTAAAATTACTATAGAACCTGGTCTTTTCTGTTATGGGTAATTATAATTTTGTGTGTGAAGAAATCTACTTTGCCACGTAAAAAAACAAAGTACACACCATCCAAAAGACTATGCAGATTAAGTTGGCGTATATTGTCTCTGTTGTAGAAACTAAGAGAGGATTCGAACACCAGGCTTCCTGTGGGCGTAAAAATATAAGCAGTAAAATCCTGCTCTAGGCAATTGGATAGAGAAAGAGAAACAAATCCACCAGATGGATTTGGACTAATGATAAGATCCTTCATTAATAATGAATCAGATGATTTGGAAACCCAAGTAGTTATTTAAGTGTAATCTTGGCAACCGCTAGTAGAAATGGTAAAAGACATGGAAGTTACGGGCAGTAAAATAAGAAAGGCTACTTTGACAGAATACGACTTTAAAATGCAAAGAAACAAAAAAAATAGTTATGAATTCGGGGAAATGAATATCTGATGGAAAAAAATGAATAAGTGTATGCGTTTAATGAATAAGCATAAAATAATTATCGTTTTGACATCAAGAATAAGCATGATTAAAAAGTCTGTTATTTATTTTCAGTATCTTCGTTTCACTTATAAAAATCATTTCCCATGAATTCCACGCTTCGCACATTAGGAATAATAGTACTGCTGGCTTTTGCCATATTCCTTGCCTGGTATTTTTTCGCAATTTTGGCATATATCCTCATCTCAGCTGTAATATCTATCATGGGGCATCCTATGGTTAGATTTTTTGACTCGTTACATATCCGGAAAATTAAATTCCCACATGCATTGAGTTCGCTGTTGGCTCTGTTGATTATAATAGCTGTCTTTTTTGCATTGATTTTCACTTTTGTTCCTCTTATTGTAAGTGAGGCAAATGTGATTTCGAAGATTGACGTAAACATGGTTGCTGACAGGATGAAAGAGCCCATTATTTATATTCAGCAACAACTAATTAGCCTAGGGATGCTTCAGCCAAATGAAACCCTCGAAGTTCTGGTAACTGAAAAAGTAAAATCTCTTCTGAGCATTACTACTTTTTCAAGTGCATTTGGGCAATTTGTAAATATTACAGGCTCTCTTTTCATCGGAATCTCAGCTGTTATTTTTATCACTTTTTTCTTCCTGAAGGACGAAAGAATGTTCTATAATTTCATCATGCTGCTGGTACCTTTACGCTATCATGATCAGGCTAAACGAATATTGAGTGATTCAAAGCGTATCCTAACCCGTTACTTTCTGGGGGTGTGTCTGGAACTAATATCAATGAGCGCACTTATAAGCATTGGCCTCAGCATTTTCGGGATTAAAAATGCATTACTGCTTGGTTTCTTTGGAGGACTGATGCACATCATTCCATATATCGGCCCGCTCATTGGTGCGACTATTGCTGTATTGTTAGGAATAACAACAAGTATTGCATCCGGGGCATTCTCCGAAATTATTCCTGTTGCTTTGCGGATTCTTGGTGTATTTATAGGTGCTAATATGGTGGATAACAATCTTTTGCAACCTGTGATCTTCAGTGGCAGTGTTAAAGCACACCCACTCGAAATCTTTATCGTTTTCATTATGGCCGGCAGTATAGCAGGAATAATGGGAATGGTTTTGGCCATACCCGTATATACTGTGATCCGGATTATTGCCCGCGAATTTTTCAGTAATTTCAGGGTTGTTCAAAAGTTAACCGAAAAAATGTAATTCTTCTGTTACAGAAATTGATGGATAAAGTAAAAGGTTTCAAACAACGGTACATAATGCGGAGATGGAATAGGATTCTGGATTTTTTCGTTTTGGCCGGATCTCTTAATTTTCACAAGCTAATTAATCTTTTTAAAGTTGGGCTGAGCTATTTTTCTTTTATACTTTTTAGAACAGTTAAGCACAATGGTCTTCCTGTTGCAGCTTCCATTGAGCCAACAACTTCCTGCAATCTTCGTTGCCCAGAATGCCCTACTGGCAAAGGAACACTTTTAAGGGCGAAAGGCAACATGGATGTCCAATTCTTCCAAAGTATTACAGATCAGATTAGTTCGCACATTTTATATTTAACTCTCTATTTCCAGGGAGAACCTTTTCTAAATCCAGGGATTTTCGAAATGATCACTTATGCCCGTTCCCGAAAAATATACGTAGCTACTTCTACTAACGGGCATTATCTAGATAAAACTGCAGAAGCAACAGTCCGGTCAGGGTTAAACCGATTAATTGTTTCACTTGACGGGATTGACCAGGAGGCCTATTCCTCCTATAGGAAAGGAGGTGATTTTAATAAAGTTACAGATGGAGTGAGGCAGGTTGTAAAATGGAAAAAAAAACTTCATGTACGGCATCCTTATCTGGTGATTCAGTTTCTTGTGCTTTCATCAAACGAACACCAGAAAGAAGCAATAATGAAATATGGTTATGAACTTGGTGCTGACGAAGTACAGCTAAAAAAAGCCCAGTTTAGTAATTACAAAAGTGGTAATGCACTTATGCCTTCAGATAAAAAGTATTCGCGTTACCGGAATAATACGGCGGGCGGTTTTATTTCTTCTTTTAAAGTAGCAAACCGTTGTTTCCGTATGTGGAGTTCAACAGTGATAACATGGGATGGAATAGTAGCGCCTTGTTGTTTCGATAAGAATGCAGATCATCGGATGGGGAATCTTGCCGAAGAGGATTTTAATTCAATATGGGAAAGCAGTAGATTCAAGAGTTTCAGTAGCAGTATCAGGCATTACAGATCTTCATTTGAAATGTGTTGTAATTGCACGCAGCGTTGGTAAAAACAGCTATGTCAGTTCTAAACAGTCATGATATCTTTCTCCTTTGCCTCCAACATTTTATCAACTTTAACAATAAATTGATCAGTAATATGTTGAACATCTTTTTCAAGCACCTTCACATCATCCTCAGGCATACCGTCTTTCTCTAATTTTTTACAATCATCAATTACAGCCCGTCGTATATTGCGAACAGTAACCCGGGCATTTTCAGCTTCATGCTTGGCTCTTTTGACCATATCTTTCCTTCGCTCTTCACTAAGGGCTGGAACAGTAATCCTGAGAATTTCGCCATTGCTCTGAGGATTAAAACCCAGGTTAGCCGCAAGTATGGCTTTATCGATAGGTCCAAGCATTGGTTTCTCAAAAGGTTGAACAATAATCTGCCGTGCATCGGGTGTGTTGATATTGGATATTTGTTCAATGGGGGTAAGTGTGCCATAATAATCTACTCTCACTCCTTCAAGCATTTGAGGAGTTGCTTTCCCGGCTCTGATCTTCTGAAACTCTCTGTCTAAATATGTAAGAGCATGAAGCATGTTCTCCTTCATTTCTTCGATGATGTATTGGGCTTCTTCGTTCATTGCTGTTATTATTTGGGATTATTACCTGCAAATATAAACCGTTTAACACATTTGAGCAAAAAGAATGATTGTAAGTTTTGCCTGCCGCTAATTATGTACAAGAGTTCCTGTTGTTTCTTCTGAAAGAAGTTTAACAAGGTTTCCAGGCAAATTCATATCAAAAACAATAATTGGCAGATTGTTCTCCTGGCATAGAGTAAAAGCTGTCATATCCATTATGTTCAATCCCTTTTCATAAGCTTCATCAAACGTGATTGTGTCATATTTTATGGCTTTTGGATCCTTTTCTGGATCAGCGGAATAAACACCATCCACGCGGGTACCTTTAAGTAAAACGCCGGCTTTTATCTCAACAGCCCGCAATGCTGAAGCAGTATCGGTCGTAAAAAATGGATTCCCGGTTCCTCCCGCAATAATCACAACATTACCTTGCTGTAGGCTATGAATTGCTTTTTCGCGACTCATTTTATTCGCAATTGGTTCAACAGGCAATCCGGAAAGTAATTCAGATTTTACACCTATACTATTGAGTGCAGATTGGAGAGCCATGCTATTAATTATTGTTGCCAACATTCCCATATAATCGCCCTGCACGCGATCAAAACCCTTTGCCACCCCCTGTAGTCCCCTGAAGATATTTCCTCCTCCAATAACTATTGCAATCTCAACACCCATATCCCATGCTGCTTTAATTTCATTGGCATATTGAGATAAACGAACAGGATCAATTCCGTATTGCCCACTGCCAAGTAAGGCTTCGCCGCTAAGTTTCAATAGAATTCTGGTATATTTCATGAACTTGAAATTTTGATTTTGAATGAAACGTATAGTTTATGCTGTTTTTTTTTAATATTTAGTTAGGCCATTACAGTAATTAAATAGCAGATATTATTCCTCCTGCCCATGGCAGCTCTTATATTTCTTGCCACTACCACACGGACAAGGATCGTTTCGCCCGACTTTCTTTTCAACCCGAATCGGCTGAGTAATTGGTTGCTCTCCGGTACGTCCAATCTGTGAAAGCATATCAGTGCGCTCTTCCTTCATACGGCTCATATCAGTACGCTGAGGCCGTTGGGCTTCTTTAACATCGCTTGCTTCCTGCAGAGGAAGGTTGCCTTTTGTAAGAAACGAACAAATTTCATGGTTAATCTTTTGCACCATCGTTTTGAAGAGTTCGTAAGATTCGAACTTATAGATAAGTAAAGGATCTTTTTGCTCATAAGTGGCATTCTGCACTGATTGCTTCAGGTCGTCCATCTCTCTCAGGTGCTCCTTCCATGCATCGTCTATTACTGCAAGTGTGATCCCTTTTTCGATTGCAAGGATAACTTCTTTCCCTTTATCCTCGTATGCCTTCTTCAGGTTTGCAATTACCTGCATAGTTTTTATTCCATCGGTGATGGGAATGGCAATATTTTCGAATCTTGAATTATTTTCATATACATCGCGGATTACAGGGTAGGCCTGTTCTGCGATCCGTTGCGATTTTTCACGATATGCTTTATAAGCGGATGCAAAAAGTTTCTCTGTGAGTTTATCCTGAGAATCACCCAAAAATTCCTTTTCTCCAAAGGGGCTATCTATGGCCATTCCTTTTATAAGGTCAAGCCTGAATCCTTCAAAATTGCGTCCATCCTGGTGATCCAGAATAATTTGTTCGCATAAATCGTACATCATATTCGATATATCTACAGCAAGTCTTTCGCCATAAAGGGCATGCCGGCGTTTGCTATAAGTAACTTCGCGCTGCGAATTCATCACATCGTCATATTCCAAAAGACGTTTACGAATCCCGAAGTTGTTCTCCTCAACCTTTTTCTGCGCCCGTTCAATAGATTTTGTAATCATGGAATGCTGGATTACTTCGCCTTCCTTCAATCCAAGCCGGTCCATGATGCCTGCAATTCGTTCGGATCCGAACAAGCGCATAAGGTCATCCTCGAGGCTTACAAAAAATTGGGAGCTACCTGGGTCACCCTGCCGTCCGGCACGTCCACGCAGCTGCCGGTCCACACGCCGCGATTCATGCCGCTCGGTTCCAATAATAGCCAAGCCACCTGCTTCTTTTACACCTGGGCCAAGTTTTATATCGGTACCACGTCCGGCCATGTTGGTTGCGATAGTCACTGTTCCTGCCTGGCCTGCTTCCAGAACGATTTCGGCTTCACGCTGATGCTGCTTTGCATTAAGAACGTTATGCCTGATATTTTTCATCTTCAGCATTCTGCTGAGTTTTTCCGATATTTCTACGGATGTAGTACCAACAAGCACCGGGCGACCTTTGCCAACTAGGATTTCTATTTCATCAATTACGGCTTTGTACTTTTCTCGCGTAGTCTTGTACACGAAGTCTTCGTGGTCGGTACGAATTACTTTTCGATTGGTAGGGACTACCACAACATCAAGTTTATATATGTCCCACAATTCACCGGCTTCTGTTTCGGCAGTACCAGTCATACCGGCCAGCTTTTTATACATTCTGAAATAATTCTGTAATGTAACAGTAGCATAGGTTTGAGTGGCTGCTTCAACTTTAACGTTTTCCTTGGCTTCAATTGCCTGGTGCAATCCTTCTGAATAGCGGCGTCCTTCAAGAATACGACCTGTTTGCTCATCAACAATTTTAATCTTGTTGTCCATCACAACATATTCCACATCTATTTCGAAAAGCGCATAAGCCCTCAACAATTGGTTAACAGTGTGTACCCTGTCTGATTTTATTGCGTAATCGCGGAGTAAGTCAGCTTTCTTTTCATTCCGCTGAGCTTCAGTTAGCGGTGCTCTTGCCAGCTCAGCAATTTCGGCGCCAACGTCGGGCAGGATATAAAAATCAGCTTCCTGGTACGATTTTGTTATAAGGTCTATTCCTTTATCTGTAAGCTCTATAGTATTGTTTTTCTCGTCAATTACAAAAAACAACTCATCGTCGATAAGATGCATATTTTTTGACTGCTCAGCCATGTAGAAATTTTCAGTTTTCTGCATAAGTGCCCTCATGCCTGGCTCGCTAAGAAACTTGATAATAGCCTTGTTCTTAGGCAAACCTCTTGCTGCCCGTAGTAAAAATTCCCCCCCGCGTTTTTCGTTGTCACCAACGGAAGGGTTGGTAAGCAATGTTTTTGCCTCTGCAAGAATTTTGGTTACCATAGCCCTTTGCTCGCCATATAATTTTAGCACTTCCGGCTTAAGTTGGTCAAATTCCTGGTTATCGCCTCTTGGAGTGGGACCCGAAATAATCAAAGGTGTTCGGGCATCGTCAATCAATACTGAGTCAACTTCATCAACAATAGCGTAATTATGGGGCCTTTGCACCAATTCCTCCGGGTTACGTGACATATTGTCGCGCAAGTAATCGAAGCCAAATTCGTTATTAGTACCGAAAGTAATATCTGCCAGGTATGCATTTCTCCGTTCATTGGAATTTGGTTCATGCCTGTCGATGCAATCAACTGCAAGTCCATGAAATTCATAAAGCACACCCATCCATTCGGAGTCACGTTTAGCCAGGTAATCATTAACAGTAACTATATGAACTCCTTTGCCGGTTAAGGCGTTTAGATAAACAGGAAGAGTGGCAACAAGTGTTTTTCCTTCACCGGTGGCCATTTCTGCAACCTTTCCCTGGTGAAGCACCATCCCTCCTAAGAGTTGAACATCATAATGAACCATATCCCAGGTTATCATATTTCCTCCTGCTAACCAATGGTTATCCCAGAAGGCTTTATCGCCGGTGATATTAATGTTATCCTTGCGGGCAGCAAGGTCCCGATCCATTTGTGTTGCAGTAACTTCTACTGTTTCATTCTCTTTAAATCTGAGAGCTGTTTCTTTTATTACAGCAAAAGCTTCGGGAAGTATTTCATTTAATGTATCCTGAGTTTTTTCATAACAGGTTTTTTCAAGCAGATCAATGCTATTATACAGTTTTTCCTTTTCTTCAATATCAAGATCTTCTTCTGTATCAATACGTTGCTTAATTTGGTCTATTTCTGCATTTTCTCCAGCTATAGATTTTGCAATTTTCTCTTTAAATTCAATTGTTTTAGCTCTTAGCTGGTCATTACTATATTGAGAAATGATTTGATAGGCTTGTTTTGTAGTATCGGCAACCGGAGATAAGGTTTTGATATCTTTCTCTGATTTAGTACCTAAAAATCTCTTAAGGATTGAATTCAACATGATGGTAAGGAAGTTAGTTATTTGATCTGTCGCAATGTCAAAAAGCTTGCCAGCAGACCAGGTAAAATACCAGGTTTGCGAACAGATTTTCAGTAAAGATTATAATAAACTGTAATACAGCAGTTTGTCAATAAATTATTAAATACAAAGGTAAAAGAAAATATTAGTTTGCCGCCTGTTGCTAATGAAGGAAGCATGAATAATTGGCATATAACAATAAACGTTCAAAGAAATAAATTGCTTAAGGAAGCATATCTAACAAAAAAGCCCGCTATTGGCGGGCTTTAAGTAAGCTTCTTAATATTCATCTTCGTGGAAGAAGAAATCTTCCTTTGATGGATAATCGGGCCAAATATCTTCAATGCTATCGTATATCTCGCCTTCGTCTTCAATTTCCTGTAGGTTTTCAACAACCTCCATTGGCGCACCAGAACGAATACAGTAGTCAAGTAGTTCCTCTTTGGTCGCCGGCCATGGAGCGTCTTCAAGTTTTGATGCTAATTCTAACGTCCAATACATTGTGGGGAAGATTAGGGAGTTTAATTTTTTGCAAAAATAATTTAAATTGCATGAATTGCAAGTGAAAAATTAGGCAAGTCGTAAAATTTGAAAAAAATGTTTTAACGAATTGGTTTCCAGACTTTTTCAGCAACGTTCATTTCAAGTGCTATATAACGGGCTAAAACAAACAGATAATCAGACAGGCGGTTAAGGTAACGGATTAGTATCATTTCCACTGGCGAGGATATTGAAAGTCTGATTGTTAGACGTTCAGCGCGCCGGCATACACAGCGTGCAATATGCGCATATGAAACGATGGTATGCCCGCCAGGTAAAATGAACGAATTAATGGGAGGTAGCATTTCGTTCATTTTATCAATTTCATTTTCGAGGAGAACTATGTCATCTTCGTTCATCTGAGGGAGAGGGTTGACTGGCTGATGTTCGGGATCAGTGGCCAAAAGAGATTCGATTGTGAATATCCTGTCTTGTATAACCTGGAGAACATCTTTGTAATGATTGCCGATGGCCTGATCACACAGCAAACCTATGTATGAATTTAGTTCGTCGAGTGTGCCGTAGGCTTCAATTCTTTCGTGGTATTTGGGCACACGTCTGCCTCCAATTAATGAAGTTTCGCCACTGTCGCCAGTTTTGGTATAAATTTTCCAATCGTTGTTCATTCGGACATGTTTAACAGAAAAATAATATAGTCAAACAAATTCAACTATGTAGATGTTCATCCGGCCGATTCAGGAATACTAAAATTATAATCAGCCATAGTACGGATATGCTCATTTATACTGTCGGATTCAACCATTCCATCGATGAGGCGAATGATACGATGGGCGTGCCTGGCAATATCTTCTTCATGTGTTACAAGAATAATTGTATTTCCGGCCTGGTGTATTTGTTCAATAACACCCATAATTTCGATTGAAGTTTTAGAATCGAGGTTGCCTGTTGGTTCGTCGGCAAGGATAATAGAAGGATTGTTCACCAGTGCCCGGGCAATAGCTACCCGCTGACGCTGACCTCCCGAAAGTTCGTTAGGTTTGTGTGTAACCCTGTCGGAAAGGCTTACACTATCAAGGACTTTCATTGCACGCTCAGTACGGTCCACTTTATTAATACCAGCATATATCTGCGGCAGCATCACGTTTTCCAGCGCTGTTGAGCGTGGCAGAAGGTTAAAGGTTTGAAAAACAAAACCAATTTCCTTATTCCGAATTTCAGCCAAACGGTTGTCCTTAAGTTTGCTCACGTCATTCCCGTTCAGGTTGTACTCGCCACTTGTAGGAGTATCAAGGCATCCAAGGATATTCATAAGCGTTGATTTTCCTGAACCGGAGGGTCCCATCAAGGCGACGAATTCATTTTTGTATATGGAAAGTGAAATTGACCGGAGGGCGTTTACAGTTTCCAAACCAACTTTGTATGCGCGCGAAATTTCTACCAATCTTATAATCTCTGGATTTTGGGTAGCCATAATCAGATGAATTTGAGTTTTATTTACGGGCTTTTTTTGCCTGTATCGCAAAAGTAACAACTATTTCAGAACCGGATCACAAAATCTTGTTTCGTCAGGCCTTTGTTGAAAAACACCAATCCAATATCGAAAAGGTCTATTGTAGCAGTTACTGATTCATTGGCGCAAATATGCTTCCAGGCTTCCTGCATTCCTTTTGACCAGTGTATATCGTGAAAAACAAATATGGTGTTTTCTCCCGTGAAAGGCAAACATTCCTTAAAATAGGCTGTTGTAGCTTTAAATGTGTGATTGCCATCGAAGAATACAAAATCAATATTTCTATTCTTTTTAAGATAGCTTGCCAGCACTATGCTGAATTCTCCGGTGTATATTTCGACATTTTTAATACCAGCCTTCCGGATATTCTCTGCGGCCAATCCGGCGGTCGAAGAGCATCCTTCGAGTGTTACCACCCTCGCATTTGGAGAAGCTGATGCAAGGTAAAGCGTGCTGATTCCTATTGAAGTACCTAGTTCCAGTATGGTGTCGGGGGCAAAATGTTTTACAAGTCTATGCAGAAGCCTTCCGCTTCGCTGGCTTATGGCTGCCCGCGCTAATTCCTTCACTTGTTTAAGCGGATTCAGGAATGTTTTCTTCTGAGGTGTTGCACCGTAATAGGTGATTTCGATAATTCTCCGGCTGCGAAGGCTTTTGTGGCGGATTTTCTCGGCAAGGTTGTATTCCTGATAATACGTGTGATCTTTAAATACTTTTGTTATCACGTCGTAAACAAAAGGGGAATGTACTGCAAACTTAGTATTGGAGCGCATCAGAAATCTCAGATAGCGCAGCGTTAAAATAAGATTGCTCAGGATATGTTTCATGTTTCCTCGAAAAAAAAGTGAAGTACGCCTGTATCAGTTCAAATGACTATTTTTGTCGCCCCACTAAAATCTTACTGAGATTATGCCAGCCAGATATAAAGCAAATGTAACGAATTATCTTTCTCTGGTTAAGTTTGCCCATACCATTTTTGCTTTGCCTTTCGCACTAATTGCTTATTTTATTGCTACCAGGGCTGACGGTTATAACTTCTCATGGAATTCCCTGCTGCTGGTTATGGTTTGTATGCTATTTGCCCGAAATGCGGCAATGAGTTTTAACCGCTACGCCGATCGCGAATTCGACAGCCAAAATCCACGCACATCTGCTCGCGAAATACCTGCAAAATTAATTAAGCCACGTTCAGCACTTACTTTTACAATAATCAACTCTTCGTTGTTTGTTGCAGCTACATGGTTTATCAACCCGCTTTGCTTCTGGTTATCGCCGATAGCTTTGTCAGTTATTTTAGGATACAGTTTTGCCAAGCGTTTTACGGCATTTTCACATTTCATTCTTGGCCTTGGTTTATCTCTCGCTCCTGCGGGGGCATACCTTGCAGTGGCCGGAGAGTTTTCTTTACTATCGGTTATGCTTTCGCTAGCTGTTTTGTTTTGGGTAGCCGGGTTTGATATTATTTACTCGCTTCAGGATGATGAGTTTGACCGTGAGCAGCAACTGCATTCAATGCCGGCTGCAGTAGGACGGAAATGGGCTCTGGCCCTTTCGGCTCTTCTACATGCGCTGGTTGCCTGCCTGTTGCTTTGGGTTGGCCTATCCGGTAATTTTGGACTGGTTTTCTGGGCGGGATATGGAATATTTGTGATGTTACTTTTCTACCAGCATTTATTGGTGAAGCCTTTTGACCTAAGCCGGGTGAATATCGCATTTTTTACACTCAATGGCATTGCCAGTCTTCTGTTTGCTGTTTTTACAATAGCGGATTTGTTTCTTTAGCCTACACTTATAAAAAAAATCCCGAGTTGCGAACTCAGGATTGAACTATTGAAAGGCGCTAAAGATTTAGGGCTTACCCGTTTCCTTTGATTTAGGGCAAACCATTTTAGTTGTGTCTCCTGCCATGTGACCAGCACAGCTTTTCATACAACTATCGCCAGGCATACATTTTTCCATTTTCTCACAACAGCTTTTGCACATATCCGGGGGACAACAATCTCCGTCGCGCATCCCAGGATGGCAGTCGTTCATATTCATCCCGGGACGGCAATCAGATTGACCCGGCTTGCAATGATGCGACAATTTGCAGATGCCACCTGCAACGAAACCAATGAATACGATGAAACCAACAATAAGAAAGAACCAGGAAATGTAAGTAAAGAATTTTCCAAGTTCTTCCTTCTTGATTTTTGCCAGCAACAAAGTGCCAGCAAGGATTGCAAGTAATGAAATAGCTAACAGATGCATAATTTCCTTTGTTAAAATTGACTACTCTTTTTTCGGTTTTCGTCTTCCCCGTGTTTTTGAAATCATTCAAAGATGAGCTCATAAACCATGACAAATATAAGGTTAAATATGGTGTTATTACTTTTTTATGAAGGACTTCATTACCTTGAAATCCTGTTATGCGAAATCTGAATATTCCTTGCGTAGTACTTCCTGTCTATATTCTTTGAAACAATGCAGACTGTCAAATCTAAATTTGAGTTATTTTTTATCAATATTGGGTGGTAAATAATTACTTTTGTTAGAAAGGTTCATATTCCCGAATATAAATAATCGTTTTGGTGCATTTATTTTAGAAATATCACTCATATGAATATTGAAAGTTTTAGAGAATATTGTTTGTCGAAGCCTGCTACCAGCGAGAGTTTCCCATTCGACGAAACCACACTTGTATTCAAGGTAGCAGGAAAACTGTTTGCTTTGACTGATATTGCTAATGCCTTTAGCATCAATCTGAAATGCAATCCTGAAAAATGTATTGAATTACGCGAACATTATAATTGCGTTCAGCCAGGATACCATATGAACAAGAATCATTGGAATACAATACTTGTTGATGGATCAGTTGGCGAAGAATTACTTAAGGAATGGATTGACTTATCCTATAATCTTGTTGTTCTCAGCCTTACAAAGAGCCAGAGAGCTTTGCTCGGCTAGATCATCACTTAGATTTGTCCTTTTTTCTGCTGGAACTTAGGAGATCACCCAGCAGAAATCCCATAGCAGCCCCCCATATTGTGCTTAGCCATGGGCTGGAAGTAATGGCACAAGTACCTGAAGAACATCCCA
>CAZEDO010000029.1:24735-27217 GCA_964511085.1 uncultured Lentimicrobiaceae bacterium
ATTGTGCTTAGCCATGGGCTGGAAGTAATGGCACAAGTACCTGAAGAACATCCCACTTTCAGGTAATATAAATACCCACCGATTGCCCCAGTCATAGTCCCAATGGCTGAAATAAGCGTGAAAAACAGAAAGAATTTTTTCTTAACAGGAGATGCAGGTTTCTCGTTCTCTTCCATTTTTATTGCTTAACATATTTATTAAGGATTTCTTGCAATGCACTTTTCGATTGCAATCCAACAAAAGTTTCAACCTCTTTACCTTCAACAAAAATAATTAGGGTAGGTATTGACTGGATATTATAGCTTGTTGCTAAATTCTGGTTTTGGTCAATATCAATTTTCCCTACAATCAGCTTGCCTTTGTACTCAGTGGCAATTTCGGCAACGATGGGACCCTGCAGTTTGCAAGGCTTGCACCAGGTGGCCCAGAAATCGACCAGTACAACCCCTTTACTAATTGTTTGATCGAAATTGTCACTTGTAAGTGTCAAAATATTTTCATCTGAGCCTCCGCTTCTGTTGCACGAAATTGAGGATAATACAATAAGAAAGATAAAGAGTAATTGTGCAGATTTTCTGATTTTAAATGAGTTCATATGGTTATTTATTAATTGTGAGTAATCTGTTTCTGGAACTGATTGAAGAGAATCTTTTCAGGATAGCTTGGTTTCCTTCAAACGAACAACTGTGATGCCACTACCACCTCTTTCAGGTTCTTCATCATATGCCTTAAAAACTTCAGGCGTATCCTGCAATAGTTTCCTGATCAGGTTTCTGAGTATCCCATTCCCTTTTCCATGCAGGATGTTGACTTCATCCATGTTCAGAAGAGCGGCTTCGTCAATGTAATGTTGTACAAGTGCAAGTGCCTCGTCAGCACGTTTGCCACGCACATCAAGTGTAAGCCTGAAGTTGGCCACCCTGGCATTGAGG
Source organism: uncultured Lentimicrobiaceae bacterium (assembly GCA_964511085.1). Classification (GTDB taxonomy): domain Bacteria; phylum Bacteroidota; class Bacteroidia; order Bacteroidales; family DASVHX01; genus DASVHX01. Next base: position 25,668 of record CAZEDO010000029.1, read on the forward strand.
TCATTTATAATATTGTTTTGTGAATAATGCCGGATGCCTTCTGTTTCACTTTTCCTTAATGGTTTTGCAGCCCTGAGCAACTTATCAAGAGCAACTTTAACCATTGCAGTTCCGAACTGTACTTCCGCTTTATCGTTATCTATCCTTATAAGTTTTCCAATTGCAGTTGCTTCTCCAATTGTTACAAGGTCTCCTGAAATCAATGGTTTTGCAATTTTAACAGGGATTTCTTCAATTTCAGGTTTTACCAAAGGAGGAACAGGAGCAAGAGGTTTGGAAAGCATTTCGGCATATTGTTTTACTTCTTCCCGTAATTGCTTGGTAGCCTCTTTTGATGCTTGTGTTTGCTTTATTTCCCTGATTGTTTTTTCGATAAGTGTATTTGTTTGCCCGACAATCTGGCTTGCTTCTTCGCGTGCCTCGGAAATGATTTGCTTTTTCTTTTCGTTAAGCAGTGCAGTTAAACTTTCATATTTTGAAATCAATTCCGATAGGAGTTCATCGGCTGCTCTAAGTTGTTTTTCCTTTTTCGAGAGTTCATATTTTTCCGTTTCCAGTTCTTCCAGTTGCTTGTCGAAATCGAGCTGCGAGGTGCCTATTTTTTCAGAAGCCAACTGAATAATTTCATCCGACAGACCAATGTTGTGAGCAATCTCGAAAGCAAAAGAACTGCCAGGCTTTCCAATTACTAATTTGAATAAGGGCCTCATTTGTCTGGTGTCGAAGAGCATGGCGCCATTAACAATTCCTTTTTCTCTACCAGCAAGTAACTTGAGGTTTGCATAATGTGTTGTTACTACTCCAAAAGCATTTTTTGCATTTAGTTTTGAAAGGATGGTTTCTGCAATTGCACCTCCAACCTGAGGTTCGGTACCTGAACCAAATTCATCAATAAGAAAAAGTGACTCCCCGGTTGCATTTTCCAGCATCACCTTCATATTCAACAGGTGGCTGCTATAAGTACTTAAATCATTCTCGAGCGATTGCTCATCGCCAATATCAATAAATATATCTTTAAAAATACCAACTTCTGAAGTCTCGCGCAAAGGTACTAACAACCCACACTGAACCATATACTGCAAAAGGCCGACAGTTTTAAGGCAAACTGATTTACCACCTGCATTGGGTCCTGAAATAATGAGAATCCGTTCTTCAGCATTCAATGAGATATTCAGTGGCTCAACACTCTTTTTCTGAGCCTGATGTGACAGGAAAAGCAAGGGATGGCGCGCTTCCATCCAATTAATATAAGGCTTTGAGGAAAGAAGTGGTTTTACTCCGCCAATTTCAAGTGCAAGTTTGGCTTTTGCCCTGATAAAATCAACCTTTCCAAGGAACTGGTATGCTTTTAACAGCTCAGGAATAAATGGCCTTAAGAAATCAGCAAAAAGAATCAATATCTTTATAATCTCTCTTTTCTCGGCATATTCCAGCTCCCTGATATCATTGTTAATTTCGAAAATCTCGGCTGGTTCAATATAAACAGTCTGTCCGGTGGCCGATTCATCATGAACAAATCCTTTGATTTTCCGCTTATTTACAGCAGGAAG
>CAZEDO010000029.1:27317-34585 GCA_964511085.1 uncultured Lentimicrobiaceae bacterium
GCTTTATTTCACCTGACATGTCAATATAGTCCTGACTTGGAAAGTGCTGTTCAAACAAGAGGATTTGCCTTAGTTCTTCCGTTTGGCTTATTGTGTGGGAAATAATTTTTAAACTGAAGGCAGGTTTAATTTCATCAACAAAGTTTCTGCCTGGCTCGCTCAGGCAAGCTTCCCTCAGCATCAGACGAATAGTGTCAAAACCGGTTTTTTGTTCAAAATTAACTGGAAATATCACAAGGAGACCTTTCTGCAAAGTTAGGAAAACTTAGTGATAGCTTAGTGCCAAATAGTATAGCACTTACAGGAGTTTCCTATTTCGATTTCTCATCTTAATAATCAGGAATAGGATTACAGATATCAGGAGTGCGCTAAGCCCGATATACAACCATAAATAATGTATTTTCCTGCTCATCTGCAATGGTGTTGTATCACCTATATTTACATAGGCTGCCCAAAAGTGTGGATGAGATTTTAACTGATCAGAGTTTTGGAGATAATAGAGCTTTGCCTGCTGTAGGGCTATGTCTTTTGTTTTACCTTCGGCCAGCGCGGAATAAAATGAGGTCATAAGTTCCACTCCTGAGTAATCTTCAACACTCCATAATGTCATAACGATACTTGGCACACCAGCATAAAAGAAGCCCCGCGCCAGGCTCATGATTCCTTCTCCCTTCTGCAGAAGGCCTGCTCCTGTGTTACAGGCACTTAAAACAGCCAGTTGTGCATTCAAATCCATATTGAAGAGTTCATAAGTATTCAGTAAACCATCATTTTGCTTGTCGTTATTCTGATAAAAAACAAGTTTGGAATAGAGTGGATTTTCGTCATTAATAATTGTGTGCATTGCCAGGTGCAATAGACCGTAATTCCCAGCTCTGTCTTTAAAATTAGTTTCGGTTGCCTGCTTATCTTCATAAACACTACTGTTAAAAATACGACTGATATTTTCGACTTCTTTCTGCACACCTGGTATTGGCATTAAAACGTTACGTTCACTTCTTTTGTTGATTAAGTCTTTAATATCCAAATGTTTGATATTGTCGTAGGTGGGCGCAAAAGCCAGAAGCCTGCGCTCAACTTTCGCGTTGGCTTTCTTAAAGTCGTTGAAAAGAAGCGTTGCTGAAACTGCATAGCTTATTGAATTTTCAGCGATCAGGTAAGGCAAATCCCTGAAATCTGTTTCATCAGGTTTGGGCTGACGCGTAAGAAGTATATCAAATGATATGTATCCAATCTCAGCATCCGGAATAATTATCAGGCGTTTTTTTTTCAGAAATTGTTTTGCCGGGGAAATTAACACATTATACAACTGACAGGAGGCAGATACAAACTGATCATAATTAGCCTTGTTAAAATCCTGATTGCCCTGAGAACTTGTTATATCGCGCAATCTACGAATACTTGCAGGGAAAGTACTATCAACTTTTGTCTGAATAATATGCATCTGCTTGTCAGCAAAAACAATTGTATATAGTACTGAATCGGTCAGCGTATATTCAATCAACGCCTGATTGCTCTCAAGATGCGCCTTGATAAAATTTGCCTGTATAACTTCATTATTATACTTAAGGTTATAATATTCGGGGTATTTCTCTTCAATAACCTTAACCAGGCTATCATATTTTTGATTGATCTCAAAGACCTTGTCGCTCCAGAGCTTTATCTTTCCCTGGTTAACTTTTAGATTTTGTTTCTCCTCAAAAATGAATTTGTTATAACTGGCAAGTTCAACTTTTAATCTTTTTTCTTCTTCATTCAAATTTGCAGGAAGGTTGCCTACTTGTTTTGCCTCCATATCGCGCATTGAAGACAAAAGAACCGCTGCTTTGCTCTTTTCAGTGTATGTAAAGGCTTCTTCCAGATATTGATTATTGCTTGTTTTAGAAAAGAGCTGCAAGGAAGTTCTCATCGCATTAAGGAATGCACTTTTTTCCATGCCGGAGATCAGGAGTTTGCTTTCTTCGCTTTGGTATGATGATCTCAGTTTTTCAATCAGCTGAACAGCCAAGGCATAAGTCTGGTTACTTGATTTTAAGTAATTTAACTGTTGTGGATGCTTATTGTAAAGTGCATAGAGTGTATTCGCTTTATCGTTAACTACCTCTAACAAATGGTAGTCAGGAGTATTCTTTGAGATACCCGGGTTCAAAACAAATGAAGTATCATTAAAGTCCGGGAAACCGGCGATAAGTGCTTTTTGATAGAATTCAAGTGCTTTTTCAAAATATCCATTAAGAACATAATATCCTCCGATGTATTTATATGCGTCTGAAACATCGCGATTCTGTTTGCCAAAAACTCCTATGTATATATCAAGAGCCTTTCGGAACAGACTCAAAGCTTCATTACCATTAGTTCTTTTTAGTGAAAGCATATAGCCATATCGGAGATAGCTCAACGCAATTTCAGGGTTATTTGGCGTAAGTAAGTTTTGCGATTTTACAAGGGCTAATTTAAAGTACTTCTCAGCCGACAAGTCATTTTTAAGTATTAAGTAGATGTTAGCCAGATTACGATATGACTTAATGATAGAAGGGCTATTCTCATCAGACGGAATGCTTTTAAGGTAATATTTTAATGCCTCAGGATAGTTGGATTGTTTCTCATAAGTATAACCAAGGTCAAGAAAAACTGATAAAATGTTTGGATGACTTGGGCTGAGATTTTCCTGATAGATAGTTAAAGCCTTATTGAAATAATTCAAAGCTTTCTCATAATCAGCCTGATAAGTGTAAATCATTCCTTCATTGTGGTATATCTGGGCAAGATTCTGATGTTTATTGCCAAATTTGTTCAAATAGATTTCTTCTGCCTGGTTAAAAAAGTCCAATGCCTCCACATTCCTGTCTGTCATTACATATAGCATACCCAGGTTTTGATAGATCTGAGCAAGTTTAGGATCATTGGCAGAAAGCACCTTTCTGTTTATTTCCAATGATTTCAGAAAATACTCCACTGTTTTTTCATAGTCCCCTATATTAGCATAAACTATTCCCATATTTTGGTAAAACATCGCAAAATCCTCATCTTGAGCTTTGTTTCCTTCAACAGCAATTTCAATTGTTTTGGTGTAATAATTAAAAGCTTCATCAAACTTCCCCTGATAAAGGGAGTTTGTACCTAACCCATTGTATGATAATGCTAAAAGCGTATCATTATTCCCATTTAGCCGGATTCGAAGATTTATTGATTTATTCAGGAGGATGCTCGATTGCTCAAAATCGCCCTTATCACTCAGGATAATACCTCTTTTATGATAAATATCTGCAAAAGACAGACTGTTTGCTCCAATTTTTTTCTTCCCAAAACTCTCTACCTCAGTAATCTTTTTTAATGCTTCATCGAGTTGTCCCTTTATCCGATAATAATCAGCTACCCCAATTTCGGACTTGATCAGCGATTCCCAGTCTTGTTTCTTTCTAAAGGCTTCGGATGCACGATTATAGTAAATCAGGGAACTGTCGTACTCTGCCTTCTTTCGTAAAGATTCTGCTTTGGAATAGAGTGTTTCAGGAGAATTTAACTGTGCATTGTTTTTTGGAGTATAACGACATGCAACCCAGACTGAAGATGCTGATAAAAGAACAATTATCAACTTCAGGGTGATAACTACAAAAGAGAAATTAATTCTTTTCATTGACCACATTGGCACCAATGTAAATGAAATTAAGTAAAGGTAGAAAAATTTGAGTCCCTCTACAAATTTATTCATTTTACAAACTCATCGTACCTTAACAAATTTCTGATCTCCCTATTACAAAAAAAAGGGAGCGCACCCCTGCGCTCCCTAACCACAAAACCAAATTAATCAAGATTAATTGGAAATGATCATTTGTTTTGTTTCTGTGAAAGTAGAAGTTCCTGTAACTGTAAGTTTATAGAAATACATTCCCGGCTTCAGGTCGTTTGCATCAAAATTAATTGAGTAATTTCCTGATGCTTTATAACCCACATTCACAGTTTTAACTATCTGTGAAGTTTGACCAAGAATATCTATACGTACATTACCATCGACAGAAATTCCATAGTTGATGACTGTTGAGCCAACAAATGGATTTGGGTAGTTGTACAGATTTATATTAGCTTTTTTTAGCTCTACCAAAGGCATAGCCAATTTAAACGAATTTACTTCTTCGTAGTCTTTATTAACCAGACTGGTTGAAGCATCAAGCGTAAAACTGGTACTCATCCCTTCTTTAAAGCTATCTTTTGCACGACATGTCAGTGTTACCAAAGGTTCGTTAGCTGCAAATTCAATCGCACTACCATCAGTTTTAATCCAGTTAATTTTAACTTGATTTTCAGTAATATTAACATAATACTCCGCTGATTTACATGTAGCAGCTTCAACTGTAAGAAGATCGCCTGAATAATTCAATATAATTCCTGCACCATTCAATTGCAGGGCATCTTTTGAAGAAAGATTTACATCAAAAGCAGAGCCACTGTTTACTGAAAGCGAAGCACTTTCGTCTAATAAAAGTGCAGCTAATGATCTGGTCCCTGGTACAAAAACCCCTGATATATCACCTGATGAAGAGCTGCCTAATCGTGGAGGAGTATCTTTGGTGCCGGTAATTGAAAAAGGCTGGTTCAAAAATACCCAATTGCCAACTGGGAAGGACTGGCCATAAGTCAGATAATTAATCAGGATCATTGTGAAGTCAGTCATTGTAATAGTTCCGCTGCCATTTACATCAGCTGCAAGTGATTGAAGAGGTGTGAAAGGAAACCAACCTGGAAAAAGAATATGCATCAGAACCTGCGATGCATCAGACATTGTAACACCCCCAACTGGGGCAGCAGTTGAACCAGTTAAAGTGTAATCACCATTTGGTATGTTAGTGAACGAATATATACCGTTTGGACCTGTAGTAACAGAGCTAACAGTAGCGCCCTGGGCGTCTTTAATTGAAACGAGTACATTTCCTACCGGCAATGTGGCATTGTCATGGTAAAGTACTGTTCCTGAAAAGGAAGTTTGAGCAAAGCTCATTTGAAACATCAAACTCATGCAAACCAGTATGGTTAAGAGTTTTGTAGGCAATTTTTTCATAATGTTTTAATTTTGATTAATAATGATTTAGTTGGGTTGTGGCTTAATATATATATAGAGGTACTAAGAATTCGTTATGAGAGTCAACTTTAGTATTAATGTGTAACAGTAAATTGTGTATATTTCACTTTTTTTTGAATTGACTTGCCTTCATTCCATCTGTTAGTAAAGATATCAACAAGCAAAAACTATAATACATAAGAGCGAATTAGTTATTCAATATAAATTGTTAATAACATTTTTCAGTATCATTTTATCCTATTTTATTAAAAAGGTTATATAAGTGGAACAACAATTCCAAAAAAAACTTAGAAATTTAATTTGTTTAACAATTATTATAGTAAGTTAGCTCCAATCTGCAATTTACTATCTGACTTAACAAAGGAATATACATGCTTGATTTAGTGATATTTAGTGATATTTGCTGAAAGGTTTGAAAATATAATTATATATTCTTGCTAAATTTGTATAACCTTTTAATGTTTTTTGGATAATATTCGACCAAATGATTCATTATTCTGACGAAGCTATTATTGAAGGATTAAGATTACGAAGTGATTACATAATCAAATTCATTTATCAGGAGTACTTTCCGGTAATTAAATATTTGGTTAACAGTAATGGCGGCTATGATGAAGATGCAGAAGATGTGTTTCAGGACGGATTAATAATTATTTATAAAAAACTGAAAGACAATGAGTTAGTGTTAAGCAGCTCATACAAAACGTTCTTATATTCAATTTGTCGTAATCTATGGCTACAGAAACTTAACAAGAAAACTGCTTTCAACAGGAGTTTCAGTGAAATAGAGCAGTACATTGAGCTACCGGGTGACATCCTTGGTGAAGTTCAGAATGAAGAGAATGAGAAATACCGCTTGTTTCAGGTTCACTTTCTCACTCTTGGAGAAGATTGTCAAAAGGTGCTGAAGCTATTTATGCATAAAACATCACTCAGAGATGTTGCTCAAATTATGGGTTATAAAACTGAAAAGTATGCCAAATTGAGAAAATTTTTATGTAAAGAAGAACTTAAAAAAAGAATATTAAACGATCCCAAATGTCAAAATTTTTTCAACCATGATTAAAAAGTGTTTATACTCGGAAACAATTGAAAAGTATTTATCTGATGAAATGAGCGCGGAAGAAGTGAAGCGTTTCAACAGCGACTTGCTCACTAACAAGATTCTGGCAAAAGAATTTCAATTGGAAAAAGAATTAACTGTGATCCTTAAGCAGGATGATATCATTGACTTCAGAAAAAAACTATTAAAAACCTACCACGAAGGCGCAAGCAAAAGCAAAGCTGGCGTTATTGTTGCTCTTAGCAGCAAAAAGTGGTACATGGCTGCTGCATCTCTTGCTTTTCTGATGATGGTAGGAGGAATGTTGCTTTTCACTATGCCCGGGAACTATTCCAATGAAGCACTTTTCAGAAAATACTATACTACTGATAATGTGATAAATGTGGCACGCTCTGGGAATGTAAATATTGTAGAAGCAGTTATCAAGTTCCAGGAAAAAGATTATAGTGCAGCAACAAAGCTTTTTTCTGTTATCCTCAAATCAGACAATATTAATACAGCCGCCTGGTTCTATAATGGAATAGCTTGTATTGAAACCAGGCAATATCAGGAAGCAATCAAATCGTTCAATCATATCGTAGCAAACAAAGACAGCTATTATATTGAACATGCTGAATGGTATTTAGGCCTTTGCTATCTCGTGAATAATGAAAATGATAGAGCTATGAGCTCTTTCCAAAAAATAGCTTCAGAGAAAAGGAATGTTCATAAGGCAGATGCGCAGATGATACTTACGAAACTACAAAAAAAATAGGATAACATATCTTGGGGTTATTAAACTAAAGGTCAGTATAGTAATGCTGGCCTTTTTTAATTGTCACATCCAGTTTTTTTTGGCATATGGAATTAATTTATCATTAAAAGAATGAAATCATCATTAGAACAGGAATGAAACGTTGTCAATTAACAACATGAGGCAGCCCCTGCAAACAACTGAGTACTTTCCCAATATATTCATAATGCATTGATTGTAATGCTCTCCAAACTTGTTTCCCTCGCATCCTAATGGGAAAAGTTTGTTAATAAAAAAAAGAGATTACTTTTCAGCAACCTCTTTATTTAGTCGGGGTGAGAAGACTCGAACTTCCGACCACTTGCACCCCATGCAAGTACGCTAGCCAACTGCGC
>CAZEDO010000030.1:0-18550 GCA_964511085.1 uncultured Lentimicrobiaceae bacterium
CATCCGACACAAGAAAATATGGAGGTACTGGATTAGGTCTGAGCATTTCCAGGCAATTGGTCGGAATGATGGGAAGCCACATTTCCATTGAAAGTAAAGAGGGTTACGGAACAACATTTTCTTTCAGTGTTAATTTCGAAAAGGGGTCTGCTGAACGTTTGGAACAGCGCATTACGTTGGAACAAAGTGTAGATGGAAGTATTTTAGATGGTTTAAAAATCTTAATTACCGATGACAACGAATACAACCGTATTGTTGCCAGAGATACTTTGAAATCGCAGGCAAACGTTGAAATATCCGAAGCTAAAGATGGGAAAGAAGCCATTGATTTAGTTGGCAAAATACTTTTTGACATTATACTTATGGATGTTCAAATGCCTGTGATGAATGGATTTGACGCCACACGCTATATCCGCGCTAATTTTAACAGTCCGGCTAAAAACACCCCGATCATTGCATTAACGGCAAGTGTGCTTCGCACAGATCTGGATAAATGTAAGGACGCAGGAATGGATTCGTACATTCCAAAACCATTCAGTTCGCAACAGTTAATTACAGGCATAGCGCAGGTTTTGAATATCACTTTGAAAGCTAAGAATGACAATGAATTGCCTGCATTAGCAAAGCGATCCGGCGGAGTTACTGATATGGCGTATCTCTATAAATTCTGCGAAGGCGATGAAATCCGGATGAAGAAGTACATTAGGATGTTTACATCAACTGCACCCGAATTAATTGAAAAGATTAATTCGGCTCTCAGGGCTAATGATTTCGAAGAAATTGCAAATCAGGTCCACAGTTTTAAAACCAAATGGGTCATGATGGGAATGACAGATACAAAGGATCTGGCTTTGTACCTGGAGCGCCTGTGCAGAGAAGGAAATGAAGAAAGGTTAATCATTGATGCTGTTGGGATACTGAAAGGTAAAATAGGGTTGGCGCTAAAAGAACTAAACGAATAGTTAAATTTAAAAATAGATTACTTTTGTCATAAACCCAAAATGCTATGGAATTCTCAAAACCAAAGAATATATTTATAGTTGATGACGATGAAATGTTCGCAGAAGCCTTGTCGGATTATTTAACGCGGAAAGCCGCACACAAAATAAGTATCTTCCTCACCGGAGAAGATTGCATGCAGCATCTTATAGAGAACCCTGATGTAGTTATACTCGATTATTATATGAATACTGTAAAGAAAGATGCAGCCAATGGTTTACAAGTTTTAGAAGCAATCCAAAACCAGCTTCCCGGCACAAGGTTTATTATGCTTTCAAGTCAGGAAAGTTATGGTATTGCAGCACAAACAATTCAAAAAGGTGCCGAGCAATATGTTATCAAGGATGGAGATGCATTTCAGAAAATAGCAGATTTACTTTAGTTGAATTAGTTATTCACCCTTAGGTATTGAACCATCAAATAATCTCCATTTCCACTCCTTATTTCTTTTGATCATTATTCCGGTAAACCTGTATGGTGTTTTCCGTACATTCCCTTTGTCATTTGTTACAATCATTGATCCATCTATAAAAACCCAGGCAGTATTTCCATTGTAATCAATGTCAGTCCTATCCATTTCCCAGGAAAAACTGTTATGTTTAAAAATCGCATTCAGCCATTCTTTTATATGATCTTTTCCTTTATATATTTCACCACTGTCAGAACCTATTACCAGAATATTATCTGAGTTGTCGAACAGTGTAATCAACTCTTCTGTATTTGCATTTTTAGTGGCTGTGTTCCAGAGTTTTAACGCTTCTGTAATTTCATTCTTCACTTTATCGGATTTCACTTGAGCCGATAATGAAGTAGATGGCATATAAAATAACATCAGCAATACTAACTGCTGTAAGATGGTTCTTTTCATTATCGTTTATTTTCCTTCTGTTAAAGCTAATTAGTTTATTGTCCTGCAATATTATGGCTGTTCGGGATAATTTGTAGAATAGGTTGAAGATGTGACTCCTTTTGTACAAATGTACTATTTCATATCAATTATATTCCTAATCTTTAGAATAAAGACAATTATGACCAAAACAAGAAGGTGGATTTTTTATGAAAAGAATCCGGTGACACATTCTGTGACTTTATCCGGTGGAGAGAAACATGCTGAATCTTTACGCTTTTACTTTCGGGGAGCCTTTCGTGGTTTGGAAGGCGAAGGCTTTCAACATAAAGTTATACCGGACGGTCGGATTTGCATTTCAAGCAAACCCATATAGCTTAAGTATACTCTGGCTTTTTGTCAAGTAGAAAATACTTTGTCAGCAGCCAGTACTAATCACTTAGTGAACGAAAAACCAACAGCGGCCTCGGTATATTAGTAAAGATACGTTTGGTAATGCTTGGCGCAAAGAAGCTGGAAAAGAATCCCCGTTTATGTATGGTCACAGCTAAAAGATCAACTGGGTTGTTGCGTAAGAAAATCTCCATTCCATTCATCAGGGTATCACTCACTGTTATGCCAAAATGTATATCTGCCAATGGAAATTCCTTGTTGAAATACTCCTTAAGGTCATCCATCTTTAATTTTTCCCAAGGTTTTTTAACACCTACACTTATGTGATGACAATAGATTCTCACATTGAGAGGGCTAAGAAAATGGATAAGTCTTTCCAGTGCCAGTTCATCTGAAGGGTCGAAATCAGTGGCAAATAACACAGCCTTCAAATCTTCTATGCCGGGCAACCGGGCACCATCAGGTATGGCGAAAACCGGGAAGTTAGATTTCTCGATAACCTCTGCTGTGACACTGCCCAATGTTCCGCTTGCCCTGTGACCAATGCCACGGGTGCCCATTACAATTATACCTGGCTTGAATTTTTCACTAAATTCAATAATTTCGTGCGATGCTATACCATTGGTAATTGTGCGGCTTAAAGTAACATCTTTTATTCCTTCGGCTACCAGATACTCTTTCATTGCATTCACGAGCCTGTCCATATTACTGCGCGCATCCTGCTCAATTTTATGCAGGTAACCCGCCAGGTTTAACTGGTAAGTGTCGCGGGAATCGAATGAATCTGTGCCAAGCATAGGGTTGTAATACACATGAAGCAACCTGATATCAGCTTTTGATTTACCAGCAAACCCTATTGCAAGTCGAACGGCATCAACAGACTGTTCAGAGAAATCAACTGGTACCAATATCCTCCTTAAACTTATCTTTTTACTATTTTTTCCGGCTCGCGAAGGAGCAGGAATAGCGGCCTCAATAATTTTTAAGGCGCGTTCAATATCCTGAGCCCGAACTTTAATTTCAACTCCTCCCGCAATGGTTGGTTGAATAAGGTTTTCTTGCGCCAGAAAACTATCGATACCCTCTGCATACAGAAGACTTTGAAGCAGCAGTGCCCGCGCAAAAGGATGCCTGCCGATGGTGGTTACTTTTTCTTCCCGGTCGTTCATGGCTATATTCGTTTAAATGTCAGACTAAAGATACATCTTTTTTTACCGTAAACAAACAAAAAAGGAAGAAATATTTGATTTTGGGTTTTGCACTGAATCATGGCGGATTTAACTTCAGACTGTCTAGCTGGATTGTGATAGAAAAAGCTGTTAGATCAGGTTATATTGAGGTTTTGGGTTTGCAATTTTATGCTGAGCGCAGCTGAAGTATTTCGTAACCAGATGTAGTCGAAGTATATTTATGTTGGAATGAGAAATAATGGTCTCAGGTTTGAAATCAACAATTTCATATCTGAAATAAACAAATGTTTCCTAATTTATCAGATTCACAATGAGGAGAATGAAAAAATCTAAAACTCAGACCTAAAATAAAGACATTTGTACTGATAATCCCTGCGCGGCAGGGGGTTTGTCAGGATGATCAGCAACAGCTGTACCGTTAATGCAATATACGCTGGATTCTTCGTACCGCGAAGCTATTACAATGTTTATGCCTTCTGCATGTTTCGCAAATAAATCCTTAACCAACTGCGGGCTGTTGTTGTATTCCGAAAGATGAGAAAGCAATAAATGACTCATATAAGGAGCCTTGTAAGTGTTAAATAGTTCCAAAGCCTGATGGTTGGATAAATGTCCATGACCTCCTCTAATTCGTTTTTTCAGAAATGCCGGGTAATGGCCTTTTTCCAGCATTACTGTATCATAATTTGCTTCAAGAAATGCGGCATGACATTGGCTGAAGTTTTGAATAACGTGTTCGCAGGCTAAGCCTATATCTGTGAGTATACCAACGATTATTCCACCACTTGTTATCGTAAAGCTATGCGGATCCCGGGCATCATGAAGTTTTGGGAAAGCTTTAACAGAGAGTTCACCAATAACCACCGGTGCATATGCCTTGAAAGTCTCAATAAGATTATCATCCAGATTTAGTCTGCTGTTTTCACGGGTTGATTCAGTAATATAAACAGGTATTTGGTGTTTTCGGGAAATTACTTCCACGCCACGTATGTGATCTGTATGCTCATGTGAAATAAAAACAGCTTTTATTTTATTGAAAGACAATCCTGCCCGAGCTATCCGGTTCTCAGTTTCGCGACAGGAGATACCAGCATCTATAAGCACTGCTTCGCGGCAATTGCCAACATAATAGCAATTGCCATTGCTGCCGGAGTTTAATGAAGTGATGTACATAGACATGATTATTGCAAAGAAACTGAATTAATAGCACTAAAGTTCAATTGTTGATATTATAAACAGGATTAAGAGTTCCTTTCCGGTTTTTGCCCAGTTTATCCGTTTTTCTTATAAATTGAATCGTTTTCCTGATCCATTTGAATAAATATTTAAATTCATTAACAACCTCATAAATAAATCAATAGGAGTCGCTTTTTTCTGTTTTTGTCTGTTTATGATTGTTGCGTAAAAGTTTGCCATTATAATAATTAAGTGTACATTGCCAGATTACTTTCAGAACAGTAAAGTGGTGTAATGAATTTAAAGATAGTCAGTTTATTCGTTTTATTAATCCCTCAGGTTATTTTTGCCAGGGTTTATTCACCTGTTGCAAACGACTCGGTTGTCAGAAATCAAATATATCCTGGCCTAAATTTAAGAAGCTACTCATTGTTGCTGGTCAGCGATTTTAAACAACAGGCAAAAGCTCCTTTCAGGATGAATAAGAAACAAACTATTAACCTTGGGGAATTTGCAATTATTACAACGGTGCTGCTATTTAATGATGGTCAGATAAATAAGTTTGCCTACAGCCTATGTTCCAATAATTCTTTTGCGCGAAAGTCAAGTCCTGTTATTACTCAATTTGGAGGGAAGTATAGTTTCTGTTTTCTGGGAGCTTATGGTCTTTTTAGTATTATTGGAAAAGACAAGAGAGCTCAGGTAACGACTTTGCTGGCGACGCAGGCATTGATAACTTCCGGCGTATGGACTCAGATCGGGAAATTGGTTACAGGTCGCGAACGTCCGGGTGTTTCCTCAAGTAGTTCCAATGACCCGGTGGCTGATTGGTATGGATTTAAGCATACTATAGATTATTACAAAGACTATAAGAAGATGCCAGGCTCGTCCTATTATTCATTTCCATCAGGACATACTTCAACGGTGTTTTCGATTGCTACCGTTTTCGCAAAAATGTATTGCGATAAACCAGCCATTCCAATTATTGCTTATTCCACAGCAACATTGGTGGGGCTCTCCCGAATCACCGAACATGCGCATTGGATGTCAGATGTTTTTGTCGGAGCAGCTTTAGGTTATTTATGCGGAAGCCAGGTGGTAAATAATTACAGAAAAACCTTTACGTCATGTGCTCCATCTCATAAGCATAAAAATATCGTAGTGAGCATGAACTATGGTTCAGGCAATTTCCTTGTCGGACTAAAATATAAACTATAAATCCTGCATTTATTGCTGGACTGTTTAATGCTCAAAATCACTTACTATAGAGATATGAAGGCGGGAATTTACTTGCACGCAGGGCCTTACAGTAAAAGACAGAAACCACTTTCGGCCAATGAAAACCTAAATTCAACGAGTGATGTGAACTGTCCGGCACAAAATAAATTCTCGTGAACGCACTAAATCAATGTCTCGTGGTTTCTTTCCTGTTTATTGCTGCAATAATATTTCAGGCACCATCTTCCAAATAAACTTTGACAGTCTCCTGTTCATTTTATACTGAATCCTGGTGGAAGAATAAACAGAAGCAGGTTCAATTTTTATAAAATTTTCCAAAACAATTTGATTTCTCTGTTTTTAATCTGACAATATATACTCCTCTGGGATAATTTTCAACATCCAGAACGAGTCTGTCTTTATAGGATTGCGTTTCAAAAATTTTATTCCCGCTTAAATTATAAATTTCAATAAAATTATTATTTCTGTCAATATTCCCGGTTTCTATAATCAACCTGGTTGTTGCCGGGTTAGGATAGAATAATATCCCCGATAGCTCTTGTTCATTTAACGCTTCATAAACAGAATCATATTGCATCACCGTGGCTTTTCCATCTTTGTCATAATCCTCAAAAACCACATATGGATGGGCGTCCTGACCAAATGCAAGGTCAATATAATCTGCCTCAGCAGCAGAAAAACCTTCTGAACCAACATAAATCCATGAATATCCGTCAAATTTGTTCAAAACAGCTTTTGCATCTTCTCCATAATCTTCATAAGCAACATAAGGCATATTGTCAGGACTGAAGACAAGGCTTGTATATTCTATCATTCCCGATGAGATTCCCGGTGATCCAACATTTATCCAATTTGAGCCATCGAACCGCATAACCGATAATTTATAAGAATTTAATTCATCGCTGTAAGCAATATAAGGCTCATCTGACAGGTTGCAAGCAAGACTGATGCATATTGCCTTACCGCCGGTGAAACCGGCAGAACCTACAATCACCCAGTTTGTTCCGTCAAACCTCATGACAGTTGCTTTCTGTAGATTCCAATAATCCTGGTACGCAATATAAGGTTGACCTGCCAGACTAATGAAGAAACTTAAATAATATGCTGCCCCTGCTGTGAAACCGGCTGTACCGATATTCACCCAACCGGTTCCATTAAACTTCATTACTGTTGCTTTGTGGGCATTGGCATTATCACGGTATGCAACAAATGGTTCCCCTGCCGGACTTATTGCCAGATTGATATCTTCTGCCGCAGATTCCGAAAATCCCGGGATTCCCACATTTTCCCAACCGGTACCAGTAAATTTCATAACAGTCGCTTTATGTGAATTTGCTGCATCGGAATAGGCAACATAGGGTTGTCCTGAAGAATTCAGCGCCAAGCATGTATATTTTGCAGAATCAGCAGAGAAACCTGCCGGCCCGACTAATATCCAGCTGGCTCCTTCAAATTTCATCACAGTAGCTTTGTTGGAATTTCCAAAGTCCTGATAAGTAACATAAGATTCACCCGACGGGCTTATGGCAAGGCTTGTATAGTTAGCTTCTCCTGCTGAGAAACCCGCGTTCCCGACATTCATCCACAAATAATCCAGAGGAGAAGAATTATCCCTGTTTTGCTGGGCACTTAAAGCAACCGGAATTGCTAAAAATATAAAGATGAATAGATTTTTCATTTTGAAAGAAATTTACTTTTCTGTTTTATGTGTGTTAATTCTATTGCAGGTGAAAATGATAGTTCATTTTAAATATTTTTATTTAATTCCCCGCTTTGAAGTACGAAGCAACAATCAAGATTGAATTAAAACCCTGCAAGGGCTAATTAACATATCTGGTAAATAAAAGGATGCCTTTGTTTTCAATTAAGGTTTTCAAGGTGCAATATACTAAAGATTAGGCATAAAGGAATCATTTTGTCAAAACATTTTTGGCTGTGGTTGATAGTGTGACTCTAAGACACCCTCTCAATAGTACCACATGAATTTTAATTTGACAATTGTTTATCCTGGAAATTTCCCGTTGGTTTGAACTGTTATACCAAGCGCTCCTTTAATAGCCTTTCTCCCTTATTTCCACTCCCCTTATAAATCAATACTGCCAGAACCCCGACCGGATATTGCAATATGGCAATATCCTTAATAAGCAAGGCATTCGCAATCATTTCTGGTCACTGCCTGATGAGTATGCACGGAAGGCTAATTATGAATTGATACCAAAGGTTGCTGTAATGAGTACCAGGGGGCAATAAGTTTTACCCTGACGGCACGGAGCGGACAAAGGCTCATAATTACTTGAAAGATGCATCAATCCAATTAATTTCCGGGCGGATTAGTCAGATTAATATCTTCCATTTCTTTTTCTTTTTCAAATTCCATCCGCCCGAACTTATACGTGAAATTAAATCCAAATGAACGGTAAGGTAATTGACGGGTATTTGAGAGGGTAAAGTTTTGTCCTGAAAGCTCAGTTTTCTGATTTACATATTTGCTATAGAAATTGGTAGCAGTTAGTGCAATACTTCCATTTTTATGAAACAATTGTTTGCGGAATGCGAAGTTATAGGTGGTAAATGATGGCATGGTACCTTGCGCGTTTATTCTTGGGGAATTAAAATTACCCATCAGTTCAATAATCAAAGTATTGCTTACCTCGTAAGATGCATTCATATTTGTACGGTAATTAAAACCTTTGATATTGCCACCTGTTGCAATGCCAGTATTGATATACCTTTGGAAACATGAAATATTGGCGCGCAGATTAATTTTTGCGGTAACAGGTATTGATACAAATAAATTGAGGCCGAAATTGTCCTCACGGCCGATATTTTCGCGGGTGCTTACTGCCACATTGGTGTATGTTGAATCACCAATTTTATACGTGGGATAATATCTTGTATAGGATTGTATGTCATCCTTGTTGCCGCGATAAAAAAGTGTCGGGTTAATGGATGCTCCGTTTTTAAAAGTCTGGCTATATCCTAGTTCAAGTTTGTCACCAATTTCGGGGCGAAGAGCAGGATTACCTGTTGAAATATTTTTCGGATCGCCTGCGTTAATGAATGGATTAAAATCGCGATATTCTGGACGCTCGATACGGTGCGTATAACTTATTTTCAGTGTCTGATTGTTTTTAAAAGTGCGCGAGATAACCATTGAGGGAACGATAGTATTGTATGGCTTTATAGTAACGGGACCTGAATTTGAAAAATCAGCTTTTCCCTGTGTATATTCATCGCGGCATCCTGTTTTAATATCAAGAAAATTAAATACTTTGAAAGCAGCGGAAAGGTAGCCGGCATATACGATTCTCTTAAAATCAACAGAAGAAGATTGTGCGGTATTAAAATCATAGATGCCCGATGTTGTATTTAGCAAATAAACATCCGATGTACTGTTTTCATGATCTAGTCCTGCCTTGGCACCTGTTTCAAGCATCGTGTTTTCACTTAATGGCTGCGCATAATTTACCACAATATTTGTTTCATTTTCAATTCCGGGATTGTTTCCATAAGAGCTGTTAAATATTGCATCCGTCGATAAATGTTTTTGCGTTTGCTCATAGTACGAATAGATATTCCCGTTGGAATAATTACCTGAAATTTCCAACTCCTGATCGTCCTTCTTAAACTTCTTTTTATAGCTCAGTTCCAAATCATATGCATATTCATGAAATTTATTTGATGTATTAATTACATCATTTATTTCAGAAATATAGTTTCCCGAAGCATCCTGCGAGAGTGTCTGCCGGTTAGTACTTCCCGAATTGCTGTTTCCGAAATAATCGCAACCCAAAGTTCCCGTTATATTATCTTTTGGCGTAATATCCCAAACAAAACCTACTCCCGACTGAAAACCATTTCTGCTGAAATCGCTTTTGCCTGTCTGAAGCAACCGCGAAGCAGTTGATGTATCGTTTGATGAACGGTCCATTGAATTTAGTGTTGCAGAAGCTAACTGAGCGTTCCCGCTGAAGAAAGCGTTAGCGCCAAAATGCGCATTACGGGCATTCAGGTTAATTGAACCATTCTCCAGACGCGTACCAGCTGATAATGATATATTGCCGTTAATTCCACGGGCATTATTCTTTTTTAATATGACATTTATTATGCCACCGGTTCCTTCAGCGTCGTATTTTGCACCCGGGCTGGTAATTACTTCTATACTTTGTATCTGGCTTGCCGGGATTGATTGCAATACATCGGCTATATTACTTCCAAACAGGATGGAAGGTTTCCCGTTAATTAAGAATCTGATGTTTGAATTTCCTTGCAATTCTACATTTCCATCAACATCCACCGAAACCTGCGGCACTTTTTTCAATACATCTGATGCAACGCCGCTTTGAGAGGATATATCTTTTTCCGCAAGATAAACCATCTTATCAATTTTGTTTACGATGAGATTTTTTTCTCCCGTAACTGTTACCTCCTTTAGTGTTGTTTGTTTGCTTGATATTTTAATATTTCCCAGAAAGGCCTCGGGGTATTCCTTACTTATCACAATATTATTTTTTTCGCTTCTCTTATATCCAATAAAATCTATTATAATCTTATAAGTGCCAATCGAAACATCTGTTAATTTGAATACACCCTTGTTGTCAGATGTAGTTCCATTAACCAATTTATTGTCAGGTTGTGTAAATAAGCTTATTGTTGCATATTCAACAGGCCGCCCTGATATTGAGTCGCTGATTTTTCCTGAAATTTTTTTCGAAGCACTTTTCTCATTTTGAGCTTGTAACGTGAATATGCAAAGAAGTAAACAGATTATAATCCCAACGGGCCTTCTGAGACGATAATAAGGATATAAGAACAGAACAGATCCTATCATGAATAAATATTTTATTACCAGATATGCTTTAGTGATTAAATGATTGTAGCCTATGATTTCTCTCAATAAACTTCAAATTTTGTTATTAAAGATATTTATAGCTACAGGGCAGATTCGCAAAATAAATAAATAACTCAGACTGAGACTATAAACTCATTTGAATATTCATTTCCAAATTATGGTTAAAGTATTACTTGCTTAAATATGGATACCATTTCAAATGTGTTTGGGAATCTCTTCTGGCAAAATTGACAGATATTTTAAAACTTTATGATTTTTATAGCTGCCCGGGATCCATTAGAATCAATTGCATTCGCCAGATAGATTCCTTTCTTCAAATAGGACAGATCAATAACGTCATTATCAATGTTTAATTCTTTATGCAGAATTGTTTGTCCGTTCTCATTAACAACAGAAAGAGTAATTTCTAAATTCCTCTTTTGATTGACATGGAGTGCATTATCAAAATAGACCAGCTGCAGAAGATTATTATTTTGTACCAAAGTCACTGCAGAAGGAATGCTTGCAGCTAAAAGCCATATTGTAGCATTCATAATCAGTTTCTGATGATTTCCATTTGCATCTGAAGTATAACCATTGTATAGGTTGTCGTTGTCATCACCGGTGCCATCGTCAGCTGGAGAACTATCGCCCATTGCAGCAATTTTTCCTCTACCGCATCTCCCATATGCAAACATTATTTTTGTGTTATTACCGAGATATCCATTTTTGAAAACAACTCCTTTTAATGTTGGGTTTAGCGCGGGATCAATGGTCATGTCAGTGCCGTTTGACCATAATACTTGTGTAACATGGCCATAGGGTCCGTTAATCACACTATCGGCAGGGTCAGTAATAATACTTGTTGAAGTCTGACTATAGTTATTCAGATTAAAAGTTAAACCAAAATTACTCCCTTCTAATAAATTATTCCAGATTGTCGGTGAATCATACCCATCTCCGTTCCTGTCACTTTGATCATGATCCGAAACCATAAACAGGCTTCCGCCATTTTTAACGTAATTGATTATAGCTGTTTTTTCTGATGATGTAAATAAAATGTTGGGCTAGCAAACCACAAAAAGCTGATATTTTGAAAGATCCGGAGGATTACCTGAATTGTTATAAGTGATGATTCCATTGTAGGGGAGGGATTCAACTGAGTAACCTTGCTTTACACAATCAATGCCCCAGTTGGATATGCCGCCTTGCCAGTATGTTTCAGAAGTAGAACTATTTATACCATTTTGTGCAGGGCTTGGAAATTGTTGTGCATTGGATTCATCCCCTCCATTTAGTTCAGCATTAGGATTCCATCCTAAATTGTGTTGGTTGGCATCAATTACCCAGTCAGCATTTCCGGCTGTTTCCGCTTTGGTAGCATCAAATAATATTTTTATCTGAGGGAAGGCGCTCTGACATGTAATGAAAACAAGTAAAAGCGATGCAACTATTGATTTAAAATATGTCATTTAAAGTATGTTATACGTTCCTTTAAGATATTGGTGAATTAAAATCCTGATAATTTAAATTTGATAAAAAAATGCAATAGTACTGCTTATTTAGAAGCAAAATATACTGCTATCATCAGCAATGGACCATTTTCATTATTTTGGCATATACCTGATTTTATCCGCATTTCAGAACCTGCCTGTAAGAAACTTTGAGATGATTGTCCTTCCTGTTGTTGCAAAAATAAGAGATTAATATGCAAACGGGTTTATTTGAATTTAGCCGGAGAGAACATGAAATCCTGACTTTCGGAAAATTATCATTTAAGTGTTTCGATGTCAAGAATTACAAATGAATTGGGCTTCAGCGGGGGGCGACGGTTTTCAGCAGTTGGTAAAGATTCATATTCAGCAGTTGGCAAATATAAATGATGTGTAGCCTTGTCAAGTGTAATAGTTCTGGCACCAGCTTGCGTTGGTATCGTTTCCAAAACTTTAAAATTATCTTTGTCGATTTCCTGAACTACAGTTATTGTACCTTCTCCGTTTGAGCTATAGGCTCGTTTGTTGGCGGGGTCAAATGCAACACCATCGCAGCGATCGCCAATTGGCAGCGAAGCAATTACTTTCCCTGATTCGGAATCAGTAATTACCATAAGTTTATTGCTGCAAACACTGAATAAACGATGGGTTTGAGCGTCAAAGGCAAGGCCGCTGGGTTCTGCGCCAGGGGCTATCGGCCAGCGCTGCACCACTTTTAAAGTAGTGCTGTTGATCACATTGATACAACTCTTATCCTCAATATTCACAAAGATTTTGCCTTTTCCATCAGTTACAGAAAACTCCGGCTTCCCATCAAGAGGAATTGTAGCTATCACAATGTTCTCCTTGGCATCAATTACTGTGATATTAGAGCTTCTGCCGTTAAATGTAAATATTTTTTGTGAGAAAGGATCGTAAAGGATAGCATCCGGATTTCGGCCTGTACCACTTATTTTTGTTATTACTGCTAAAGTTTTGAGATTAAAAACAGTTACCGATGAATCGCGGCCATTGCTCGTGAATCCTTTGTTTAAGTCAGATGCTATTGCTATACCGTGGATGCCTTTTGTATCCGGAATAGTGCCAGCTATTTTGCCTGTTTTTATATCAATGGCTTGTGCAACCATTGAATGCGATACAAAAATTCTGCCGTTTGCTTCGTCAACACTTATATAATCCCAGCCGCCATCGCCATCCACATGAATTTTTTTTGCGGGTGCATAATTTGACTGAGCTGATAATGATAAGCTGCAAATTATTAATGCGGCAAAACTCAAGATAAATTTCATTTTTTTCATATTTCAAATTAAGTTAATTGATTAATTTCCTTGAACTTCAATAAATAAAAAGAAGGTAATAAGTCAGGTAAATCATTATTCTGTTTAGAATGACAAAGGTAGCTAAATCAGTTCTTGAAACCTTAAATCAGTCATCTATTCAGGAAAAATAAAAAGTACAGGTTGGCTGCGCACAATACTTCCAAAATACCCTATTGCTTTCTTGCCGAACTGACCGTCAGTCAGAAATACCGGTTCAACAAAAGGATTTAACTGTGCCAGTTTTTGCCGGTCCAGTTGGTCGTAAAATTCATAAGTTGATTTATCAATAGATTGAATTCGAACAGTACCAGGGAGGCCTGACTTATGTGAATAAGCTGGCTCGATTACCAGATTCATTTGTTCTCCACTGCTATTTAAATCATTATATACGCTTCTGCCTATTTCCAATATTGTAACCGTATTGCCGCCGATGCAAGGGCTGTTAATTTTGCCTTCGCGGTATTTCATGGTTGTATCTACATTGCGGGCCATTTCATATCGGTAATAATTTGTCTGGTTGGGTAAATCATGAAAATAGGGAACAACGCCTTCGTGTTCGCCATAAATATCTTTAAATACTTTTACATAACTGACACTATCAATAGTCACAGCTGAAAGGTTTGTGATGGTTGATGCCTTGTATGTTACCTTTCCGTTAAGAATAGTTAACTGATAATTTGTATTGGGTTCGATAGGAATTTGCCCATGGTAGAAGTATTCGTACTCACATTTCAGAAAATTATAGGCACTATCAATAGTAAGACTGTCAGTGGCATTTAAATTGCTTATTTTAACAGTTGCCCCCCTGACAAAGAGTTGACTTAAATTGGCCACCTCAAAGTAAGGAAGTGTTTTGTAGAAGTAAACTTTTGGAGCAATTCCTACTTCCAGGCCACATTGAATGCTTACCCTGCTATCATATTGAGGTTGCGGAATGGTTATATCTTTTTGACACCCTGTTATAACAAGGATGCAGAATGAAATCAGGATTATTATTTTTTTCATTTTGCGGTCTATTTACAGCTAGAATTTGAAATTGAATGAAATACTTGGTATTATCGGCAGGAGTGAAACCTGTTTTGCCTGCGGTTGTTTAGTTATCGGGTCAGTAGTAAGATAAACAAAATAAGCATTTTGACGGCTATAAACATTATATGCTCCTATTACTATCTCTCTTTCATAATATTTGCCCCAGATTTTTACTTGTTTTTTGTTTGAAAAACTGACATCAAGCCGATGATAAGAATGTAAACGTGAATTATTGCGGCTTGTATAATCATAATAAATCCCATCGTAAAGAGAACCGTCTTCAGCAACAAATGTTTTGCCTGCCGGAAGCGTAAAAGCGATGCCCGTATAATAAGTAAAATCGGCAGAAGCAGTCCAGTATTTGGAAAGCAGGTAACTAGCAGTGAGAGATAGATTATGCCTCCTGTCGTAGGTAAAAGGGAATTCCTTTCCAAAGTTCAAATCAGGAAAAATCTGGGTTGTTTTTGAGAGTGTATAACTTGCCCAGCCAGAGATTTTGCCGAAATTCTTTTTTACAAAAAATTCAATACCATAGGATTTACCTTTACCAAACGTTAACACATCATCCAAATTTGTATGTAGTACGATCTGCGTCCCTTCTTTAAAAAGCACCTGGTTATCCATCGTTTTAAAATACACTTCTATACTGGTTTCGATCCTGTTGTTTTCAAAATTCCGGAAATACCCTAAGGCATATTGTGTGCTTTTCTGAGGTTTTATTTTATTGTTACTGGTAAGCCAGATATCAGTGGGCAAAGAAGCAGTACTATTCGGAACCAGATGAACAAACTGATTCATTTGTGTATAGGCTGCTTTGATAGAAGTTGTTTCGTTGATAGTGAATTTAGCTGTAAAACGAGGCTCGACAAATGAGTAAGTTTTTCCCCCGGAGCTGAAGACAGGAACTCGTATGCCATAATTAACACTGAACAAGTCATCCAATTTTAACTCATCACTAATATAAAATGCCGCTTCATTTGAATATTTTTGTGGAATGCTGTCTTTATTCAAATCAATACGATTTCCCTTTTTAGGAATTTTAGCCGAAACTGCTCCGGGATATAGCGTATGATACGTATAACTAAAACCAATTTTAACTTCATGATTTGGCCCCGGCATATAAGTAATATCGCTTTTGCCGGTAAAATCCTTAATACCTGTATAAAGCAATGAATAATATTTGCCCTGGGTAGTAGCTAAACCAAGATGATAATTATTAAAAATAAATGAAGCGTTACTGAATAATTTATTGCCGAAAAGGTGATTCCACCTGACAGTACTTGTTGTATTACCGAAATCGATGTTGAAATTTAAACTACTTGCTCCTGTATAAATTGCATAATCTTTGCCTGTAAAATAACTTACAAACAAGTGGTCGTTTTTGCTTAATTCATAATTCAGTTTTGCGTTAAAATCATATAAATAGTAAGTTGTACCATTGATGCCTGATGGTATAAATGGTTTTGCCAGGAGGTCAATGTAACTGCGACGTCCTGACAGGATAAATGACGACTTCCCCTTTTCCAACGGTCCTTGTAAGGTTAGATTTGTCGAAAGCAGGCCAATGCCACCTTCCACCTGGTAGTTTTCTTTGTTTCCGTCCTTCATTGTAATATCCATTACTGAACTTAGACGGCCTCCATAGCTGGCGGGAAACCCACCCTTTGTGAGCGTAACACTTTTAACAGCGTTAATATTAAAAGTGCTGAATAGGCCAAACAAGTGATTAGGATTGTAGATCGTAGCTTCATCCAATTGCACAAGGTTCTGGTCAATATTACCTCCACGGACAAAGTAACCTGTTGTTCCTTCCTGGCCTGCTTGAACACCCGGCAAAAATTGAATGACTTTGAGAATATCCCTTTCTCCCGCCAGAACTGGTAATGAAGTAATGGCGTGCATAGGCACATTTATGACCCCCATTTGTGCTTTGTTAATGTTGTTATCATTACGTTCTGCTGAAATTACGACTTCCCCCAATTCTGATGTATTTGGTATTAGCAGGATATCTAACCTCAGATTTTCTTTTATGGTTAGTTTTCTCACTTGGGGCTGATAGCCTATGTAAGATATTATCAGGCCTATTGTATCAGATTTAGCTAGTGTTAAGGAGTAGAAACCATACACATTGCTGGTTGTCCCTTTCTTGGTGTTAGTGGAAAACAGGCTGGCCCCAATTAAAGACTCCTTGGTTTTTGCATCCTGAATGTAGCCGCTGATTGTAATGGTTTGGGCAGCAGAATTTGCATAAAGCACCACTATCATAAGTAGTAAAGGAAGAATTTTCAAAAAGTTCTTGAATGACTTCATGTGGAAAAAGTTAGGTTAATGAGTATTTCACTTACGGTTTATTGTGATTTAATTATGCTGACAAATTGGTATACCGAAATTGCTAGCTATAGATAGTCAACAATGATTTAATGCTTCATTAGCCAGATAATTTCAATTCATAAGAAAGATTGAAATTCAAAATGACATGAAAACGTTCATGGTCGGGATGAACCATGAACGTTTTCGAAGAAAAAGTCAGGAATTGGTTAGTATTTCTCTTCCTATTATTTTTTGACAGCTTCTTTTTTAACAAGAGTTCCATCAGGATTTAAAGCAACCTCTTTCTTTTTATTACCGATTTTGATATCAAATTCATACACTTTTCCTTTAACGGTTTCAGAGACTTCTGAAACAAGAAGTTTGTAACCCGGAAATTCTTTACCTAAAGTTGTTGCAACTGCTACCGGGATTTCATTTACACTTATTTCGTATTCACTTTCCATCCACTTTCCATCGACGGTGTAATTAGCTGAGTAATTTTTTTCATTCATTTTAAACTCAGCTTCCCATTCGGTAGCATTTTCCTTTCCCCATTTTATTTTCTGGGCTCCAGGGAATTTCTGGTCAAACGCAGTTTTTACCTTTGCAGGCAAATCTTTACCACCTTGTGCACAAGCAGCTAAACTGATAAAGCTGGCAGCGACAAAAATTAGAACTAAATTTTTCATTTGTCAAAACTTTTATTTGTTAATAATGCTGCAAATATAGATGGGGAATCTAAAGGAATTTTAAAGTTGAAATTAATTCAATTTATCGGGCAGAAAGTATATTATTCAATCAAATCGGCTGTTTTTTACTTCCGCTTAACAATATACAGATTAATTACCTAAAATATCAGCAACTTCAGGATCAATAGTAATTCCGCTTTCGTAACGGGGGTTAACAATATTATTAAAAATAGCGCCAAAGGTATAAGTGATTCCGATCTGCAAACCATAACTGTAATTCGTTAAAATTTCTTTGTGCTGTAAAATTATTTCTTCCGGAGTTAATCCTGTATTGCTCAATGAACGTTGATTTTTGATAAAAGAAAAGTTACCGATAAAATTCAAAAACAGACCCTGTGCAAGGCGTATATCCATTTGACTGGATATGTCGAACCGAAACTGGTCTGGATGATTCAGAAAATGAGTAGCGGTGAATGTGTTAGAAAAATTTCCCCATTTCTCGATACGGGTATAGGTTGCATCTAAAACCTGGTTCAGGAGAATCTCATGCTCTTTATAATATATTGTTGTATCTGAGTAAAAATTGTACTGCGGTTTAATCCGGTATTTAAGCGTGAGGATATGATTAATAGATTCAGAATAAGGAAAAATATCGTATTCAATTCCAGGCGCTAAATAAAACTGACTACTTATATTGTTGAAGGAAGAAGAATAATATCCTGCTTCTCCGCCACAAGACCAATGTTCATTTATACTTTTAACTATTAATGCGTTCGTATGCATGATAAGCTCAGTACTTGCATAATTTATTGTGTCTGTCGTAAATTTACTGTAATCCATTATTACATCAGATAATAAACGGAATTTCCATGCATCGGTAACATGGGCGGCACTTAATAAGGCGGAGCCTGCTAATGATGTTCCTCCTGCATCGACTTTCAAATCAGGAGTTGCCCCGACTGTGAAGACCCAAAACTTCCACTTGTCACTTGATTTTTTAATCTGTTGCTGAACATCGTTGTAATTAAAGGTGAA
>CAZEDO010000030.1:18650-33959 GCA_964511085.1 uncultured Lentimicrobiaceae bacterium
ACTTGTCACTTGATTTTTTAATCTGTTGCTGAACATCGTTGTAATTAAAGGTGAAAAACTTATGTTGATTATTTAACGAAAAGTAAGGCATCAAACCCATTGCAATCACATTGGTTAAATCATCGCGGGTTTGTCGGTTTGTATTTTCTATCGGGGCAGTATAAGAAAGTGTGTCATTCTTTCCATTGAAGTTTTGCCGGCCAAGAAAAAACAAGTGATATTCTTTGCCTCCTGATACGGTAGGCTGCAATGAGATTATCACCTGAACCTGGGCAAGCGCAGGATCGCGGACATAGTCGGCGTACCAGAGTTTAACTTTTACATAATTCAGCCAATCAGGAATGCCATCGATATATACTTTTAGAAGGTAAGGATTTTTATTTGCTGAATCAGCTACATTGACTTGTGCAAATATTCTTCCAGAAAGAAAAATAAGAACTGAAATAAGAAGTAGTCTCATTTTAAACATAAGGATGGTTTCTATATGGAAATGACGATTGGCGTTTGTTAGTGATAAAATTTAATCAGATTCAATCCGATTCTTCTTCTTTCAGAAATTTTCCATCCGAAGCGAATGTTATGTCCCAGAATTTACCTTTCTTACCGATTTGAGCTACATAGGCTACATCGTAATTCGCAGTCACAATTTTAGATGCACTTGTAAGAACAAAACTGCTATAATTTTTACAGAGGTAGTCGATTGCAATTTGAGGAAGCTCTCCTGTTTTTATTTCAGTTTCAGTTTCTTCGCACTGTCCGTAAATATTATAGTCAACGGTCATATCAACTCCATTCATAGTGAAAAACACCTCGTAATCTCCATCACCGTAATTCCATGTTGCATTTGTAATTCCCGGATATGATTTAAGAAAGGCCTCAAGCACTACCTTTGTGACCACAATAGGACCTTTAGCCATTTCATCTTCATCTTTTTGTGCTTTAACCGTAAGGTTTAACAAGAGTATGAACAACAGAAAATTAAAGTATTTCATTTTATTATAGTCTTGTTTTAAAGTGTTGTAGTAAAAAAAGCGAAATGAATATACAAACTTACAACGCAAATCTTAAGAGATTCTAAAGAAACTAAAATAAGTCGCCATCTTAAGAATTTCTTTAGAATCATATTATATTTTTGTCAGAACAAATTAAATTCAAACTATATGAAAAACATGAAAACACTTTCGCTGTCGTTGCTTCTGTTTGCTGGTGCCTCATTCAGTAGTTCAGCGCAACAACCCACTAACGACAATCCAAAACCATTTACAGATGTTCTGATGGCGGATAGCTGCACTTTTCTGACACGTGGAAGAAATACATATTTCATACTTGAGCCTGGCTACCAAATGTCATATGCAGGGGTTGATGGGAAAGACTCGGTAACCCTTGTTGTTACTGTGCTAAAAGAGATTAAAAAGATTGGTAATATAGAAACCAGGGTGATTGAAGAAAAAGAAGCTGTAAACGGCATTGTGACAGAAATTTCAAGGAATTATTTTGCTTTTTGCAAGCAAACCGCAAGTGTTTATTATTTTGGTGAAGATGTTGATGAATTCAAAAACGGTAAACTTGATGGTCATCCCGGCGCATGGATTGCAGGTGAGAAAAACAAACCAGGAGTTGATATGCCCGGACTTGTTTTACTTGGTTCGCGCTATTTCACGGAAATTGCCCCGGATGTAGCTATGGACAGAATTGAAATCATGAGTATAGGTGAAACTTATAAAGTACCTGCAGGAACTTATACTAACTGCTTACGTACACAGGAGACGACTCCTCTTGAACCAGGTGATAAAGAGTATAAAGTTTATGCCCCCGGAATTGGATTGTTGCAGGATGAAAATGCTAAATTGATACAATATGGATTTGTGAAGTAAATCTTTTCTAATCTAATATGAATTTAGAAATTGAATCAGTTCCATTTTATTCGATAGCCAACGTACCATTCAATAAAGTCCGACACATGAAATTTGTAATCTACAAGTGTAATACCTGCAAAAATTTGATTGGTGATATGATACTTTAATCCTATCCTTTGATGAAAAACAGGTGATTGATTGTACAACTTCTTCCGGTATAGGTAAAACGCAGGTTGCAGTGTAATTGACATCCTGTTAACAACAAGTTCGTATGAAGGATAAATGCTTAGAAGAATTTTGTCGCTGAATTTGCCCCGGGCTGTTTCCAATTCATTAGCTTCTATTGATGCCTGTGCATTAATGGCACCATTATAGGATAGAGTAATTCCAATTCCGATTTTTGATTTGTAATTAATCTGCCGGTTTACAACTGTAGAAAGTCCAAAAACAGGGAAATTTACACCTTCATATTTTTCGAGTAAAGCTACATTTAATGAATCGAAAATCATATTCTTAAGTCCACCATAAGCAGAAATAAGCCATTCATACTTATCAGTGTATTCGGAAATATTTTGTTTTAGAAGATGTGGCTTATTGTAGAAATTGTACTTAATACTGAGTTTAGGCGCCAGTGTATTAATGCCAAAATTGGGTTTTTTTAGCGCACCATTTGAAAAATGAGTGAGGCTAAATCCCGATACTAATTCAATTCTCTTCGTGATAAGGTATTGAAGATTTAATCCTGCATCAACAAGGAAAGATTCACCAGCCCCGATAGCCACATTGTAATGATTTGTAACAGGGTTAAATGCTTTCCAGTTAAAGGTGGCCCCAAATCCGATTTCGTAGTTAAAAAGCAGTTTGTTCCATCGCAGAAAGGGAGCATTAAAAAATCCAAACACAGCAATCGGAACACCAATTTCTTTATGATGAAAAAAGTCCACTACATATATACCAACACCATATTGTGGGTATTTATAAAGCTGTTCCCATTTATATTTCCCGGTAGTTTGGCGTGACATTTTAAAAGAAAATGCCTGAAATGCATTGATCTTTGCTGATTCAGAATTTACGCCTCTCAGAAATTTATTTGTTGCAAAAACATGTCCGCTCTGGTATGTACCTTGTAATGCAAAATTCTCCAAAATTGAACATTTTGGACCCAATATAGTATCTGTCTGTGCAACAACAAAGAGTGGGAGGACAAGAGAGAACAAGACAAAGCAGTATTTTCCGATCAGATCAAAATTCGTGCAGAGGTTAAAGGATTTTATCATCAGCAATTTTAGTAAACATCTTAAGTAAGCCAGGCAGCACGATCAATAATAACGGTAATGCGATAATAAATCCTCCGATAACTGCAATTGCCAAAGGCTGGTGCATCTGAGCCCCTGTTCCAATTCCGAGAGCAAGAGGAGAGAGCGCAACAATTGCGCCTAAGGCTGTCATTAAGTTTGGTCTCAGACGAGCTGATACTGCTAATAAAAGCGCATTACTTTTTTCATTTTTCAATTCCGATAAATACTGTTGGATTGTGAAGATTGAGTTTTCACCAATGATACCAATTATCATGATCAACCCGGTATAACTACCAACATTCAGAGGCGTACGGGTAAGGAACAATGCAATTATACTTCCTGAAATTCCTAATAAGCTTATGAAGAGCACTATCAGTGAATATTTCAGGTTTTTAAACATAAACAGAACTACTGTAAATACAAGCAAGCCGCCAGCGATCAGGATTTTTAGCAATTCAGCAAAAGAATTCTGCTGCTCGGCATACGAGCCACCATATATTATCTGATATGATGAAGGCAAGCTAATGCTCTTCAGTTTAAGTTGAATATCTTTCATCACACTTCCCAAATCCCGGTTATCAAGCCTGGCAGTTACCACTCCCATGGATTGAAGATCTTCTCTTTCAATTTCGGAAACACCACTCTGTATGCTAAAATCTGCTAAGTCAGCTAAAGGAAAATAATCACCTGAAGCAGTACAGATTGATGTTTGCTTTAATTCCTGAAGCGGAGTCTTATTATTTACCGGAAAAATCATCCGGATATTAGTTAGCTGTTCTTTTTCGGGCACTGTTCCCACAATAGTGCCATCAAGAAACGAATTTGTCTGTTCCTGCAATAGTGCCGGAGTTAGTCCGAACTGTTTGAGCTTGCCTTCTTTAGGCACAATTTTCATAACGGGGCCTGCAATTACAATTCCATCAAATACGTCAGTAGTTCCTACTACAGTTGAAACACTATCAGCCACTTGTTTTGATAATTGAAGCAATTTGTTATGATCGTTACCAAATATCTTTATCTCTATTGGTTGGACACTGCTCATCAAATCGCCAAGCATATCGGTGATTACCTGTCCAAAATCAACAGTAAGCGCGGGAAGGGCATTCTCCACTTTTTTGCGGATTTCATCAGAAACTTCATCAGTTGTTCTGGATCTTTTTTTCTGCAATTCAATTAAATAATCGCCCCTGTTTGGCTCGGTAATAAAGAAACCCATCTGAGTTCCTGTTCGTCGGGAATAGGTTTTTACTTCGGGGATTGCTTCAATAATTTTATCAACTTCATTCAACATCCGGTCAGTCTCTTCCAAAGATGTTCCGGCCGGGCTATTATAATCCAATACGATAGAACCTTCGTCCATGTCCGGGAGGAAACCGGTCTGTAATTTTGGCACAATAAAGAATATGCTGATTATCAAAAAGAAAATAATACCAAAACTTATATAGGATTTTTTAATGAAAAACTCAACCCAATTGTACCTGGGGATGTGAAAAGACTTAGATGTTTCCTTAAATGATTTTTCATTCGAAAATAGAAGGTAAATAATTGGTAAACCTATCCAAGTGATAAAAAATGAACAAACTAATGTTATTATCATCGTTTCGGTAAGGATTTTAAAATAAGCTCCCGCAACCCCTGTCATTAATTCAAATGGAATGAGAATCACAATGGTGCTCAAAGAGGAACTTACCATAGCAGGGAATAGAAAATGGATGGCTTTCCCCACAAGTTCATTGGACTTAAGTTTTGGATTTGCCTCATGCGCGCGGTGTATTTGCTCAACAACTATTATTGCATCATCAATGATAAGTCCAATAGCCGCTGCAATTGCGCCAATTGACATAATATTGAAATCGGACCCTAATGAGATCAGTACAATGAAGGTGAGTGCCAATGTTAATGGAATGGTAATTAAAAGTACAAAACTGGCTTTGAACGAACGCAGAAAAAGAATTACAACTACAATGGACAATAATAAACCGATCCAGAGAACATCAATTATACTGCTGATGCTGTTTTGTACAAACTCTGACTGGTTGTAATAAGGTTTCAATTGTACTCCTTTAGGTAAAAGGTGATTCAGTTCTGCTGCTTTTGCTGATACCTGTGTTGCTACTTCAACCAGGTTGCTGTTAGGCTGTTTTACAATAGCTATTAAAGGAAAATCCCGGCTATCGGCTTTGATTTTCACATATTCATTTTGTTCCGAAATTTCAACTGATGCAATGTCCGAAATCCTGATCTGCCGGGTAGCATCATTAAATAAAACAAGGTTTTCGAGTTGTTCCTTATTCGAAATTGTCGCATCGGTTACAGTTAAGTAAAGTCGTTTATAATCAATTGTAAAACCATTTGATTTGATGAAGCCGGTTTGTTGAACAGCATTTGCAATATCCTGTGTACTTATTTTTAGAAGTTTTAATTTCTGCAGATCAGGTATTATTCTGTATTCTTTTTCCCTACCTCCGATTACCTCAACAGCGGATACTCCTTCGGTACGCGAAAAGTAAGGTTTCACAGTATATTCAGCTATCAGTTTCAGTTCTACCTGGTTTTTGATGTCTGATTGAAGTGAATATCCCATCACCGGTAAAATGGAAGGATTCATCTTCTCAACAGTGATTTCTACATCGGAAGGCAAGGCATTCTTGATTTGGGCAATTCGTGATTCAACCTGTTGTTTGTCTAAATCAATATCTGAACCCCAGTCCATGAAGGCTGAAATTTCACAGCTACCCATGCTGGTTGTGCTTCGGATGAGCTTCAGGTTTTCCACCTGCTTAATTGCATTTTCAAGAGGTTTTGTGACAGAGACCATCATCTTGTCAACCGGCTGTTCTCCATTGTTGGCAATTATCTTTATTTTCGGGAAAGTGACATTCGGGAACAGCGAAGTTTTCATATTGTTATATGATAACGCACCACCTATTAAAATTAGCAGCAAAATTACTGCCACCGGACTTTTGAACCGGACAAATATCTTATCCATATTATTTTACAACTTTTACAACTGTGCTGTCAGGCAAACCATAGGCACCTTCAATTATTACGGGATCATTTACGGCAATATCTTTTGAAATAATTTCCACCATCCGGTCGTTTTCAAATCCTTTTTTAACAGGTATTTTAATAGCAATGCTGTCGTTCTGAATTTTCATCACCCAAAACTCCTGCTGAATCTCGTTGGTCAATAATGCTTCCTTTGGGATTAAAAAAGCTCTTGGATGACTTAATTTTATAATCTGTACAATAACATTTAAATTTTCCGGAACAGGGCGGATATTCCTGACTTTGATGAGGACATTCTGTGTTTGTGAAGTTTCATTTATTAATGGCATAATTTTATAAATAGTACCATCGAGGAAAGTACTGTCAGGCAAAACAATCTTACATTCCTTGTTAATTTTAATCCATTGATTATATTCATAAGGAACATTTACCTGCACCATCATTTCGTTGTGTTCAACTATGGTGCAAAGTTGGCTGCCTTCAGCGATATACATTCCGGACGAATTAATATTCAAATCACTTATTGTACCATCGGCAGGAGCTAATATTTTAATAATTCCATTTTTTGATGATGATAATTCCGGATCCAGGTTTGAATTTTCCAACGCTTTATTTTCCTTTGTCTGTATTTCAAAGAGGATGTCATTTTTATGCACCATGTCTCCATATTGAACATAAACTTTTTTCAGGTATCCCGGGATGGAGGAAATGACATTATTTTTTTTCAGATAAACTGATTTACCATTTAAACTGATAACATCATCGAGGTTGCCAATAGTGACTGACGTAGTTTTTACTGAAACTTTCGGGCTGAAAGTATTCGGCATCGTTTCTGTCTTATTGCTTCTGCATGAGAATAAAAGGATAGGGAACAATGTTATTAAAAATAATGTTGTTGATGATTTCATAATCACATATTTAGAAGTTCCAATAATTGAATGAAATGATTAATGCTTCCTTTTCCATAGCGAGTATCAACCTCTCTTGTTTTTTTTCTGCTATATCTTTTATGATGTTCTTATAATCTATTACAGAAATTTCGCCTTGCATTAACTGAATGTGATACACTTTTAATAATTGATCATATTTATTCAGTTGATTTTCTATAAGCATAATTCTTTTTTCCAGTGAACTAATCTGGCTGCGGATAGTATTTATATTAATTTCCTGCTGAGTAATAAAATTTTGTTTTTCAAAATCAACATTCAGTATATTTAAATACGATTTTTGTTTTTGTATTTTCTGTTGGTTTCCGTCAAAGATATTCCAGTTTAAAGTCAATCCTGTGCTGAAACCTAACCTGTTAATAGTTGGAAGATATACTGCATTTAAGCCCGCATTGGCAAAGAAATTAATCTGTGGCTGATATTTCGTGTCACTGATAATCTGGTCAGCACTGATATTTAAACTATCGAGAAAGAAGGAGGTTAAAAATAGAGATGAACCATATCTATTACTTTTTATCTGTATATCGGGCTCTTGTAAAACAACGGAGATGGTATCATTTATCCCGCACAGGAGGTTCAAATCGTAAAGATTATTATTGTAATCAGAAAGAGAAGTTTCATAGTTTAGTTTATAGTTCTCCAGTTCAATCTGCATCAGCATCAAATCTGATTTTTTATAGATAGCTGCTTCCACAAGTTTTTGCATTATGGGTAACTGGTCTTCAAATTCTTTAAGTAGTTCCATGCTAATATCAGCAGATTTTTTTGCTTTGATACAAAGAATATATTGATGACTAACCACTTTTTCCAATTCATGAGAGGTTAATGAAATGCTGTTCTCATTAATCTGACGGCCAATTGTTGCTTTATCTGAGTATGATTTATAACTGGAACCGTTAAACAAAGGCTGTTTGATGGCTATCACCGATTGATACTGGCCGCCATCAGTCCCTGCCATATCATAGCCTATGTAGCTGGAAGCACCATCCGAAACGGGCTGGAACTTAAACCTGTTATTGTCGTGCGAAATTATTGGAGCAAATAAAACGCTGGCCTCTACATCTATTTCAGGTTTAAGCAGGACGCTTTTCATTTGCTCCAGGTCGAGCCCAACGATCTTATTTTCGTTCCGGGCCTGGTTAATTAATGGGCTTGATATTTTTGCTTTTTCGAAATAGAAATTCAGGCTTCGATTCTGAGCCTGCGAAGTATCCAGCAGGAATACTAAAATCAATAATATTAGAATGCGCATGATTTAACGTGTTTCAATTTTTTTTACTCATTGTAAAACAATGGAAATCATTCTTTGAATATTGAATCTCCAGAGAATGCGTATTACAAATCTGTTTAACGATGGCTAATCCCAGGCCATAAGATTTTGAATTCCCCTTAACGAAACGGTTGAAGATATTTTCATTATTCAACTCACTTGTAGTACCTGTGTTGCAAATGGCCACCTCGTCGTGATTTATCGTAATATTTATGGAGCCATTATCAACATTGTGATTTATTGCATTTGATAATAAGTTGTTTATGAGTATTTCAGCAAGGTAAATATTCATTTTTACATGAAAATCTGATTCTGATGAATAGCTTACCTGAATATTTCTTTCTTTAAATAAAAGTTCGAATTCCTGAATCTTGTGCTGTATCAATTCATTTAAGACGATAAAATCATTCGCTGAAAATTGATTATTTTCTATTTTTGTAAGTAGCACGAGGTTTTGGTTAAGTATGGAAAGGCGTTTAAGTGCATTTATTGCCGTTACTACTTTCCGGAAGGAGTCTTCGTTTAATTCCTGCTGAAGGATTTCTTCGAGGTTAAGAGATGCAATAGTGAGTGGTGATTGAATTTCGTGCGAAGCATTCTCTGTAAATTCTTTCAAAGCGAGAAAATCTTTTTTCAGCTTATTGGTTAGATTTTTAATAACCGTATTTAAACGATCAAATTCATCAATGTTTGATGAACGAAACTGTAATAATTGGTTCTCCCGCAAATCAAAATTCTCAATCTCTTTCAGATTATATTCAAAATTGTTCCAGATGGTTTTATTTAATCTTTTTGTAATGACAAACGAAATTGCAAATGCAGTCAAAAGTAAAGTAAAGATTGCTACAGCTATGCTTAAAGCCAGGTCTTCATTTTCTAAAGAGGCTGCTCTGATTTTTAGCAAATAAAAAATGTTGTTTACGTTAATGATATCGGAATATTCAATGTATACCTCCTCTTCGTTTTCTGCCACATTCATAATTGTAATTTCTCTAAATTGAGGATGCTGTGAGGTTTGACCGTTTACATGGGTCACCTCTATAACTGGCTTAAGATAAGGGATGTGATTTGTTTCAGCAATTTGTTTTTTGATGAGTGTTTCCTGCGACAGAAGGCTCTCTTTTGTGTTCTCCAGAATAATTGCTTTCAGAATAAAATATCCTGAGAAAGAAAGCACAATGAGTATACAGCTGAAAAGGAGTAAATAATTGCGATTAAATTTTGTTAAGAATTTCATTTGTCGGTAAATTTATATCCCATTCCATAAAGGGTTTTGATATAATCGACCCCACCTGCAACTTTTATTTTCTTACGAATATTATTCAAATGAGTGTATATGAAATCGAAGGTGTTGGCCAGATCAATATTGTCATTCCAAAGATGTTCAGCAATAGCTTCTTTTGTCAACACCCGGTTTTTGTTTAAAATTAAATACAAAAGTATATCATACTCCTTTTTAGTGAGTATAAGTTGTTGGTCCTTAATTGAGACGTTCTTGCTATCGGTATTAATCGAAATTTCTTTAAAGATCACCATGTTAGAACCGGCATAATTCCGGCGGCGTAATAAAGCCTTTATCCGTGAATTCAACTCTGATAGCTGGAACGGTTTAGTTAAATAATCATCAGCACCCCGATCGAGACCACTTATTTTATCATCTAATGAGTTTTTGGCCGAAAGAATAATAATTCCAGCTTTACTATTGTATTTTTTTATCGTTTGAAGCAAATCAAGTCCGTTGCCATCAGGCAAGGTAATATCCAACAGGATTATATCGTATTCGTAAATAGCTGTTTTTTCGGAAGCTTTTATAAAATTCTCTGCCAATTCGCAGATATAATTCTCTTTTGTAAGATAATTGCCGATAGCAAGCAACAATTCAACTTCATCTTCGATAATAAGGATTTTCATGGTTCAAAGTAACGTATTAATTCTAAAGAAATTCTAAAGATAGTAATTGTTCGAATCAGGTTAGTAACATATTCTATGATATGAGAAATAAAAGAAAGAGGAAATTAAAATCAAATATGGATGAGCCTGGTACCGCTTGTTATGCTGACAAATTGAAAACTAATTATTGAAGCGGATAAAAAAAGCGGGAAGATATCCCGCTCTTTACGATTCTTATACTATAACAAATTTGAACTCTTTAGTGCCCGTTGCCGTGCCCATGCCCATGTCCGTGCCCGTTGCCGTGTTCGCAATGGTGGTTCATTCGCAGGTTACGCATGATTATTCTGTATAGTTCAACATTGGTATCTTTCGAAATAACAATGGCACCGTTAGTTAATGTAGCATTATCAAGGGCGGAAGGCTGTATATCTGCCATCAGCTGATCGAGATACAGTTGAATAATGCTGTTGAAGGCTGTGTTGCCGGCAGAGGTTACTTCAACACTGTCCTTTTCGGTTTTGAACATTACGCTTTCATAAACCGCGACTATCACAGGCCATGATGTACTATCGTTCCCGGAATAAAGGCCATGTAAATAGAAAACGGGTTTATTACCAGCATCCTGTTTATTGCCTTCTACCTTTAATTCTATTTCGTCATAGTACCCAGGTTGAAGCGTGAAATTGCCAAGAGTGATATTGGAATCAAACATGTTTACTTCCTGGGGACCATTCCACTCATATGCGATCTTTAGCGAGTCGTGGTGGGAAATAACACTCTTCAGATCTGCCTCATATTTAATATTTGAGACTATCATACTTGCGGTATCCCATGTTAATGAAGCTGTGACAGCTGATGTGGATTTCATCCCATTGGCAATAACAGGCAAGGAATAGCTTTTATTAAGTGCCTGTAATTTGAAGCCTAAAGTGGAATTACTGGAAGAGGAACTGCTGGATGAATCTTTCTTACACGCAAAGAAGCCCAAGGCCATTGCTATCAGAAGAACCGGAATAAATAAACTTACTCTTTTCATAGTTTGGTGTTTTAGTTATTTAGTTAACGAGTTAGATTAATAACGTTGTCACCCAGGAGGTATTTTGAGGAAAATGTTTTTTTAGTTAAGAGTAGGCTTATTTGTTTAAAGATATTTTTGATAAGATGAGTATATATTATTCTCTTTTATAACTGGATTTCGAATCATCTTCAATGAAGCATGTCAATTCCAACTGAAGTTGTAGTACTTTTATTCAGTAAAATCTTAAAGCTTAATTATGAACTCAAAAACGTTGGGACTTCGCATAGCAGGCAGCATCTTCGGAGTTGTTGCTTTGATTCATTTTCTTCGTCTCATAACAGGAGTGGAAATATTAATAGGTGGCTTTTCACTTCCTACATGGATTAACTGGATGGGTCTTATCGTTACGACTTTTCTATGTCTGTGGCTCTGGCGTTTATCAGCATTTGATAGTGATTAAGTTATTTAATTATAGTAATTTATAATATTCTGAAAAATTGAATTGTGGAAAGTGAAAAAATCAGGGTAATCATTACCGGTGCCACAGGAATGGTGGGTGAAGGTGTTCTACACGAATGTTTACAACATCCGGATATAGAAGCTGTCCTGGTTATCACCCGGCGATCTTGTGGAGTGGTCCACCCAAAACTAAAAGAGATTATTCACGCCGACTTCTTTGATCTTTCACCAATTGAAGATCAACTTACTGGTTACAATGCCTGCTTCTTTTGCTCAGGGGTATCATCAGTCGGAAAGAAGGAACCCGAATATTACAGTTTGTCTTATACGCTAACAATGCATATGGCCAGTACGCTTAGCAAACCGAAAAGGGACATGATGTTTTGTTATATTTCAGGTGCCGGCACTGACAGTACTGAAAAGGGCAGGATAATGTGGGCTCGGGTAAAGGGCAAGACTGAAAACGATCTGATGAAATTGCCGTTCAAAGCAGTATATGCCTTCCGCCCTTCCTTTATGCTTCCCACAAAGGGCTTGAAAAACGCATTGCCTTTTTACAAATATATCTCATGGCTATACCCGATAGCTCGTAGGTTCTTCCCAAGTTATTTTGGTACATTAAAAGAACTTGGTCTGGCAATGATCAACAGTGTTAAATATGGCTTCGATAAAAAGATATTGGAATTAAAAGATATCAGGATCATGGCAGGGAAATAAAATCGCAAAATGGTAAATGTCCTGTATATTGCTTCAGACAGCAACTATGATCAATAAAATTAATAATGCATCAGCCTCCTGAAAATCTTAAGGAAAAGGAATACTTTCTTAGAATAAGGAGGGTATTGGCTTTTATTCAGGAGAATCTGTCGGAAAATCTACCGCTTGAAAAACTAGCGGAGATTGCCTGTTTCTCACCGTTTCATTTTCAAAAGATATTCAAGCAATATGTCGGGGAATCCCCTAAACACTATATCATGAGACTTCGTATGGAACGTATAGCCCATTACCTGAAACTTTATCCGGATTTGAATATCACAGAAGCCTCCTTTCAATGCGGGTTTTCCTCTCCTTCAACATTTATAAGGGCATTCAGGAAATACTACAATACCACACCCGAAGCATTCCGCAATCTTTCATTTGACGAAATAAGCAAGATTGGCACATTGAAACCCAATAAAAGCAAATTATTTGATCTGAAGCCTCCCGAATTTTGGAGCCTGAATATGACCAGAGAAGAAGTTACAGGTTTGACAGCCGGGCTGGATATTGAAGTTAAAACAATTCGTTCTTTGAAAGTTGCTTTTATAGAATCTCATCTGGGAGATGAAGATGCTATCCCGAACACATTTAAAGCCTTGACACGTTGGGCCGGACCCCGCGACCTTATTACAACCGACACCCGGTTTGTCGGCATTTTTCTGGATATGCCATTCTTTACCGAATATGATAAATGCAGGTTCAGGGCTTGTATTTCATTGCCTGAGAATGTTCCGGTGATTAAAGATGTTGGCGTTGTAGAAATTCCGGAAGGGAAATACGCCACATTTGCATTAAAGGGGATGTTGCAAAATGAATTCAATTATCTGATAGCATTCAGGCACGGGTGGTTAGATCAATCGGGTTACCAGATAGCTGATATTAATGGGTTTGAAGAGTATTCTCATAATCCGGCATCCAGACCCTATGAAAGCATACATCGCCACATATTTATCCCTGTCAAACCTGCATAACCTCTTTTAGGTTCTATTCACCCTTTGAACAACTCAAAGGGGAGCATCATATTTTTAATAATGGAGGAATTTGTTATGAAAAACCGACCTTGGTTATCTGTTATGGGTCATACAAAAATTGTAGCAATTACCGGCATCATTGCCTCGATGGCAATCCTGATCCTTATGCCGGAACTGAAATGGGTTGCCGGATTTACAATCGGTGTTGTGCTGGTTCATATCGCAATTCTGCTCGTGCTATCTTTGTCCGTGGTTGTTGTACTGCCGGATAGTATAAGAATCAGGATGAAAGATTTTTTACACAAAAACAGGAGAGAACAAAAATTTGATGCCGGATGGAGTGTTGGCTGGCAAAATGGTTTCTGGGTAGTATCCGTTGTTTTTCTTGCTACTGCTGTTTCAGTATATTTTTCGTTTGAGAACCTGCAACTGTTGGCATTTCTCTTATTTCTGATATCAATAAACTTTTTCATTGGTAACCTTGTAATCCGATCGCCCAAACATAATAGTTATCTTACCCTGCCATGGGTAAATTTATTTAAAGAGGGGAGCGTACGGATTTTAGATGCAGGATGTGGAGCTGGTCGTTCAACAGTTGCCTTGTCAAAGATTTATCGCGGAAAAATCACAGCATTCGACTTGTTCAATTCAGATTATATTGATGGTGGCGGGAATACACTCCTTGAAAAGAACCTGGCACTTACAGGAATATCTGATCAGGTGGAGATCGTGCAGGGAGACATCACAAATACAGGTTTTGCCGATCACACTTTTGATGCCTCACTGAGTTCATTTATGATTGATCATCTGGGCGATCAAAAGAAGAATGCATTGAAAGAAATACGCCGCATACTCAAACCCGGCGGACGAATGCTCATGATCGTATTGACACCGAACCTGTCGTCTTTTGCAATACTGAATGTTCTTTCATTTATGCTTGCATCCAAAAGGCAATGGAGGAAATTATTCGTTGAAACAAATTTCAAGTTGATCGACGAAGGTGAAGTTAACGGGGGTACATATTATCTAATTGAGAAATAATTCGCAGGATACTATCAAAATATTCATATTAGCATTTACAAAAAAAATATTCTCATGTACCAGGTATTTATCGGAAGCCTTATTTTAAGCCTCATTCACGCATTAATCCCCAATCATTGGTTGCCATTGATTGCAGTTGGAAAAACGGAGAAATGGACCCAAAATCAGACTTTGTGGGCAACCTTCATTACGGGGGGCGCCCATACCCTGAGCACCATCATTATCGGGATTGGTGTTGGTCTGATAGGATATAAACTATCAGCAAGTTATTCTGTAATCTCAGAAATAATAGCTCCGTCAATACTGATGGGG
The DNA here is from genome assembly GCA_964511085.1 of uncultured Lentimicrobiaceae bacterium. GTDB lineage: Bacteria > Bacteroidota > Bacteroidia > Bacteroidales > DASVHX01 > DASVHX01. The sequence continues at coordinate 33,484 of CAZEDO010000030.1, forward strand.
TTAGGGATTGTATATTTAATTCTTGACTTTCGCAGCCACTATCATCATCATCATATTAATCCGGTCTTGACTGAAAAGTGGAAAAACAAATCGAGGTGGGTTGCAATACTGTCAACTTTAAGTCTTACAATGTTTTTAACTCCTTGTATTGAAATAGAAGCCTTCTACTTTCAGGCAGGTACAATAGGATGGACAGGGATTTTTATAGTTTCGGCAGTTTACATAGTTACAACTGTGGTTGTAATGCTTCTACTCGTTTATCTAGGTATGAAAGGAGCAAATACATTCAATTCCCAATTCATAGAGCATCATGAGAAAAGTATTACCGGAAGCGTTCTAATTGTACTTGGAATACTAGCAATGTTTGTAAAAATTTAAATGAACATAAATCAAAAAGCCTTGCAAATAACAAGGCTTTGACCAGTACCCGAGGCCGGAATCGAACCGGCACGAACTTTCGCTCATCGGTTTTTGAG